>QCTE01000093.1 GCA_003211275.1 Synechococcus sp. AG-673-A03 | reverse complement strand
TGGTGATCCGACGAGAGACCGGCCCTCAGAACCACCTCAGGAGCCTGCTGCCAGAGATGTTCTGCAACGCTCTCAGGAACACAGGCCTCAACACTGCCGGCACCAGAGGCCAGGGCCCCTCGCAGCGCCAGGTGGGCTGCACCTCGATAGCGCTCACTGCCAGCAATGAGCAACAAACGCCCCCGCTGATATTTCATCGCCGCCGGCAACTCCGCAGGACGCGGAAGTCCAGCAAGATCATCGGCCCGCAGGCGCAGCTTCGCCGGTGATGACAGCGACTGAGTGAGCCGCACAGGCACAGCCGGATCAATGCGGTGCAGGCGGCCCACATGCTCTAAAGCAGCGTCCTGAATGAGTCCGTGCTTGATCAATCCAACGCAGAGAGTATCCGCAGCAATCGCAGCGCCACCTTGCATTGGGCAGCCGTTGTCGGAGTTCAGGCCAGCGGGAAGATCCAGGCTGACCAAGCGCCCCGGCGACTCACACTGTCTGCGTTGGAGCAGATCGGCCAGATCGCCAGGCAATGGACGTTTTTGACCGAGACCAAAGAGCGCCTCGATCCAGAGCCCCTGTTCAGCAGGATCAGGAGATGACTGCAAGGGAGCAGCGCCAAGCCAGAGCAAATGGCGCCAATGCTCCTGCGTGAGGGGCTGACGCAGAGGTAAGGGCGCCCAAACCCGCACATCCACATTCGCCTCCAGCAACTTGCGACCCACCACCAACCCGTCCCCACCGTTGTGGCCTGGTCCCACCAGCACCAGCACGCCGGAATCCAGTAGGGGCCGACGCGCCAGAAACCAGTCAGCCATGCGCTGGCCCACCGTTTCCATCAGAGCCGCAACTGGCAAACCGCTGGCCAGCCACTCCCGCTCCAGAGTGACCATCTGATTTGCGGAGACCAGAAGATGGTCGGCATCAGCGGGTGGCCAGATCACTACCGGGACCCATGGCACCTCACTATGGAAAGAGAATCCCGTTCATGCCTGCCCACCCATGTCGGCAACGACGCCCAGCATTGCCGCCACGTCAGCCGGTGCCCAGGCCCTGGAGCGCCTGCAGACCTGGCCTGGTGAGCACCGCGTGGCGGTGGGCCTGTCCGGGGGAGTCGACAGCTCTCTCACCGCTGCCTTAATGGTGGAGGCAGGCTGGGAGGTTGAAGGGCTCACGCTCTGGCTGATGAGCGGCAAAGGCGCCTGTTGCGCAGAAGGACTGGTGGATGCGGCAGGAATCTGCGAGCAACTGGGCGTCCCCCATCACATTGTCGATTCGCGCGACAACTTCGCGCGCGAAATCGTGGAAGGTTTGATCGAGGGCTATCAGGCTGGAATCACGCCCCTGCCCTGTTCGCGCTGCAACCGGTCGGTGAAATTTGGCCCGATGCTCGACTGGGCACGGCAAGAACGCGGACTCGAACGGGTTGCCACAGGCCATTACGCGCGCATACGCCTCGATGAGCCCACAGGACGCTGGAAGCTTTTAAGGGGTCTGGACACCCGCAAGGACCAGAGCTACTTCCTCTACGACCTCAACCAGGATGTGCTCTCCCGTGTGGTGTTTCCACTGGGCGAACTCACCAAACCCGATACCCGACTGGAAGCGGGCCGCCACGGACTGCGCACTGCGGAGAAGCCGGAGAGTCAGGACCTCTGCCTTGCGGATCATCACGGCTCCATGCGTGCGTTCCTCGATGCCTATCTGCCACCGAGACAGGGAGAAATCGTGCTTCAGGACGGCACGGTTGTGGGCCATCACGATGGCATCGAGCACTTCACCATTGGCCAGCGCAAGGGTCTGGGTGTGGCATGGAGCGAACCTCTGCATGTCATGCGTCTGGATGCGGCAATGAATCGTGTGGTGGTGGCACCACGAGCCGAGGCAGGCCGCGCTTGCTGTGAGGTGGGAGCCATCAACTGGATCTCGATGGCACCACCGGCCCCAGGCTTCAGCCGCAGAGTGGAAGTGCAGGTTCGTTACCGCAGCGGCCCGGTGATGGCCGATCTCACCTGCATCGAGGCCACAGATGCCGACATCGCTGGACAACGTCCCCATCGCTGCCGACTCAGATTCGA
>QCTE01000092.1 GCA_003211275.1 Synechococcus sp. AG-673-A03 | reverse complement strand
GTCAGGCGGGCCGATTTCCAGAGCCGGCAGGTCGAGAACCCTTGCACCAAGTGACTGCAGCAGCCTGCGGCCTTCGCTCTGCTGCTCACGGGCGCGTGTGATCACCACCGTGTGTCCCTGTAAGGGCTGGGTCTGATCGGCGCTCATGCGCTGGCCTCATCGTCCAGCTTCACCAGTCCATTGACCTGGGCATGCAGGGCGGTGGCTTCTGCCTGTCGCTCCTGTGAGCGCAGCAGCGCGATCGCCTGGCGGAAGCCTGTGCGCGCACCATCGATATCCCCCCCCATCAGTTTGGCCACGGCCAGGTTCTGGTGGCTTTCCGCGTGGGACGGATTCACGCTCAAGGATCGCTCGTAAGCCTTGATCGCAGCCAGCAGGTCGCCACGACGACGCTCCATCAACCCCAGGTTGTACCAGGCGAGTGCCACTTCGGGGGCCCGTTGACAAGCGGTTTTGGTGAGCTGAATGGCTTCCTCCAGTTCATTGCGCTGCATCAGCAAGGCCGCCAGGTTCAGACGCGCACCCAGGCTCAGACGGGTCTCCAACGGTTGCTGCAGTGCCTCTCGATAGCACTTCACGGCAGCTTCGCTGTCGTCTGAAGCCAGCGCGATTCCGAGATTGAGCAGCAGTTCATAGCGTTCAGCACTGCTGCCATCGCGCTCGGGCAACTGCTCCAGGCCGTGGCGAAGAAGGCTGAGCCCTCTGTTCCGGTTGCCGTCGCTCACCTCCAGAGCACCGAGCTTGGCGCAGGCATAGGGGTCATTGGGCTGGTCTTTCAGCCAGCTCTCCATCGATTGACGCAGCCTGTCCGCTTTATCCGATCCAGCCAGCAAATCCGGTCGATATCCCTCATGCAGCAGTGCTGGTTCGGTGCAGTTGGCAATCCGCCAGCCGGGCTCCTGCTTCAGCAGCGCATCCACGCTCTCGTCGATCATCGAGTGATAGGGCTTGCTCCATCGGATTTCTGGATGTCGGCGAAACAGGCGGCTCACATTGGAGTAGGGAGCCATTGCGGCTCCCAGTTCGTGTCGCAGCAGATTGATCACCAGCACATCCGGCTGTGCCATCAAGGCTTTGAGCTGCGGGATTGCTTCTGAGCGGAGTTCTTCGTCGGCATCGAGCACAAGCACCCAGTCACCCTTCACGAGCTCTAGGGCCGCGTTGCGTGCCGGCGCAAAGTCTCCAGGCCAGTCCATCCGTTCCACCCGAGCGCCGCAGGCCTCTGCGCGGGCGATAGTGCCATCCACTGAGCCGGTGTCGAGAAGAACCATCTCATCCGCAAAGCCCTTGACAGACCTGAGGCAGTCCTCGATCCGCGCTTCCTCATCGCGCACGATCATCGAGAGGCTGAGCATGTTGGTGATGAGCACTGCCGCAGAGGCTAAGGCGGTTCCAACGGTGCGGTTTCGACAGGTTTCGTTTGTTTAGTCGGTGAAGTCCTGGCGTTCGTGCAACTCCCCCTTCAAACCCCACATCCGATTCAAGAGCTGCTGCTGTGCTTCAGGCATCTGCCCCGGGCTGTACCCCGCAGGAATGCTGTCCGGGATGAGCCTGCGCAGAGTGTCCCACCGGTAGGGACAGCCATAGACCGCCAAGCCCGATAAGCGTTCAACTCCCAGCAACTGCTGGATGGCTTCAGCCCAGGATTCCTGGCGCTGCTGGCCGGCGAGGAATGGATTGCCGCGCAGAAACAGCTGAAGGAAAACGGGTCCTTCTCCCAGTCGCTCCAGGTCAAGCGGCCCAACGGCGGATTGGTCGGTGCTCCAGGGCTCAAGCCCTTTGTCGTGGCAGATCAGAGCTTTGTATCCATGGTGTTCGGGTGTGGTGATCGCCGCGCTGTTGGCGTGCAGAAATGCGCAAGGGAGAACGCTATCCACCCGGATCAAGGTCACACCGTTTTGATCACGATGTTGTGAAAGCAGTGGGCCCTGCATCTCCAGCGAGCTGTCGATCAGGGCCATGCACAATTCGCGGTCTGTTGCTGTTTCGAGCTCAACCTCGGAGTCGCTGAAGCGGGGCTTTTCGCAGCGATGCAGGGCTTCTGTTCGTCGTTTCAGTGACTCGTGAAGGCGCGATTCAGGGATCCTGCCGTCGGCCAGTGCTGCACAGATTGCATCAATCGCCGCATCGGCATCAGCGGGCATCAT
>QCTE01000091.1 GCA_003211275.1 Synechococcus sp. AG-673-A03 | reverse complement strand
ATCTCAAAGACCTTGTGGAACCCGAGCTGCTCGAGCAGGCGGTTGAGGAGATGGAGCTGTTGGAAGCGGCAGGGGCTGAACTTGATCTCGAGCTGGTGCATGCCGGCGAGCTGACACCTGTGTTCTTTGGTTCGGCAATGACCAATTTCGGCGTGCGTCCCTTCCTGAATGCGTTTTTGGAGATGGCTCAGAAGCCTGTGGCGCGTCAGGGGCAAGACGGTCCAGTCGATCCGTTGCGACCTGAGTTCAGTGGTTTCGTGTTCAAGCTGCAGGCCAACATGGATCCTCGTCACAGAGACCGGGTCGCTTTTGTCCGTGTCTGTAGCGGGCGCTTTGAAAAAGATATGACAGTCCGTCATGCCCGCACGGGCAAGGCCATTCGCTTGTCACGCCCACAGAAACTGTTTGGACAGGATCGTGCGGTTGTGGAGGATGCGTTCCCAGGTGATGTGATTGGACTGAACAATCCCGGGATGTTCTCGATTGGCGACACTCTCTATACCGGCACCAAGGTGGAGTACGAGGGGATTCCCTGTTTCAGTCCAGAGATCTTCAGCTGGCTGCGTAATCCCAACCCCTCAGCATTCAAGAATTTCCGTAAGGGGGTCAATGAATTGCGGGAAGAGGGAGCTGTGCAGATCCTCTATGACAATGACGAAAGCAAAAGGGATCCGATCCTTGCCGCGGTCGGTCAGCTGCAACTAGAGGTTGTGCAGCATCGTCTTCAGAACGAATACGGTGTTGAAACTCGTTTGGAGCCGCTGGGCTACCAAGTAGCTCGTTGGGTCAGTGGTGGCTGGTCGTCGCTGGAGAAAGTCGGTCGGATTTTTAATTGCAAAACCGTGAGGGACGCATGGAATCGACCGGTTCTGTTATTCAAAAACGACTGGAATCTCAATCAGCTTCATGAAGAGCATCCCGATCTTGAACTCAACGCTGTGGCTCCTGTTGTGAGTGGAGTCGAGCCGATCAGTCTCTGATCACAGCACTCGCTGACTAATTAGCTAAGAAAAACCCCTCCCCGGTGCGGAGGGGATGTCTGTTGATTTTCAAATGTGGAAGGGCTTTCAGCCGATCACTCTTCGCCTTCTTCATCCGTTGAGCCAACAGGAATCAAGCGAATGGCTTTGCGACCAAGCTTGATTTCAAATTCATCACCTGGGCTGAGGTCAAGCATGGCGGTGTAGGCCTTGCCCACAAGCAGATTGCCGTTGCCTTGAACTTTGGCGGTGTAGCTGAGTTTGCGCCCACCTTTGCCAATCCCTGCACTACCAGTGCCTAGGTCAATACCTTTGGCACTCAGAAGTGCTTCATAAAAAGCTGTGAAGTTGACCCGCTGACCGCCATCTTTTTTATCGGTGACATACCCGCAGGCTGTCGCAAGGTCAGTTTTGGAAACATCACCAAGGTCTTTGACCTTCGCCAGAAGATCAGATCCAGTAAGCATTGATAAACCTTATCTATGTTTATTTATGCATTGCATGCATCAGTTCGTCAACTCTTCAATCCGGTTCTGTTGGTGGTGTTGTTTTCGATCGGTGTCAGCGCTGCGGATCGTTTGAATCTCATTGCCGATCGTTGACAGCTGATCGGATCTGTTCTGTATGGGTGCGCTGAGTGCTTTTGGCCTTCGATGCATGTTGTAGCGGTGGTCTAAAACCGCAAAAACCTCATTGTGATGGCCATCGAAGGCGTTGGGATTTGAGTCTGACGACCTCCTGAAACAGCTCCTTCGCCAAACTGAGGCACGTCTGTTGTGCACGGATCGGCAAGGTGCACATCAGCTGTGTCCATCAGCTGTGTCCATCAGCTGCGTAAATCAGCTGTGTAAATCAGTGGTCTCTTAGACGAGAACTTCAATGATTGAGGGCTGAAGTGATCAAGGTCACATGTTGGTGATGTCCTGATCAGAGGTAGGCCTTGGGGTC
Source organism: Synechococcus sp. AG-673-A03 (assembly GCA_003211275.1). Classification (GTDB taxonomy): domain Bacteria; phylum Cyanobacteriota; class Cyanobacteriia; order PCC-6307; family Cyanobiaceae; genus Synechococcus_C. The sequence continues at coordinate 238 of QCTE01000091.1, read as the reverse complement.
GTGCAACGTTGTTTTGCGCTGGTGGCGGACTCGATGGTTGTAATGCATCATCTTTTCTGCGACATCGAATTCGGATGGTTGGTCGCAGTCGCTGACTGAATGAGTCTTCGATTGATTAATCTGATTTAGTACTGCACTTGGGAGCTTGTTGTGTTCTCCGTCAAGCGTTTCATTCTTTTTGCAGTGCTGCTCTTTCCTTTCCCTGCTGCATCATCACTGGAGGTTTCGGCGGTTCGAG
>QCTE01000090.1 GCA_003211275.1 Synechococcus sp. AG-673-A03 | reverse complement strand
CGCGCTCGACGAACTCGAGCCGGCCTAACTCTCTTGCCGGAACTTCCGGAAGTTGAAACGGTTCGTCGGGGACTGGCGAACCGTCTTCAATCGTTTGTTATTCAAGAGGTCGAAATCCTCCGTGAGCGTGCTGTGGCCAGCCCTGGGGGCGCAACAGCTTTTTGCCGTGGTCTTGCCGGTCAGACCGTTGGCGAGTGGCGTCGACGCGGCAAATACTTGATGGCCCAGCTGTTGGATCCCAGCACCGGCGAGCCCAGTGGCTGCTGGGGAGTGCATCTGCGCATGACCGGCCAGTTCCAGTGGCACGAAGAACCCGCAGAACCTTGCCAGCACACACGGGCGCGCTTCTGGAATGCCAGGGAGCAGGAGCTTCGTTTCGTCGACGTGCGCAGCTTCGGAGAGATGTGGTGGGTTCCGCAGGGAACAGCCACCGATTCCATCATCACCGGATTGAAGCGACTAGGACCGGAACCCTTCAGTGAAGAGTTCAATGCCGGTTATTTGCAAAAGAAGCTGAAAGGATCAACACGCTCGATCAAAGCAGCCCTGCTGGACCAATCACTGGTGGCAGGCGCCGGAAATATCTATGCCGATGAGAGCTTGTTTGCAGCAGGAATTGCACCCCAAACTCCGGCGGGCAGGCTCAAGCGCAAACAACTGGAGCAAGTGTGCGACAGCCTTGTGCATGTGCTCGAGATCAGCATCGGCGTTGGTGGCACAACATTCAGCGATTTCCGAGACCTTGAAGGCGTCAACGGCAATTACGGAGGACAAGCCGCGGTTTATCGACGCACCGGGCAGCCGTGCTTGAACTGTGGCACTTCCATTGAACGGGTGAAACTTGCCGGTCGCAGCACCCATTGGTGCCCCAGCTGTCAATCCTGAATCTCGGGTGCGATAGGACGGAGAAGGATGAAACGCGGGAGGCGCGAAAGCGTTGGTTCAGGCTGCTGAAGAACTCTCAGCCACGATGAAACTGCTGCATCGCCGGGGTTGGTGCGATGGCACTGGAGGCAATTTCAGCGTTGTGGTGGCGCATGAGCCACTGCGACTGTTGATGGCCCCCAGCGGCGTCGACAAGGGAGCCGTCCACCCCGAAGAACTGATCGAAGTGAACAGCAGCGGTGACGTCACCCGGGGAGCTGGCAAAGCGAGTGCAGAAACCCTGCTGCATCTGCGCATCATTCACTGTTGCGGAGCTGGGGCCGTGCTGCATACCCATTCCTTATCAGGAACGCTGCTGTCGAAAACGGAGCTGAAGCGAGGCAGCGTGACTCTTGAGGGATGGGAGATGTTGAAGGGCCTGAAAGGAGTCACAACCCATGACACCAGTATCAACGTACCGATCATTGCCAACAGTCAGGATCTACAGGCACTGAGCGAAGCGGCAGCCGAACGGTTGAGTGAAGCTCCCAATGGGCTGTTGGTTTCAGGTCATGGCCTCTACGCATGGGGCGACAACCTGAACGAAGCTCGTCGCCATACCGAAATCCTGGAATTCCTCTTTGAACTCAGTTGGAGACAATCACTCATGCGGAGCCAACAATGATTCGGGTCATCCTTCTGGATATCGAAGGAACAACCTGTCCCGTCGACTTTGTCAGCCAGACGCTGTTTCCTTTCGCGCAGAAGAATCTGAACGCAGCATTGATGACCAGATCTAGCGATGCTGAGATCGATGCGTTAGTGCAAGAAGCCATCATTGAATGGCTGGACGATTCGGATCCAACCAGCAAAAGAATGCTGAGCCAAACCATTCAGAAACCTCCATCAACAAGAGAGGTGGAAGACTATTTGCAGCACCTGATTCAATCAGACAGGAAGTCAACGTCACTCAAGGAATTGCAAGGAAAGATCTGGAAGCAAGGCTACTTATCAGGCGAACTGATATCACCTCTGTTCAGCGATGTATGCAAACAACTCGACAGCTGGAAATGCAAAGGAATCACGCTTGCCGTGTACTCATCCGGCAGCATTCAGGCCCAGAAACTCCTCTACGCCCATACCAATGAAGGAGACATCACGGATCGTTTTGACTACTGGTTTGATACACGCACAGGCCCCAAGCTTGCTCATCAAAGCTATACAAGCATTGTGCAAAAACTGGGCGTTCAATCCAACCAGGTGCTGTTTATCAGCGATCACCCAGGCGAATGCGATGCAGCCCGTCAATCAGGCATGAGCACTGTATTCTGCCTGCGAGCAAGCAATCAGCATCAAGACCCTGGCGACCACGCAGTCGCAGAACAACTTTGTGATATCGATCTCGAGAAGATTAATA
>QCTE01000089.1 GCA_003211275.1 Synechococcus sp. AG-673-A03 | reverse complement strand
GCGACGACGGCTTAAGGCCCAAGTGTCTGAAGGATTACATCGGTCAGCGTGAGCTCAAGCAGGTGCTTGGTATTGCGGTGCAAGCCGCGCTGGGCCGCGGCGATGCTCTCGATCATGTGTTGCTTTACGGCCCGCCTGGTCTTGGCAAAACGACCATGGCCATGGTGCTGGCTGAGGAGTTGGGAGTGAAATGCCGCATCACCAGCGCCCCGGCGCTTGAGCGCCCCCGCGACATCGTTGGTCTTTTAGTGAATCTGCAGCCAAGGGAGCTGCTGTTTATTGATGAGATTCATCGACTCAGTCGGGTGGCCGAGGAGCTGCTCTATCCGGCCATGGAGGATCGGCGACTCGACCTCACCGTGGGTAAGGGAAGCACTGCGCGAACCCGTGCACTGGACTTACCGCCGTTCACACTGGTCGGTGCCACAACACGTGCAGGTGCATTGAGTTCACCGTTGCGCGATCGCTTTGGCTTGATTCAGCGTCTTGAGTTCTACGGCTTGGACGACTTGCAGTCGATTGTCGAGCGGGCCGCCGGTTTGCTCGACCTCGATCTCACGGCTGATGCTTGCGCTGAGATTGCCCTTCGCTGCAGGGGCACGCCTCGTATTGCCAACCGACTGTTGCGCCGAGTGCGAGATGTGGCCTGTGTTCGTGACTGCTCGGGAGCGATTGACAGGTTGTTGGTCGATGAAGCCCTCACCTTGCATCGGGTGGACGGCCGCGGTCTGGATGCCAGTGATCGCAGGCTGCTGGAGCTGTTGCTTCAATCCCATGGAGGCGGTCCCGCCGGACTGGATACCCTTGCGGCGGCTCTTGGAGAAGATCCCACCACCTTGGAGTCAGTGGTTGAACCGTATCTGCTTCAGCTCGGCTTCCTGCAGCGCACACCGCGTGGCCGGGTGGTGACGGATGCGGGTCGTGACCATCTCGCTGCTGCTTGATCGCTTCTGTTTATTCCTGCAGACCGACTTGATCGATTCAACAAGCGCTCTTTCTTAATCAAGGTCAAAAACGTCGCGCTCCAGCCCCGGAGATCCGAGCTTGCCCTGACATCCGATCGTTCCGTTCTCAAGCAACGCAATCGTGTTGGCGATCTCTAATTCGCTCTCATGGCTCGCCACCAGCACAGTCGTGCACTCCTGTCTTTGAATCAGCGCGAGCAGATCAGCATGCGCCTCCTCGGCAACACCGACCAGAAATTCATCCAACAGCAGAGCTGATGGTTGCCTTAAAAGAGCCCTGGCCAGTGCCAGCAGCTTGCGTTCTCCGCTGTTGAGTGGTTCTCCATCGCCCTCGAGTTGGGTATTCAGCTGTTGAGGGAGAGCTCGGATGCGCTCTTCAAGTCCGACATCCCGGAGCATTGCCCAGAGCTTGTCATCACTGTCATCACGATTTTCACGAAGCAGGTCTCCGATACAGAGGGTCTCCAGAACGACCTCCTGAGGCAGATAGCCAACCTGTCGCCGCAATCCTCGGATCGCAATTTTGCTGATCGGAATGGAGTCGATCAGCACTTCTCCGAGGTCGGGGGTTGTCATGCCGATCATGGTTTTCAGCAGCAATGATTTTCCGGAGGCTCTCTCTCCTGCAATCGCAAGAATCTTGCCGCTGTCGACTGTCAGGCTGATGTTGTTGAGCAGAGGTGAGCGCAGTCCTGATGGCTGGATGCGAATGTCTCTGAGACTGATTTCGCCTTTAAAGACGTGGTTAATGGCTTCAACTCGCCAGCCATCTTCGATCGGTTCATCCAGGATCGTTCTGGCTTTTTTCCAGAGAACCGAGACCGTGGCAAAAACCGTTGTGAGGTTGGAAGCGGCTCCTGCGATTGATCCTGTGAATGCGGTGAAGGCCGAATAAAAGGCGATGAAGCTACCCACAAGCCGTGGGTCTCCTGTGGATTGGGGTGAATTGAGCACCTGCATCACTGCCACAGCGAACAGAACGACGGAACCCAGTGGGGACAGGAAGAGCAAAATGACATCGATGGCCTGCTCCAAGGCATCCAGCTTGAGCGAGGTGTTGGCCATCGTCGTGTAGCGCTGCATCCAGCGCCGCAGCATCGGCACCTCCGATGACATCGACCGAATGGCCAGAGCATTGAAGCTGAGCTCATTGCTCATGGTGTTGAGCTCTGCCTTGAGTTCAAACACCTCCTCATTGAGCTCAATGGACTGCCTGGCGATTTGGAAGACCACCACCAGCGCCACCACCACGACAAGAACCATCCAGACGGCAAGGCCTGGGCTGTACTTGATCATCAGCGCCAGGAAGGCGAAGGAAAATAACGCGGACAGTGCCGAA
>QCTE01000088.1 GCA_003211275.1 Synechococcus sp. AG-673-A03 | reverse complement strand
GGTCGTGGCGAAGGGCCTCAAGAATCTCTGGCTCGTGTTGTGTCACGAGCTCACGCAGGCGCTGAAGCTGTTCACGACGCCAAGCTTCAGGCCTGGTGATTCCCTCCAGCACGGGTTGTCGCAGACGGTCCAGGTCGGTTTCGGTAAAGGGGCATGCAGCGTTGGCCTGGACCATGACGAAGATGAGCGTGCTGTCTGTGCGGGTCATGCTCGCAGTTTCGAGAGCTCAACCGTTGGTGCGGGGATGACGATGAGCACGATCGCCATTACACCGTGATCAGAGGCAACGGCCTGATGAGTCAGCAGCAGCCGTGGTGGAACGGCGCCGTCATCTATCAGCTGATCGTGCGCAGTTACCGCGATGGCCGACGAACTGTTTGGACCGCTGCTGCCTGTGCTGGAGATCAACGACCTGAATGACGCCATTCAGAGGATCCAGAAGCAGGACAAACCACTCGCGCTTTATTTATTTGGCGGTGACGATCGTGATCAGGAACTCGTCCTACGCAGCACCCATTCCGGCGGTGTGTGTTTCAACGACGTGTTGATGCAATGTGGCGTCCCAGATCTGCCCTTTGGTGGCGTGGGAGCCAGCGGGATGGGAGCCCATCACGGCGAAGCGGGATTCAGAACCTTTTCCCACGAGCGATCGGTTCTGAGGCGTCCATTTTGGCTTGATCTGCCTCAGCGCTATCCGCCTTACACCCTCAAGCCAGAAACATTCCGTCGCCTCTTGAGCTGAAGGACGGGACAACAAGTTCAGAACAGCACTGGCGCTGAACGGGAGGCACCTTATCTTTCGCCCAGCCAACGCTCATGCATGCGCCGCACTCTCCTGACCGTCCTTGCCGCGATGGCTCTGACACCACTCGCCGGTCATGCCGCCAACGTGACGGTTCAGTCAGGGGAGACCCTCTCTGATATTGCGGCTCGCTACGGCGTGTCGATGAACAGCCTGATGCGCCTCAACGGAATCAGGAATTCGGACCATGTGGAGGCCGGCCAGACACTGCGACTGCCTGGAAGCGTTTCAGCAGGCAAGGGTCGTCACAACGTGCAATCCGGTGACACCCTCAGCGGCATTGCGGCGCAATACAGAGTCGGTGAACGTCAGTTAATGGCCCTGAACGGACTGTCGAGTGCTGACCATGTTGAGATCGGTCAGACCCTGAAGCTGCCCAGCAACGCGGTGCTTCCTCAGGCCAAGCCCAAACCCACGGCCAAGCCTGTGCCGATTCAGGCCAAACCCAATGCCATCTCCCACACCGTGGCCCGCGGCCAAACTCTCAGCCAGATCGCTAAGGCCTACGACATCCCGCTCACGTCGTTGGTGAGCATCAATGCCATTGAGAACCCCAATCAGGTCAATATCGGAACCCAGCTAATGCTGCGCTCCACCGAAAGCACCAGCAACACATCCACAGCCACAGCCAAGACGACAAGACCTGCTGAACAGCAACCCTTGCTGACCGAAAGCCAACCCGACAAACAGGAGCCCGCACAGGTCCAACCCAAACCCGAAAGCATTAAGCCGTCTGCTGCCAAGCCGGCGGCTGTCAAACCAACGGCTGTGAAACCCAATACGGCGAAGCCCAAAGTTGTCAAACCTGTGACCACTGCCAAGGCGAGCCAAACAACAACAACGACAAGCGTGCAACCGAAACCAGCCTCCTGGCGGAACTATGGCCCCCTTCAGGTCGACTGGGGGAACTGGCAATCGATGGGTGGGAGCGAAGTGGCTCCGACACTGAACAGCGATGGACAGTCGCTCTATGTGGCGGTGAACTGCTCCGCCAAAAAAATCAATGCCACTGGCGCCAACGGGAAGTGGAAAAACTGGATTGCACCCCAGTCGGAATTCGAGAAGGCTCTCGTGAAGGATCGCTGCACGGCCGCAAAGGGTTGAACGCGGCTTAAGCGGCGTAGTGCAAAGGCCAGGGCTGACGCAAAAAGCGGCGGCCACTTTCCTTCAGATACAGACGCTGGCTGCCGTCATCGGTTTCATGGATCAACTCCTCCTGAACCAGCCGCCGCGTCAGCCATCCCCAATGCGCCGAACGACCTTCTTCAGCATTGAGTCGTTCACTCAGTCTGCGGGAATCTGTGCCGTGAACCTCCGCCAGCAACTCCAGAACAGCCGTGGCCTGGTCAGACCAGTCCTGACTTGAGGTGCTGGAAAGACAGCGGTCACAGCGGCCACAGGGAGGAACCAGTTCACCGACTGACAGCAGCAGAGCTTGTTCTCTGCAGGTTTCTCCCTCTGCCACAGCCTCCATACGGCGCAACTGCTGCTGCGCCAGTTCAATGCGACGCGATTCTTCGGCGGCATCGCTGGCGGATGACCGGCGCAGAGCGCTCTGCATCGCCCATCCCAGGCTGGTTCGATCTCTCGGCGAGAACAGCACCAGGCAGTGAGCTGGCT
>QCTE01000087.1 GCA_003211275.1 Synechococcus sp. AG-673-A03 | reverse complement strand
TGGCGATGCTGAGCAGGGTGGCCTGGATATTGCCTTGGGCACCAACGCCACCAGATCCAATGCCGATGGCGACACTGTTTTTCGGAACGGTGGTCTGGGCACTAACCGTGCTGATGCTGCTGCGGCAATTTCAGGAGCCACCTCTTTCAACTACGACCTGAGGCTGTTCCTTGATACCAGCTTCACCGGTAAGGATCTGCTCCGCACCATGTTGCGCGCGGGCAACTTCGGTTCATCTGCCTTCGGTGCTGGTGGTTATGTAGGCCTTGACGGCTTGGAGACTGCTTTCGAGGAAGACTCCGGAGCTGATGTCATCGCCGTTAACCGACTGTGGTATCAGTTCCCTATCGGTTCCAACTTCACAGCAACTGTTGGTGGAGTCGTTCGTCAGGACGACATGTTGGCGGTTTGGCCTAGTGCTTATCCCGCGGATACAGTCCTCGACTTTTTCACCTATGCAGGCGCTCCTGCCACTTACAACCTCGCACTCGGCTCTGGTGCGGGTCTGAGCTGGGCTGATAACGGTTTCAGCATCAGTGCTAACTACGTGAGTGGTAACGGCAATCTGGGTAATCCCAACGCCGGTGGAATTGCTACAGATGGTGCTGCCTCTAACGGCACAGTTCAGGTTGCCTACGCGCCTGACAACTGGGGTATCGCTGCTGCCTACAACTACGCCTCTGAAAATGGAGGCACTTTGTACAATGGAAATGGCACGCCTCTTGCGGTTCTTGCCACCAGTGACGGCAACAACTCCTCAGTTGGTATCAGCGCCTGGTGGACTCCTGAAGAGTCAGGCTGGATTCCCAGCATCAGCACTGGATACGGATTCAACAGCATCACTAACGATGACAGCACTGTTTTCCGTTCCGTCGATACACAATCTTGGTACGTTGGTCTCCAGTGGGCCGATGCCTTCCTGAAGGGCAACACCCTGGGTATGGCTGTTGGTCAGGCCACTTTTGTGACGGGTGTTGACTACCGCGACGCCTACAGAGATGAATCCGACTTCGTCGCTGATGGCAACTACGCCTGGGAGTGGTGGTACATGTTCCAGGTCACTGACAACATTTCCGTCACCCCTGCTATCTACTATCTCAGCCGTCCTTATGGCGAGCTCACTGATGGCACGTTCGAGGGAGATGGTGATCGTTCCGACTCGACCTTCAGCAACTTTGGTGGACTGATTAAGACCACCTTCAAGTTCTGATCGTCAGTTCTTGGATGTCCAGGCTGCTTCATTGAAGCAGCCTGATTGTTCTTCTTTAAACATTTAAAGCGCGGCTCTGTCGCGCTTTTTTTGTGGTTTCCGACTGTTGAGTCTGCTGCTTTTGAGTCGCTTTTGCACTTCAATTGCAGTATTGATAAATTGTAGCCAGTGCCTAATTGTGCCATCCATGGGGTGACAATGACAGTCGTTTGTTCTTCGGCGATGGTGAGATTTTGGCGGCTTTTGTAGCCTGATTGAGATCACTTGTTCGCTTTTGATTCCGAATCGGTTTCAGTATCTTTGGCTCTTCTGAATCAGGATTGTCAAGTTGATTTGATGTGTTGGGGTGAATTGACCAAGGACGAATGGGCTCGAGTGTCTGCGCTTGTGATGATTGGATGGATTTAATGCATCACCAGCTTTACGAGCCGCATGCCGATCGCTTCCGACATCACTGCGTTGGTGGGTCGTACACCCCTGGTGCGTCTCAATCGTCTTCCTCAGGCTTTCGGCTGCCAGGCCGAAATCGTGGCCAAGCTTGAGAGTTTCAACCCCACAGCCTCGGTGAAAGACCGCATCGCAGGAGCGATGGTGGAAGCCGCCGAGCAGAACGGCACGATCGTGCCCGGCAACACTGTGCTGGTGGAGCCCACCAGCGGCAACACCGGCATTGCTCTGGCGATGGTCGCCGCAGCCAGGGGATATCGCCTCATCCTCACGATGCCCGACACCATGAGCACAGAGCGGAGGTCCATGCTGCGTGCTTATGGCGCGGAGTTGCAGCTCACCCCAGGTAATGAAGGGATGCAGGGTGCGATCGCTCTCGCCAAAGAGCTGGTGGACGAGATTCCTGGCGCGTATCTGCTTCAGCAATTCGATAACCCTGCCAATCCCGCCGTTCACGCGGCGTCGACGGCGGAGGAAATCTGGCAGGACACCGAAGGGCGTTTGGATGCCCTGGTGGCAGGGGTGGGGACAGGAGGAACCATCTCCGGTTGTGCCCGGGTGCTGCGCAATCGGCAGCAGGATCTTCAGGTGATTGCAGTGGAGCCGGCTGCCAGTCCGGTGCTGTCCGGTGGAGCTGCGGGTCCTCATCGCATCCAGGGAATCGGGGCCGGCTTTGTGCCTCCGGTGCTGGAGAAGGAACTCATCGATGAGGTCATTGCTGTGACCGATGAGGAGGCCATGGAGCTGGGCCGGCGTCTGGCCAGGGAGGAAGGACTGCTCTGCGGCGTCAGCAGCGGAGCAGCAGTTGCAGCAGCCTTGAAGCTGGGCCAGCGTCCAGCGATGGCAGGTCGCCGAATCGTGGTGATTCTTGCCAGCTTCGGCGAG
>QCTE01000086.1 GCA_003211275.1 Synechococcus sp. AG-673-A03 | reverse complement strand
CTCAGCCAGCAAACTCGCGTGGATGCCATCCGCAGCGAGGTGTTGTCTCACCAGGAGCGACTGGCTGTGAACCAGGCGCAATTGCTGCAGTCCAGGGTCGCGGTGGATTCAGCCGAAACAAAACTCGTCAAAGCACTTCGAACCTATGCCGACGTCAGCCTGATCTTTGCCAAACACGATTTATTCATCACCGATGTCCTGGCACCCCACCTGAGTGAGGTGCGACAAAACGACGCGGTTCTCAGGGTCTCAAGACAAGCTCTCAGCAGAATGCCTGAACAAATTCCAGGATTTCTGTCGCAGGCGGCTGCTCAACAGGTCCGACCAGGCATGAAGGTTCTGGCGACCCCCACAGGCATGAGCCAGGCTCAGTACGGAGGGCTGGTCGCCAAGGTGAAGAACGTGGCAGTGTTACCTGCCTCTCTGACTGAAATCAGGCAGAGCCTTGGTAGTGAAGGAGAGGCTAACGAAATCTCCAACCTGATCCCAGAACCCATTCTGATCACGATCCAACTTGAAGAAGATCCAAAGAACAATGACACCAACAAGGAGGGCCTCAAGTGGTCCTCAGCAGGACGTATCCCCTATCCGGTCCGCGAGGGTGATCTGCTGAGTCTGCAGATCACCACGCAAACAGTTCGGCCAATCAGTTTGCTGATTCCGTGGCTCAGGCAATTCAGCGGAACCAGTGCACCGATGCTCACTCCTCAGCGCGGCGGCGCAACTTAACGCTGAAACGATGCCAGAAAAGCCTCGGTACAAATTGCCCCAACTTCTGCAAAGTGTGGAGGCCGAATCCGGAGCTGTTGCTCTTGGCATTGCTCTGGCTTGCCATGGGAAAACTTGCACTCTTCGCGAGCTGAGCTCAGCCTCTTGCATCACCCGAGATGGCACCACACCAGAAAAGCTGGTGAAGGCCGCCGAATCATTTGGACTGAGCGGGAAATGGGAACGTCTGAGCAACGACGAAAGCACCGACATACGTATCCAAAACTTGAAAGAACCGGCCATCAGCCTTGACAGCCGCAATTGTTATTGCGTCATCCTCGCGAGCCAAGAAGATGCCGCAGAGATTTACAACACTGCCAATGGCAGACAACAACAAGATCTCAAGAACTTCAGAGGATCCCAGCTTCTGCCGTTGACAACAACGGAAAGTTTCAAGAGGAGCCAACGAACGCCGTTCTGGCAAAGCAGTCTCAAATCAGTGAATCCGCTACGCCGCTCTGTGCTGGCCTTGTTTCTACTGGCAACAGGATCGGTTATTCCGACCTTGATGATTGCGGCCTGCTCTTCGCAGTTCATCGATCAGTTTCTACAACAAAACCGTCTTTCGTTCGGAATCCCCATTGTTTGGCTGGCACTGATCGCGCTGTCGTTGAGTGTCTGCATGGCTCTGCTCTCAAACTTGCTACTGAGAAGGCTGGCCTTCGTGCTTGAAAGACGGATGGCCGATGAAGTCTTCGAGACTCTTTTCACGCGTAGCTATGGCTTCCTCACACTGCGCAATCCTGGGGATCTGGCTTCACGGTTGATGTATCCCTATTACATACCCGGCACCGGGATTTTTTCATTCCTCTCTCCAATCCTCGGGTTATGGACTGCACTGCTGATTGTGGTCTTTTCAGCTTTTATTTCGTTCCCTTTGTTTTTGCTGCTCCTGCTGGGTTTTGTAGTGGTTCTGAGGGCTTCCTACGTCGTGACGAGCAACACTGCTGACAACCTGACCATCCGCCAAAAAGCCAACAACTCACGCTATGCGACTGCATTTCAACTGATTAATCACCTTCACTCCTTCAAAGGCAGCGGCACTGAGTTCAGCATGCTGCAGAAGTGGCAAAGTTTTTTTGCAGAAGGTGTTAACCAGAATCAGATCATTGGCAAGCAAAAGGTCAACCGCAATGTGACCATCAATGGAACCATCTTCGCAACACAAGTCTTGCTGCTCGGAGTTGGCGGCCTGCTGATCATTCAGGGCAGCGTATCGCTGGGCAGTCTGCTCGCCTTCGTCTTTATTCAAGGGCAGATCAGTGACTCGATGCAATCCATTCCAGCCATCAGCAATGGCTGGCAGTCACTTCAGGGCTTGCTGCTGCTCTACGACGACCTTTGCCAGGGAGAGAGGGATACCTGGCATCGCGGTCTCGATCGTGCTGATCATGGCGGCGCAAGCGAACAAACATCGGATGAGATGAACAGCCTGGAGATCATCATGAACGATCTTGGCTGCCGTTTCAGCCAATTCGACGAACCCGTCCTGAACAATTTCAGCGATCACATCAGCCAAGGTGAGCAGATCTTGCTGCGTGGCGACAGTGGGTCAGGCAAAACAGTCTTACTGCGAATCCTTAGTGGACTGATTGAACATACCGAAGGAGAGTTGCTGATAAACGGACGATCCATCACATCAATGGACAGCCGGCAGTGGCACAGCAAAGTGGGTTATGTCGACGACAATCCAAAATTATTTTCAGGAACTTTACTTGAAAATATCACCGCATGGCGAACAGATTGCAAGCGGAGTGATGCAACACGCGCCACCGATGTTGTTGGATTAACAGATTGGATCGTACGCTTCGAAGCA
>QCTE01000085.1 GCA_003211275.1 Synechococcus sp. AG-673-A03 | reverse complement strand
CGACCGACACCTCCTGCATAACCATTGAGGTCCGTTTGGATCCGAGATACCGCTGAATCAGCAATCAGGCAGTAGTCATCGCTGTGGACAGTCAGCTCAAGTTGTCGCTGGCACCATGCGCTTCAGTTTTTGCTCGAACCTTGGAGATCCTCGATCTTTTCCCAAGATCCATTTTCAAGGGCCATTTGCCTGAACCGCTGGTCAATCAGTTGCTCAGCATCAGCGCTGATGTGCTGGCTTATCCGGGCGCCAGTCCTGACGCTTCAGCAAAGTTGGCTGGTCAGCTCAGCCAGCAACGTGAGCTCAGTGGAGGGCATCCCGCGATCCAGCAGTTGTGTTCCACCCATCTTCTTCCGGCCTGTGACCGATGGATCGCTCATGTGATGGGGCGTCAGCCTCCACAGGGCCGCGGTCCGTGGGTGCCTGGTCGCTACCAGTTGCAGATGGTGGATCTCTGGCTCAACTGTCAGCGGGCTGGCGACTACAACCCCACCCATACCCATGGGGGCAGTTTTTCAGGCGTGATCTTTTTGAAAGTGCCACCACAGATCAACGGTCAATGCTTTGACGGCCAGCTTTGCTTTCATGGTCCTGAGGATTGGCATCTGCAGTCATTTCGTACCGGCATGGCTCACTACGTGTTGCCGGTGCCAGGTGAGTTTTATGTCTTCCCCGCCTGGCAACCCCACTCCGTTGCTCCCTTCCGAGGTGACGGAGAGCGTTGGTCGATTGCCTTCAATGTGCTGGCTGTTCCCCTTCAAGCGTCGAAGCCTGCTCAATCAGCTGGTGTCTCGACCCAGCAGCGCATCGGAGTCGAATCGCCTCGAAGGTTGCAGTCAATGCCAAGGAATGTCTCGCTTTCAAGTGGTCGAACAATCCCAAAAGGATTCTGAGCAAGGTTGGGGGCAGTCGTGAAGGCTGCTCCAGAGCCGATGGCGAGGAGCAGATCTGAATGGCTACCGTTCCAGCGCCTGAACCGGCTTGGACATGCTGGAGCTTCATCAGTTTCGTCACTCGGCTTTCTGTCTCAAGGTGCGGATGGCGTTGCAATCCAAAGGACTCAGTTTTCGCGAGATTGAGGTCACCCCTGGCATCGGTCAGATTTCACTCTTCCGGCTTTCCGGTCAGCGACAAGTCCCCGTTCTTGTGGATGGGGATGACGTGGTGTCTGATTCCAGTGCCATCTGCCGATATCTGGAGGAGCTCCGGCCCGAGCCGGCATTGATTCCCGCTGATCCCCGCCAGCGTGCTCAGATGCAGTTGATTGAAGATTGGGCCGACACCACCCTCGCTGCTGCCGTAAGGGCTGCGCTTGTTCAGGCTGCTGCCGATGATGCTCAGCTGCGGGATGTGCTGCTTCCGGATGATGTCCCCTCACCGGTCCGCCAGGTGATGTCGGGCCTGCCAGGGGGTTGGCTCAGCAGTCTTGGTGAATTGCTCGGTCAGGAGCAGCGAGCGTCGATGCTCAGCAGTCTGTGCGCCGTCGCCGAGGGACTGGATCTCAATGGCTTCCTTGTTGGAGATGGCATCAGCCTTGCGGATCTCGCGGTTGCTGCCCAGTTGTCGCTGCTGCGTTTTCCTGCTTCCTCAGGAGAATCACTCGCCGGGCGGGGGGTTCCAGGAATCAGTGATCATCCCCGTCTTCAGGACCTGTTTCGCTGGCGCGATCAACTGGAGACCCGGCTGATTAACCGTGATCCAACGCCAGTGGTCTGAGCGTGAGCTTGAAACGGCTGCTGCGTCCTTCCAATGTCTGATCGGTTTCGAGCCCAGGCCCTGCATGGCTCACCTGACGCTGGTCGGCGCAGATGTCATCTCCACACCGCACATAGTGAGTGAGGGTTTCAATCCTGCTCAGTCGCGGCGCCCCCGGTCCGTGCATGATCTGCATGACGAGTTCATCGCTGAAGAAATCAGAGTCCTCTTTCGGGCTTGTCTCTCGCCGGCCAATCACGGTGGTTTCGAGCAACACATCGTCTCGAAACCTCGCCAGCTGACGGTTCACCTGGTTGGGGTCCTGTTCGACCGACAGCAATTGATCGCCAAGCAGTGCTTTCCCCACTGCAGCAGCGTTGAAGGGGCGGTCACCGATGAGTTCGCTGCGACGGTTGCGCAGGAAACGGACCTCGTGCACAAGGGGGCGATCATTGGGAATGGGCTGGCCTGAATCATCCAGTGCCTCACTGGCTACTTCCCATGCCCCTGAAAACCAGTCGGGATAGATCAGGTCTTGTTTGGCGCGGGGTCGAGGCAGAGGCGCCGGTAGGGACCATTCTGGCCAGCTTTCGAAGCGCTGCTCAAGGAAGCTGATTCCACGATCACTGGCCGCAGCGGCGGACTGGACTGACACAAGCTGCAGCAGCATGGTGATCAACAGTGTCAACAACGGTTTTGCCATGTCCGACCCTCTGATTCGATCCCTCGATCACTACGTGGTGTTGGTGCCAGGCGAACCTGAACAGCTGCTGACAGCGGCCGATACCCTGACATGGCTTGCCGGCCGACTGCAGGATCTGGACCCCTGGCCTTCGGATCTCAGCAGTTGCGAGAGCCCGGAACAGGCGGCACTGCGCCTTTTAGATACAGCCTGTGAACTGGAGATTTCGCCTGGCATCGCTCTGCAGTGG
>QCTE01000084.1 GCA_003211275.1 Synechococcus sp. AG-673-A03 | reverse complement strand
CCCTCCCCCTGGAAAGACGGCCTACTTCGCTCGTTTGTGCATTGTTCAACCCATCGCTTGTTGGCAAAGGAAGGGGTCGAAGCTTCTGGCTAGAGGCGCCCTGGGGCCATGCGCTCTAGGTGTCGGGTTGTTTTCTCCTAGGGCACCTAAGGCGGTGCGAGTGGAGCGTCGATTGGCGTGGCGCACAAGGTCTGCCGACCAAAGGACCAACCCAGTTGTTTGTTGAGACTGTTGGAGCAGGGGCCAGAAGTCAGTCTGCTTCTGCGGTCTGCTGTGTTGGACCGTCGTCTGTCATGAACGCCTCCGATCTCGTGCACTTACTTTCCTCCCAGCAAGAGGTCTTGGCATCGGTCAAATCGCGCATTGCCTAACAAGCCAATCCGTCCGAAGTTGGAGGCTTATGTGTTTGTTGGTTGAAGAGGAAAGGGGGCGGTATCCCTGTCACCCAACTCATGCTCTCGATCTCACGACTTTGACCGCGAGTGCTATCAGCCAGAAAAAGAAAAGGCCCCGGCGCTTGAACCGAGGCCCCATCACTTACGACGTTGACAGAGGTCTAACAAGGCTGTGAGTATTTATGCGTACGGCTTGCTACAGTTGAGGTTCGGTCAATCAAAGAGCCCACCAAGCGGGGGCATCAACCCAGCCCTTCGAGGTCCTTAACCAGTTCGATTCAAAACGCACTGCTTCGACTTAAAACGACTGAGGCATTAACTCGGAACTGAAAAGAGTTGTTCATAAACTGGATCTAGAAAACACGACACGCCCAGAAAGAATTGTTCTACGAAGCAAAGTTGATCGCCTCAGGATGTGCAAGCGAGGGTCCATTCTCATTGTCTGGACAGAAGGAATTTGGTACGCAGAAGCTCAACTCAATAGAATCGAACGAACTATAGAAAAACACATTATTGGCCAACGGCCTATAGAGCAATGAATCCTCAAAAGAACAACATTCGAACTGTTATACAGATCTCCACAAAAGCCAGGTTCATCCCGTCGAGCACAAAATCAAACAAAAGGTCAACAACTTCAATTCCTACCTTTGCCCAGACAATCAATAAGAGCCTCTAAGTAATATTATCCTTCACACTGAAAACCTAGTCGGGAAACTTTACAAGCAGGATCTACCATAGACTTATCCCTAACAACCACAGACGGCGGAACTAGAAACTATATTATGAGAATCAGAACTAACCTCTCAACTTTCCCCTAGGTCCTATATTGACATTTACAGAAACGATCAGCCCCGCAAAAGCAACTTCAAAATACATCCCTAAACAAATTTTTTATCCCACAAGAGCGGAGCTACTCAATACCCTGCCACCGGAGCTCTTGAAGCTAAACCCGGCAAAGGCTTGGACATCTTTGGCCATGTCGGCAGGGCTTTCAATTTTGGCCGTTGGCGCTGGTACACAGATCCCACTTTCTGCAGCAGCCTTTCCCCTGTGGCTCCTCTATGGCGTCATTACCGGCACTGTCGCGATGGGCTGCTGGGTTATCGCCCATGAATGTGGTCATCACGCCTTTCACCCCAGTCGTTGCATTGAAGGAGTTGTGGGCTTTGTTCTCCACAGCATTCTACTTGTGCCTTATTACAGCTGGGCACACAGCCATGCCGTGCATCACGCACACTGCAATCACCTAGAGAAAGGACAAACCCACGTACCGTCAAGGGCAACTTCACCGACAGGAAAAATCACAGAACAGCTGAAGCAAAATCTAAATCCAGTCATTTTCGGGGTTATTTCTATCTTCAGCCATCTCATTATTGGCTGGCCGCTGTATCTATTTTTTGGTGTGACTGGAGGGGAAGAATATGAATCACCTACGAGTCATTTTTGGAATCGCAAACGCAATAGCACTAGCAAGAAGCGCCTTTTTCACAAATCATTCCAGAAGTGGATGACGCGATCCAACATTGGCGTGCTATCCATGATTTCTCTATTGATCGCAGCATCAATTCAATACTCCTTGCTTCGGGTAATTTGCTTGTATGGATTGCCGTACGTGGTAATCAATATGTGGCTTACAACATACACCTGGCTTCAACATACAAATCAAGATATTCCACATTTCTCAAACGAAACGTGGTCTTGGTCGAAAGGAGCTCTTCAAACAGTTGATCGCCCATACGGCCCAATTTTGAATCTGCTGCATCATGGAATCGGATCCACTCATGTTTGTCACCACATCAATTCATCGATTCCGCATTACAATGCTTGGCGTGGATCAAAGCTCTTAAAACAACACTTTCCCGAGCTTGTGAGATATGATCCTACACCGATTCACAAAGCACTTTGGAGAGTTGCTACGACATGTGGCGGAGCTGTTCATCAAAACCCATCTGATAATGCGTTTTATTATTAAGCTGAAATTATCGAGCAGCCAGAATGCGGTTTTTTGGACTACTTAGCCTTACAGATAAAGCTATTAGCTCACTAATCGATAGATCCACAGCAGATAGGACTGTTCTTCAAAGCAAGTCAAACACCTGAATTCATGAACGGCGGTGGTGGATCAGAAGCCACGAACACCCTCAATGCACTTAGTACTCGCCTTGGGTTGCCAACTCTGGATCACCCTGGAATTCTCTATGCACTGCTCCATGGAAGCTTGCGGGATCTTCTCCAGAGCAGCAGTGGTTCAATGAGCGCCATAAGTCGCCCACGTCATGACCAGCCAAGTGATGGGTTCCATTTCAATGCCCGCAGTGGCTTGATCGTAAGAACGAAGAGCAGATCAATGTCCAGCTGGAACCTCACAATGCGGACCGCGAAAGCCGTTACGGATATCC
>QCTE01000083.1 GCA_003211275.1 Synechococcus sp. AG-673-A03 | reverse complement strand
TCGATCACGACCACAAACAGTCCAGGACGTCTCCACACGTACTGAAAGGGAAATCGCTCGCTCTCAATGAACCCGGATTGCAGATCTCCGCGATGCTTGTGCCAGAACAAATCAGCCTGCTTGCGCTCACGCCCATAGATCCAGCGTCCTTGATTTTGTTGACTCGATCCATCGTGATTGCCAATCGCGGGGAGCAAAGCAATCCCTGCTTGTTGAAGCGGTGCTCGAACCGATTGTTCAAAACCAGCCCACATCGCCTTGAGCTGAGTGTTGGTTAGCGATTTTTTCTGGCCAGCCACCATGTCTCCAGCACAAAGCACAAGGTCGGGTTGTTGGCGCAACAACAACGTCACTCCACGCTGAACGGCCCTGCTGTAGCTCGTGCTTCCGTAGGAAGCGTTGAGGTCGCTGATCAAGCCCAGTTTCAACCCGTCAAGGGTCTGAGTGGAGACTGAGCCCAGCTGTTGAGATCCGGTCTTTCGCAAAAGGCCATCCAGGACGCCGCCTGAAAGAGCCGCCCCAGCGATCAGCCTTAGAAAAGTTCGGCGTCCGGTCTGGTTCATCTGCCGAGTTTATGGCCGGAATCACTGCATGGATGGCATCACATTCCGGATGACTTGCCAAAGGTTGAGCCCTGCAATCCTTTCAATAACTGGGCACAAGATGGTATCCACTTAACAAAACTGTCATGGGCCATCGAGCGCATCGCCGGAATTCTGCGACAGCGGAATGTTTTGGGGCTCGCCTGTCTCAGACTGGTTGATTGGCGAGGGTCGTACGATCTCAGTCTGCTCGAATTCTTGGGCAGGAGGAATTACTTCTTTCGGCCCAACCACATCGACAGCGGTGCGTTGGACCACAAGCTGGTAATGACTCTGTAGGAGTTTGTTGATCTCCTCCTGTACCAAGGTGACCTGTTTGTAGCTTGGAAGTTCGGGATCTGTCACACGAACAATGATCCGAATAATTCCTTCTTCTTTAGGCTTGCTCTTTTTGGTTGTTTTCCAGTCAATGTCAACCTGCTCTACATCCACTAATTCCGAATCGCCGAATGTCAGAGTTTCATTGACAAGAAATTTACGAACCGTTTGTTCCACCATGGATCGCCTGTTTTCTCGATTGGCTTGAGTCAGTAATCCGATGAAGCTGCCTCCCAGAGGAATCAACAACAGACCTGTGAGTGTGAAGCTGGCCACACTGAGTCGACTTCTGAGCAGCTCATAGCGGAATTCGGAGTCTTTCCAGGCCATCAGAATCAAGCCGCCCGTGAGGATTCCCAGCAGATTGGTTGCGAAAAGCAATCCAGCTCCGCGGGCATCACTCCAGCTCTGGTGTGACAGCAACAGTCCCATCACGCAGACAGGAGGTACTAGAGCCACGGCGATTGCGGTTCCCGCCAGCGAACTCACGGCATCGCTTCGCAACTTCGCATAGGTCGCCAGACCTCCTGCCACGAGTGCGATTCCCAGATCAAGCAGGTTGGGCGAGGTCCTGGCCAGAACCTCAGTGCCGAACTGTGGCAAGCCAGTGACCGAACCGAGCAGAAAGGAGAGCAGCGTGGTGCTCAAAACCCCCACAAGCAGAGTGCGCAGAGATCGACCCAGCAGCCGCACTTCTCCCAGCAGGATGGCGAAGGCTGCGGCCCTCAGAGGCATGATCCATGGCGCCACCACCATGCCGCCGATAACCACTGCAGAGCTGTTAGCAAGCAGCCCCAGGGTCGAGATCAGGCTGGCTCCAACACTGAGCACAATGAACACCTCGTCCAAGGTGGCATCGCGCATGTGACTGCGACGTAGTTGGCTGATTTTGCGGCTGGACAAGCTGCCCGACTCCATGAACTCGTCAATGGTGAGGGCAGTCTGAATGTTGGCGCTCGCCTGTTCAGGTTCGAGTGACGCAAAGACTTCCGATCTAAGGATTCACCAATTGTTCTGAGCTCTTCAACGGTTGGTTGTCTGCTGTTCTGTGCATCACAACCTGAGCCAACGACGCACCGAATGGAATGACTTGCGCTGCTGTTCATCGTTTTATGAGTTTTTCTCTGGATCGTCGGAAGGTCGTGCTCTTGCCACAACGTTTGGCGATGAGCGCTGGGGAGAGTTCACTCAGCCAAAATCAAGGGGCGATCGTATTCGCCAGTGCCAACTTCCAAATCATTAAAGGTTTGATTGCTGTTGCAATGACGGATACCAGCAGTCCTTCCATTAACTTGTAGAGCCCTCTACCGCTCGATGTCTCCATCTGACTTGTCTTCTTTAGAGTGGGAAGCAGATGGCGAAATGTCTGCCCAAGACACCTGGGATCTTGTGAATCGCTTGGCGAAAGTTGAAGAACAGGAAAAAGCATCGAGTCTGTTGCAGCTGTCTTCAAAGCACAGTCATTCCAAAAGCAGGAAGTCTCAGCTTGAAAGTTAATTCAGTGGCGTTCAAGTCTTGAATCGCTGGTAATCGCTCCTCGTCTTTTTAATGGGCTAGAAACTGATGAAGTTAATTAACATTGAACTAGAGTTCTTTTTGGTATATATTCGTTAGCTCGTGGATTGCAGTATTAGTATGACAATGTAATAATCTCTTGAATGTCTTGTTTCAATCGTAATCAAGGCGCCTATCGGTACAGTGAGTTTGTGGACTCAAGGCTTGAAGGTTTATTTTGCAACGATTAAAGCTTGCTTGAGACATTGAGCAGTCGAGCCAATGAAGCCGCTATCTAAATGCTTATCGGTTTCTTCTCTTGTCTCTATCAAGCTGAGCTGTCCTCTGGAGTCACAGGCAGCGTTTATTTGCGGCGCTTGGTCAGATCACCGAAGTCATCGTCGTTGGGTTGCATGAATTGCCAGACGACTGGGACCGTGAACACCACAACAAGCCCAATGGTGGCCCAAATTGCAACGGTGTAGTCGCCCATTGAATCCATTCCTGTGGCTGTGACC
>QCTE01000082.1 GCA_003211275.1 Synechococcus sp. AG-673-A03 | reverse complement strand
GGCATAGAAAAATATGAACAAGGTGATTATCAAGGAGCAATCGCTGATTACAGAAAGGCAATAGAGATAAATCCTCAGTATGCCAATGCCTTCCTTAATCGTGGTACCGCCAAGACTAAATTAGGAGATTATCAGGGAGCAATCGCTGATAACACAAAGGCGATAGAGATCAATCCCAAGTTTGCCCTTGCCTACAACAATCGTGGTATTGCCAAGTATGATTTAGAAGATTATCAAGGAGCAATTGCTGATTACAATAAGGCTATAGAGATTAATCCTCAGTTTGACCCTGCCTACGTCAGTCGTGGTATTACCAAGGCTCGTTTTAAAGATTTTCAAGGATCAATTTCTGATTTCACGAAAGCAATAGAGATTAATCCTCAGAATGCCCTTGCCTATTACAATCGTGCCGTTACCATGAGTCAATCCAACAACTTTCAAGGGGCAATTGCTGATTATACGAAGTCAATAGAGATCAATCCTCAGAATGCCAGCGCTTATCTAAATCGTGGAATTGAAAGAGAAAGGGTGAATGATCTTAAGGGTGCCTGTGATGATTGGAGAAAAGCAGCTGGTCTTGGGAAAGAAAACGCTGCTGAATGGGTGAAGGAGGACTGTTAGGAATTGGTTTCTAATCACACAATGAGATCATCAAACCTAAATGCCATCCGACACTTGGCAAAAAATGTTCACCCCGCCAAGTGCGGGGTTTTTTGTTGTCCCGGAGCCCTCGGCAGGATGTGCGTCACAAGGTCAGCGTTGACCCAGCGGATCATGCCTGAATCCACATCTGCGATCTGAAAGAGGTTGTGGATGCTCGGGTCTCGGGCAGCACCGCCGCAGTGGATCACCTGGCCCATCCACCAATCCTTGTCGCGCTTCTCTCCGATCTGAAGGTCGTGTTTGACGATCACCGTCATGCCTGGAGCCACGCTCAGGAAAATCGGCTGTTCTGAGGGGCCCTGCTGGCTGTAGAGCCCGTGATCAACTGACACGCTCTCAAAGCTAGGACGCCTGTACTAGCCACGCACGTAAAACTCTGCCGCAACGGGCGCATCCAGGCCCGGAGCAGCATCAGAGCCCAAGCCCGAAACCCAACAAGCTGGGTCCTACACAAGCCAATATCTAAAGCTTGAGCCCTAGTCGTGTACAACTGGCATGCCCGCGGCAGGTGGCGTCAACAATGCCTTGACCTCTGGCTGTACGGAATGCTTGAAACGCTGCCACTGAGCGCTTAGTAAAATCTGATCGACAGCAGCCTTCGCTAAGCGCTGACCAGCTTCGACGTCACTTGGGTAGTGCATTCCGCATGTCACGCGAGCAGCCATTCCCTGGCGTCCAACCACCAGCAAGCGCTCACGACGTTCAGGCAGCAGATCCGCCAGGAGCAAGCTAGTGGTCACATACCAAGTGGCATGGCCACTTGGAAAGCTTTTCGAATAATCACGAGGAAGACAGGGTTTGAGATCTGAATGATTCAGAAACGGACGAATACGGCCAATTGCATTCTTCAGCTCGTGTTCGACCTCACTAACCAAATGCACAAACTTCGGCACGCCTTTTCGAATGCGTGGGGCTGTATCCCAAAAATCTGAACCAATAGCCGCTTGAAACCGACCGATATCCCAATCGAGATAACTCCATGATTGCTCCACCAACTCTGAATTACGTGCAAATTGCTGCCAGCGCAATACAGCCAGATCCCGTTTCAAACCGTCACTTCCCGGAAGTGGTGGCTTCCCGACCACATCAGCCAAGGGTGTCAAACGTAGCTGGAGTCCATCTGCAGGATTCGCTACAGCCGGAGTCATGACTCCGGCTGTAGCTCCAGCGGCGAAACCGCAAATGACGAGAGAAACTCGAAAATTCACTTACCGTTATCGAACTAATAACAACTTATATATAGCCATCCGCAGCGAAAGTGCATTCTTTTCCGCCAGTTCGATAAGTGAAGTTGGCATATTTATTATCGCGTTGCAGGCGTTGAATCCGCATCCCCCAAGCGGACCAAAGTCACTTTATTTCGTCAGCCCAAGTGGTGACTATTGCAAGCGCAGCAATGAAAAGTTCGGCATCATGCTCGGACTGACGCCTGATCCATGCTCCGGCGCATCTCCATTGGACTGCTGACTTCTGGCTGCCGCTGAATGCGCTGGAGGGCAGCGCTGGGCGAGATTGCAATGCAGATAACGAAGTAATTTACAGAAAAGCCAACACTCCTCATCATTTAACAGACACAAATGTGACTAACTCAAGCAAATGCATTGCAAGCAATGAGTTGCATACATCCATCACAATGCTATCTTGCTATGATAGATGATTAGCATGACTAGAAATGGCTGATATTAACTCATTAATAAAACATCTAGCCCGACCAAGAGAAGTTTATTTTTTGATGGTCGCATACCTATTTTCGCTCGGGTTCGACAGAGAGCTTTCCCTAGCAAAAATAGAAGACGGCCTTATCAAGCAATTGCTAATCGCCGCTAATACATTTTTAGCGAATCTTACATCCCTTGGCCATCCATTGAATAGCCTGTTTCTTCTGGCAACAGTTTATTTGGTAATTCGTGGATTAACTGGTCGAAGCGATCGATTGGGAAAAGATATTCTTGCCATCTTTTTGTCAGTCTGCTGGATTGTTGAGCTTATGTCTATTAACCTGCTCCTTTTGGCTCCGATTAAAGATCCTAAGGTGCTTCTATTGGAATTATTATTATTCCTGCCCATCATTACTGTCTCGTTTACTTGGTGGTACTGGCGACTAAACTATCGATCTTCCATTGACGGCAATCCTGAGGTAGAGCAAATCACATTTAAGGCTCCTAGTTCAATCCTCAATTATTTCTATCTTTCTGTCGATGCATTGTTGAAATATCAGCCTAGCTATGCAAGCTTTAATACCAAGCGTGCAAAATTACTACATCTATTTCATGCAATCATAAAGATAAATCTTCTCGGGCTGACCTTGGGTCGCGCAGTAAGCCTTGCAACTTCCTCCTGATAATTCAGAGCCTTGATTAATTCAGGCAACTCTAAAATGTCGACTAAAAGCACAATTATGGTTTTTAAC
>QCTE01000081.1 GCA_003211275.1 Synechococcus sp. AG-673-A03 | reverse complement strand
GCAGCTGATCGTGATCGAGTTGCATAATCAGCTGCTCTCCCGACCCAGATAGGAATCATTGCGCGTGTCCACCTTGATCTTCTCGCCAATCGAGAGAAACAGAGGAACCATCACCTGAGCACCAGTTTCAAGGATCGCAGGCTTGGTTCCACCGGTGGCAGTATCACCTTTCACACCAGGATCGGTCTGGGCGATCTCCAGCACAACGGAGTTGGGCAATTCCACTTCAAGGGGCTTCTCGTTCCACGAGACCACACTCACTTCCATCCCCTCTTTGAGGTACTTGCGGCTGTCACCAATCTGCTGAGCGGTGAGGCGGGTTTCCTCATAGCTCGACATGTCCATAAAGACATAGTCCTCACCCTCCATATAGGTGTGCTGAAGAGTGGCTTTCTCCAACAACGCCTGAGGAAGCATCTCTCCAGCACGGAAGGTTTTGTCAACAACGCTTCCGGTCTGAACAGCCTTGAGCTTGGTGCGAACGAAGGCCGAGCCTTTGCCAGGCTTCACGTGCAGGAACTCGACCACGCGCCAAACGGCACCGTCGAGCTCAATCGTGGTACCGGTGCGAAAGTCGTTGCTGGAGATCATTCCCGCCGAACGGTTCAGGGGATCATACGGCTGTGCCAAAGTCCTTTCAGCACCTGGGGTTCTCCTTGGCGATTCGGTTGGGATTTCAGCGGTTTAGAGCATGGCTGATCAGCCTGCTGATCATGGTGGGCTTGGCCTGGACACCACCGGTCTGGGCCGCACTCCCCCAGGGAAACGCCGTACAGGATCCGGCGGCGATCCTGCGAGATTCCCTGCCCATGAATCAGGAAGATCTTCGCGATCTTCAGCACCTGCTCGAATACACCAGTGATGATCTGCGTGCCAAGCGCTGGAGTGCTCTTGGACGTGGCCTCAAGCGCACTCAGTCCCTGCTGAGCAACAAGAAGGACGCGATCGTCGCAGCGATGCCAAGCGACGATCAAGCCAAGGCCAATCAAATCCTTGATGCCGTGGCGGATGACCTCAACGTTCTGCAGGAACGCGTTGAAGAGAAAGACAAAGCGGGATTCATTCAGTCACGCCGACAGACCCTTAGCCAGATCGGTGATCTGGAAGCACTGCTGATTGATGATCGGCTGCCCTACATCCCTTCGGAATTCGACGACCTGCCGCGGCTGGCAGGCCGAGCCACCGTTGTGATCGAAACCACTGAGGGCGAACTCACTGCTGTGGTGGATGGTTACAACGCACCTCTCACTGCAGGTGCATTCATTGATCTCAGCCTGAAGGGCTTCTATGACGGTTTGCCCTTTAACCGTGCAGAAGATTTCTACATCCTGCAGAGCGGCGATCCCAAAGGACCTGACATCGGTTACGTGGATCCAAAAACCAAGCAGGAACGCCACGTTCCCCTGGAAATCCGTGTTCCCGATGAACCAGAAACTATTTATAACCAAACGTTCGAAGACGTCGGCATGTTCAAAGCCACTCCGGTGCTTCCCTTTGCCACCCTGGGAACTCTGGGTTGGGCACACTCCGATCAGGCCCTTGATGATGGCTCATCCCAGTTCTTTCTGTTTCTCTACGAGGCAGAGCTGACACCAGCAGGGCTGAATCTGGTGGATGGGCGCAATGCAGCCTTCGGTTATGTCGTGGACGGATTCGATGTGCTCGAGGAACTGGGCGTTAACGATGAGATCAAACGGATCAAAGTGGTCGACGGGGCCGATCGACTCCAGCAGCACGCCTGAGCTCCGTGACGGTCACACTGGCTGGGCTGGGTGAAGCGGAGCTAATCAGGCGGCTGGCCTGCTTTGCTCCGCCGGGTCAGCTCGCTGATGACACGTGCACCCTGGCCGCCGACACCCGGCAGATGCTGGTGAACACCGACGTTCTTGTGGATGACATTCACTTCAGTGACCTCACCACAAGCCCAGCGGATGTGGGCTGGCGCGCGGTGGCAACCAACCTGTCCGATTTGGCAGCCAGCGGCGCCGTTGCTGTGGACGGGATCACGGTGGCTCTGGTGGCACCAGGAAGCACCCCATGGAACTGGGTAGAGGGTCTCTACAGCGGTATCAGCGAAGCTCTCAACTGCTATGGAGGCATCTTGCTGGGAGGGGACTGCTCCTCAGGCAGGCAAAGACTGATCTCGGTTACCGCACTTGGTCGACTCGGGCCTTTACGCCTGCATCGTGGTGATGCCTGTCCAGGCGACTGGCTCGTCACCAGCGGAGCCCATGGCCTGAGCCGTTTAGGGCTAGCACTGCTTCAAGGTGATCCGATTCTGGATGGCAACAGTGCACTGACGGACGCCCTTGAACACCAGGCCATCAGCCACCATCGCCGCCCTAGCCCCCGGCTGGATGCCTTGACCACGCTGCTCGAGAACAAACCAGAGCACTTGCCCTGGAGAGCAGCCGGCACCGACAGCAGCGACGGCCTTCTGGCGGCGGTGCAGGCTCTTTGCAACAGCAGTCAATGCGGAGCTCAACTGAGCCGTGACTGGCTCCCGCGTGCAGAGAGTTGGCCTTCTGGCGAGCTCTGGGATCAATGGTGCCTGAACGGTGGAGAGGATTTTGAATTGGTTCTGAGTCTCCCAGCCTCCTGGGCCCAACGCTGGCTTGAACATCAACCGTCAAGCCGGCGCATCGGCTGCATCACCGCCGAAAGCAATCAGATCGTTTGGAGTGAGACCAAACGTCCTGTAACCGCTGCAGAGTTTGATCACTTCGGCTCTGCGCTGAATGATGCGTGACCAAAAAAAATCCCTCCCGGCGGGAGGGATTAAAGATCAGATCAAATCCTGATCATTTCCAGTTCCTGGCCACCACCTCGGCGAGGTCCACAACCCTTTGGCTGTAGCCCCACTCGTTGTCGTACCAAGCGACGATCTTGAAGAAGTTGTCACCCATGGCAAGGGTCAGATCCGCGTCAAAGATGGTCGACTGATTCGTACCGGCGTAGTCACTGGACACCAGGGGCAGATCGCCGTACTTGATGATCTTGCTCATCGGGCCATCAGCAGCAGCCTTGAGGATCGACTTGATCTCATCCACGGAAGAGGCACGGGTGGACTCGAACACCAGGTCAACAGCTGAGACGTTCGGAGTGGGAACGCGCATGGCGATACCCGTGAACTTGCCTTTCACA
>QCTE01000080.1 GCA_003211275.1 Synechococcus sp. AG-673-A03 | reverse complement strand
AAGGTGCCAGCAAACCTGTTCTGGTCTTTCAGGGTGATGGCAGTTTCTGGCTGGGCACCATGGGCCCGTGTCGTAGTCACCCCCATCGCCATCACGCGATCGACCATCTGCGCCGCTGCCTTTCCCTGAGCTGAGCTGCCAAGGCGGCTCTGACGCGAGAATGCATCGGATTGGCTCCAGCGCACGGATGCATTTTCAGGACATCATCAGCACTCTCAACCGCTTCTGGTCCGAGCAGGGGTGTCTGCTGTTGCAGCCCTACGACACTGAAAAGGGCGCAGGAACGATGAGTCCGCACACGGTGTTGCGAGCGATCGGACCGGAGCCCTGGGCCGTGGCTTATCCCGAGCCTTGTCGTCGCCCCACCGATGGTCGCTATGGCGATAATCCCAATCGGGCACAGCATTATTTCCAGTACCAGGTGCTGATCAAGCCTTCCCCGGATGGTATCCAGGAGACCTACCTCGCCTCATTGGAAGCGATGGGGATCCGTGCTGCTGATCACGACATCCGCTTCGTGGAAGACAACTGGGAGTCGCCGACGCTCGGTGCCTGGGGTGTGGGCTGGGAGGTGTGGCTCGATGGGATGGAGGTGACCCAGTTCACCTATTTCCAGCAGTGCGGCGGCATCGATTGCAAACCGGTGTCGATTGAGATCACCTACGGGCTTGAGCGTTTGGCGATGTACCTGCAGGACGTGGAGAGCATCTGGGATCTGAGCTGGAATGCCGATCGCAGTTACGGCGATATCTGGCTTCCTTTTGAAAAAGGACAGTGCCATTTCAACTTTGAGGCCTCCAACCCTGAGCGCCTCAAGCAGTTGTTCGCGATTTATGAGGCGGAAGCTGCGGATCTCATTGAGAACAACCTGCCTGCTCCGGCCCTGGATTTTGTGCTCAAGTGCAGCCATACCTTCAACTTGCTGGAGGCTCGAGGAGTGATCTCGGTGACAGAGCGCACGGCCACCATCGGTCGGATCCGCAACCTGGCTCGGAAAGTCGCGGAGGCCTGGCTGGCTGAGCGGGAAGCGCTGGGATTTCCGTTACTGAAGCAACCCGCCGCTGTCACTGCCGAAGCAGCAGCAGCCACCGCCGTCTGATTGCGGGGGGAACTCTCGCAACAACTCCGATCGTGCTGAATGAAACCGGTGCTCAGTGCCGGGTTGTTGTTGTTTATGGCCTGCATGGGGGCGGCCTGTGTTCGCTCCCAAGCGCAGTGGCTGAGCCTGGTGGCGCTTCTGGTCTGTGGACTGGTTGTCTGGGGGCGTTCCTTTCGGCGACCGAGAAAGGCCATTGCGGTTCTTGCGGTGATGCTCTGTCTGGTGAGTACTCGCTGTGGAACTGGGGCCATGCCTCAGCCTCAGCCAGGCGATCCCAGCCTGTTCATTCCTCCTGATGGCAAACCACTTGCGGTGCGCCTGGTGGGCCGCATCCACTCTGACGGGGCTGTGACCAACGGCCGCTGCAGATCTCTTCTGGAGGTCAGCAGCCTGAATGGCCAGTTCAGTCGAGGCCGAACGGAGCTCACCCTTGATCCATGCACCACGTCTTTATTGACTGGGTCTTGGCTCCAGGTTGAGGGAGACCTGCGCCGCCCTCAACCTGGCTCACACCCGCTGTTGGCCCGTGGTGATGAGCGACTGGCTCTGCAACGAACGTGGAGTCGTCTACGCACCGATGAATTCCACGTGTTTCGGCAGGACTGGACCCCCCTGGCCGATGCACGCCGAACCATTGCTCAGCGCTTCACTGATCTCGCTGGAGAGCAGTCAGGTGGCTTGCTCGCGGCTCTGGTGCTTGGAGGTGCTCAGGTGTCCTTGCCGCAAAGCGTGCGTGATGGCTTCAGGGTGGCTGGCCTGTCGCATGCCTTGGCAGCTTCCGGATTTCATCTCTCTGTATTGCTGGGAACCACGCTGGCTTGCACCAGGACCTTGCCTGCGGCCTTGCGGATTGCTGCGGGGAGCGGCGCCATGGCGCTGTTTCTCGTCCTTGCGGGTGCACAGCCATCCGTGGTTCGCGCGGTGGTGATGGGCGCGGCGGCACTGCTGATTCGTGAGAGCGGACATCGCAGTCGCCCGCTGGGGGTGCTCCTGGTCACGCTGGTGCTGATGCTGCTGGTGCATCCGGCATGGGGGCGTTCCATCGGCTTTCAGTTCAGCGCCGCGGCGACGGCCGGCTTGGTGATTTCGGCAGGCTCTCTGGAGCAATGGTTTGTGCAGCACTGGCCCCGGTGTTTGCATCGATTGGCTCCGGCGCTTTCGATTCCCCTTGCTGCTCTGTTCTGGACCTTGCCACTGCAATTGCTGTATTTCGGCGCAGCGCCTCTTTATGCATTAGTCAGCAACCTGCTTGCTGCTCCGTTGCTAGCTCCACTCACCCTGGCCGCCATGGCACTGGCTGTGATGGTGTTGCTGCTGCCGGCTGCTCTGAGCGCTGCTCTGTTGCCTTGGTTGATCTGGCCTGTGCAGCAGTTGAGTGGGTTGCTGATCAGTTTGGTGCACTGGATCAGTCAGTGGCCAGGGGCTCAGATGCTCACAGGGCCGGTGCATCCCCTGCTTGTGTTGTTGTTTGCTCTGGGGCTGCTCCCCTGGCTGTTGCCTGCTCAGCAGCGCTGGCGCGGCTTGTCGCTGTTGTGGCTTCTCTTGGCGGTGTGCCTGCAGGTTCGGGTGCAGCTTCGGGATGACTTGATTCGCGTGGAGCAGTGGGGACGTCAGTGGTTGGTGCTGCGCCATCGAGGTCGGGCGGCCATGTTGAGCAGCCATGGCGATGATTTCAGTTGCCGAATCGCAACACGTCTGAGTCATGGGCTCGGTCATCAGCGACTGGACTGGATAGTGGTTCTTGATCCCGTTGGAGCGGATCAAGAACCGTGTTGGAAGGCATTGGCTCACACGCTTCAAGCGGAACAGAGAGGAGGCTTTCCTCTCGCGCCAGGACAGCGTCTGCAGAGTGATGGACTGAGTGTTGGCGTCTCTGATCAGAGTGGCCGCACGTTGAACCTCCGCTTGGGAACTCGAGTTCAGCGACTGCGACGCAGCAATTTTCGCCCTCAATCGGGCTGAGTGCGCAGGGTGTATGAAGGCCGCCTACTAAAGTGATAGTGCGCTCTAAGCGCTTGGAGAGGTGGCAGAGCCCGGTTGAATGCGCACGACTCGAAATCGTGTAGGGGTAACACCCTCGTGGGTTCGAATCCCACCCTCTCCGTTCTTTACTCATTCCTGAACAGGGAATGTGTCGTTCAGGTCAAATGAAGTTTTCGGGCTGACGCTGACTATCCCGGACT
>QCTE01000079.1 GCA_003211275.1 Synechococcus sp. AG-673-A03 | reverse complement strand
TGTAGCTCCTGCCTCGCGCATCCAGCGAGCACCCTGAGCAATCTCTTCAGCAGGTTGAAACAACAAACGCATACCAACGGGTAGCTGAGGCTCAGCTGCCAGCAATCGGGCCACCCCCAACCCAACGGTGCTGTGCAGGTCATGACCACAGGCATGCATCACTCCCTGCCGCAGGGAGACGAAGGGCAAATCTGTTTTCTCCTCGATGGGTAGGGCATCCATGTCCACCCGCAAACCAAGTTTTGGCCCTTGCTCAGGCCCAAGATCCGCCACCACACCCGTGCGACCAACACCTTCGCGAACCCGCCAACCGAGCTCACGCAGGTCACCGGCGATCAGCGCTGCAGTTTGGTGCTCCTCCCCACTGAGCTCAGGATGGGCGTGCAGATGACGGCGAAACTCAATCAACTCCGGCAAGAGAGCATCCAGACGCTCAGCCCAGGTGGCAGTGAGGTTCATGACACCTCCAGAGCAAGAAAGCGCTCGAGATCGGCAATCGGCCGTGGCGGCCAGCGACGCACCTCGGCCAGCCAGGCGGCATCGCGATAACTGGGATCAAGACCTGAAGCAGCGGCCCAATGGCTTTCCGCTTCACCACGCGAACCTTCACTCCAAAGCAAAGCACTCAAAGCTGCTCTGGCATCGGCAAACAAGGGGTAGCGCCGGATCAGATTGCGCAAATTGCGTTCTGCTTCTTTCAGGTCATTGAGTTGGTAGAGAGCCAGAGCATCACTGGATCGCGCCATCGCGAATCCTGGCCTTGCATCAGCGGCTAAGCGATAAAGACGCTGGGCTTCCTGCCATTCTCCCTCTGATCCACGCACATTGCCGAGGTTGTAGAGGGCTGAGGCATCACTCGGGTCTCGTTCCAGAATCCAGTCGTAATCGGCTGCTGCCTCAGACCAGCGCTGCAAGGCCTCTTCAGCGGTACCGCGATTGAGGTGGGGGTCAGCATCGTTGGGAGCCAGCTCCATAGAGCGGGTTTGATCGGCGATGGCTCCCTCTGGATCACCCAACATCAGCCGAATGTTGCCGCGGTTGCTCCAAGCCGCCGCATCCTTAGGAGCGATTTCTAGAACCTGATCCCAGACCGGAAGTGCCTGCTGCGGGTCGCCGGCACGGCTGAGAGCAAGAGCACGATCGAACAACTGAGGTAACGCATCCAACTCAGTGGCTGCCGCCGAGATAGGGATGAGCAGAACCAGCAGTGATGCCAAGAAACCGAGCAGGCCAACATTCCACCTCATCTCAGCGGCTCCTGTTCGACCAAAAAGTGATGGAAATCGAGTGCCGAAACCATGACCGCCGCTCTGCCAAACAATGTGCTTCGGAGGATCAAGCTGCCTGACAGAGGAGTCACCACCGCTGGCAGATGCTTTGAAGACTTTGACAGCGTATCGAGATCAGTTGACTGAAGGCGAGTCGGTGATCATGACGATCAGCATGACGAGAGTCACTTCGCTGAGACAAGGCTCATAGAGAGTCTTGCCAGCGCATAAAGCAACCATTAAGTTCCGGTCATTGCCCGGAAGACAATCCTCACTTCGCTGATGAAAACAGCTGTCTTGAGATTGTGTCTTGGAGCCAGTGCAGCCGTGCTGGGACTTGGTCACTCGCAACCGCCAGTCCCATCAGAACTCCAGCCTGCACGGGAGCTCTTGAATCAGTCTGAGCAGATCAATCTTGCCGATGCGATCGAGGCAACTCTGATCAACAACCCACAACTCTTGGCAGCTGTGGAAACGATCAGAGCTCGCCGCTCTCTGCTCGCCTCCGAACAACGCCGCTGGTCACCCACAGCAGGCTTCTTCACCTACAGCGAATCAACCCCACTGCTGGGTCAATATTTTGAGACTGACATCATTTCCTATCCAAAAGATAGCGATGAAAGCTCCACCTATGAATTCAATAATTACACCATAGGGTCCCTTGGCCTGAAAGTAGATTGGAATTTTTTAGAACCCACTCGCCAGCCTGCGATCAATCGCTCTAACTCTTTACTGGAGGCAGAGCAATTCACTTTCGACGTAATTGCCAGGAGCATTGTTCTTGACACGCAGATCAGCTATTATGAATTGCAAGAAAATCAACGATTAATCAAGATTTACGAAAAAATTTATCAGCAAAACCTTAGACAGCTCAACATCATTGAGGAGCAATTCAGAGGCGGTCTACTCCACATTGGAGATGTCTCTCAGCAGAAGACACTACTGCTCAGCCAGCTCACCACTCTCGACGGTTTTTACAGGTTGCAGCTGCAGATCGCATCCGACCTGGCACGCATCATGGGTCGACCACCAGGAAGTTCTGTGATTCCGGCAGAGCTCAGCAGCAACGATTTCGCCAGCTGGGAACTCTCTTTGCCACAAACAATCGCTGAGGGTTTAGCTCTTCGAGAGGAGATCCGCGTCTCTCTGGCTGAAGCTGAAGCAGATGATTGGGAGGCCAGGCGACTTTTAAACGTCTACCTGCCAGTGCTGTCTCTCTCAGCGAATGGATACGCGATCTATTCAGAAGGAATCATCGATGGCACCATTGGGAGCAGCAACTCCGGTGACAGTGGCAACTCAACCGACACTGATCTGGCGATTGGCCTCGGCTTCAACTGGAACTTCTTCGATGGTGGCGTACAGACAGCACGGGCTACAGCCAATCGCAGCTTGGCGAAAGCACAGAGACAAAAAGCCCAACAGGATCGCGACCTGGTGGGTAACCAGATTCGTCGAAGTTATGCCGCTTATCTGACATCCAAACTTGCTCTGCCTCAGTCACAGGAGGCTCTGGAAACAGCAAGGCAGGCAGTCGATGTCGCATCAGCGCGTTATGCAGCCGGTGTTGGTGACATCACCACCGTGGTGCAGGCCACAGAACTGCTTGGCCACGCTGCTGAACAGAACAAATCCTTGCGTCTGATCTATCGCAATGCAATCGCAGAGCTCTACCGCTACTCCGCACAGTGGCCCAAACCATTTCAACCACAGATCAATGCCCTGATGAAGTCAAAGACAACTGATCCATGAACAAACCCGCCACCAGCGAATACACCTCGGTCCGTCTGATCTCCTCGCCTTTAAGGGCGGCGATCATCATCACGCTGTTGATCAGCACTGGAGGACTGCTTTGGGCCTGTTTTGCAAAAGTTCCGATCTACGTGAACGGATTTGGCCTGATGATCCTCAGAGGCAATAACCGCCGGTTGCTCAGCCTCACTGAAGGAGAACTCCACCACAATTTCAACGCCGATGGCGTGCTGGCCCGTGAGCGCAACC
This sequence comes from Synechococcus sp. AG-673-A03, assembly GCA_003211275.1. GTDB lineage: Bacteria > Cyanobacteriota > Cyanobacteriia > PCC-6307 > Cyanobiaceae > Synechococcus_C. Next base: position 177 of record QCTE01000079.1, on the reverse strand, counting down.
AAGAGCTGTTTGAGTTCAGCGAGCTTGGAATCAACAAAACCGCTGCCCAAACAGCTGAGCTGGCTGAGCAAGTTCTAGCACTGACTGCCGTCCCGAAACTGAATCGAAACGGCACTTGGAGCAAAGAAAAAATCGCACGAGGGTCATTACTGAGCTGGGTGGAATCACCAGCTCAAT
>QCTE01000078.1 GCA_003211275.1 Synechococcus sp. AG-673-A03 | reverse complement strand
CCAAGCACCCTGCGCCTGCAGCGCAGTTCGTTGCTATTCCTGCTCTTGCTGTTCTCGGGTTTACTCTCGCCATTACAGGGCTAGGCATTCCCTTAGCCGCTGTGCTGACCGATCGCCCCACTCACTCCTCCGTCACTGTCCAGGAGAGTTATGGATCTCAGGGCTCTTATCCCATCTCCGTCTCCAGGACTGGTGAATCTGATCGTTGAGATCCCAGCGGGAAGCAGTAATAAATACGAATATTTCGCCGAAGCTGGGGTCATGGCCCTCGACCGAGTTCTTCACTCATCGGTCAGATATCCATTTGATTACGGCTTTATTCCCAACACTCTTGCTGAGGATGGATCCCCTCTCGATGCGATGGTGATCATGGCGGAACCCACCTTCGCTGGATGTCTGATTCAGGCAAGACCCATCGGGGTGCTTGATATGACCGATATGGGCCATTACGACGGCAAAATTCTTTGTGTGCCTGTGGCTGATCCACGTCAGCAGGCCATTCAGAGCATTGTTCAGATCGCGCCCAGCCAGCTTGAAGATGTTGCTGAATTTTTCCGCACTTACAAAAACATGGAAGGTCGTGTGACCGAGATCGGCGGTTGGCGCGACGTGGATGCGGTTCAGCCCCTGCTGGAGACCTGCGTTCAGGCGGCTTCCGCCTGATCAGTCATCGGTTCAGAAAGAACCCCCTCACGAAGAACTCCTTTCAGGAAAAACATCTTGCTCTGCCGGAAGTGGCGGCAAAATCCTCGGTTGCAACCGTGAAGCTTGTAAATTAAGCCACAATCTGATGTAAAAGATCCGTGCCCACTATCCGTTTTGAGCAGGAAGGCCAGCAAATTAGCTGCATTGAGGGTGCCAACCTGCGCAAAGCGGCTCTCACGGCTGGTGTCAATCCTTACAAAGGACTGAATAACCTCAACAATTGCGGTGGTGTCGGTCAGTGCGGCACTTGCGTCGTCGAAGTGCTTGAGGGAGCTCAGAACCTCTCTCCTCTTAGTGATGTTGAAGAGGTCTATCTGGCTGATCGACCAGCCAATTACCGCCTCAGCTGCCGCACGACGGTGAATGGTGATGTGACCATCCGTTCGCGTCCAGGCGATGGAGTTGGCCAAGGCTCCAACAGCCTCGTTGGTGCCGTCAAGAGCCTCCTGAGCCGTTAACTGTGTCCGGTTTCAAAGTCTTCAGTTATTCCCGCTGCAGTACTTGCCGGAAAGCGCTTTTGTGGCTTGAAAATGAAGGTTTTGAATGCGATGTGACCGACATCACGCTCGTTCCTCCATCATCCGATCTTCTGCATCAGGCTTTTCGGCAGTTTGGTCAGGTCAAGCCCTTGTTCAACACCAGTGGGCAGAGCTATAGGGCCATTGGTGCTGATGCGGTCAAAGCCATGACCGATGATCAGGCCCTTCAAGCTCTGGCTGCCGATGGAAAGCTGATCAAGCGTCCTTTTGTTCAATGTCCGGACGGTCGATTTTTAGTTGGCTTCAAGCCTGAGGTCTGGTCTGAGCTGCTTCTGAACTGAAGTTCAATCCGTCGAGCTCCGTGATCAGTTCATCGACATCCTTCTGGGACCTCAGTTGATTCATGCTGCTTCTCTTGAAATCTTCGAGAAAAGCCGCCATGAGTTCCTGGCTGCGTTCAAGAACAGGACCCTGCTCAAGAGTTTTCGCTAGTTCTTCCCAGAATCGGTCGATGGTCTGAATTCCCAGCTCCTGAAGCACCGGATCTTTCTGTGCAAAACGATCGCCTGCGTTGCGGGAGAGATTCAACAGAGAGTCAACGAGGCCCGTCGAGAGCTGAAGACTGAGCTGATTTTCGGCTTTTTCAATCCCAGGCAGTGCTCGCAGCGGTGTTGGGATTGCCTTGTCTTCAAGGTTGCGTCGCAGAGCATGACTGACCAAGGCCACCAGCTGGGGTCGCATGCCTGGCCCGACCTGGGTCAACACCAATGGAAGCCAGAGGCGCAGAAGTTCAGCGAGCTCCCTTTCCCCATCCGATTCGATGCTCTGATGACTGCAGAGACGCCGGATTTTCTCGGGCCAATGGGGTGAGCGCACCGCATCCTGCGCTGCGTCGAGGATGCGAAGTGTGATCACTTCGAACAACTCGAGAGCGAGTACAGCGACCACGCCGCGGCTCACCGCGGCTCTAAGGGGTTCCAGCTGGATCATGCGTGAGTTGGACAGTCGCTCCGTAACGGGCACGATTCGCAGCAGTCTCCAGAACGGAATCAGCAGTGGCAAATCAATCCATCGACGCAGCAGTGCGTCTCTCCAGGCGATGGCGGGGTAGCGCTGCTTCAGCCGAATGGCGCGCAGCATGATGTCCAGAAGAAAGAGAATCTGGAAGGGAAGATCGATCCTCCATGACAAGTCGATCGGCTGCCCGTTTTCATCCGTGCCGCGCCAGTAATTCGTGGAAGCAAGAGGAAGAATGCTGTTGCGCCAGAACCTTCGTTCCGCGGCCCATCGTTCATCCGTCAGATAGCGATCTCCAAGCAGATGGGCGGTAGATTGCTTGGCTGAATCCATGCCTGCCCTGGCTCTCAGGCGACTTTTAAGTTTCTCCAGTGTTCCCGTTTTGTTGGAGCTGACAAAAGGGTTTTCATCGATCAGTTGACTGTTGCGCACCACCATTTCCAAGCGCAGCTGCTTGGCTGAAGGGCTGTTGATACCACTGGCCGCGGCGGTGCGTTCCAAGCGCTCAAACTGTTGGATGTAAGCCTCGGTGTCCTGATGAGGCTCAATTCCCTTCACCGGGTCGTACAAGGGTGTGATGTCAGGTAGCCAGGGCAGCGGAACAGCAAGGCTGATGGAGGGCAGGGGAAACAGTGTGCGCTGCAGCCAGAAGTTGCGCAGTGGCACATAGGTCACGTCGAAGACGACCCAGGCCAGGTTCAGAGCTGCAATCCCTGCGACCAGTCGGTCCCAGCCAAGCCAGAAGCGACGGCTTGCGGAGGGTTTCACACCTTGCCACCGAGGTCTGACCATGGGTGTAAGCGTTCTCAGCTGAGGCTAGAAGGCCATCGCCATCGGGCCTATCTTGGTTGATCCACGGTCAGCAAGGTTTCCGTTGCCAGACGCCCAGCACGACGCTTCGCCTTCAGAAGCTGATTCTCAATCGGATTCGTCTGCGCCCCCCTCCAAGTCGCAGGGCCAAAAAGGACATCCGTTCTGGGATTTCTGGGGACCTGTGATCTTCACTCTGGCCTTGTATCTCGGGATCCGTCATTACGTGGCTGAAGCACGTTTCATCCCGTCCGGTTCGATGCTTCCTGGTCTGCAGATCCAGGACCGGCTGCTCGTGGAAAAACTTTCCTATGCCACTCGAGGGCCCAAGCGTGGAGAAATTGTGGTGTTCAACTCACCGCATGCCTTTGATCCAGCATTGAAAACCGCTGGCTCACCCCCCACCTTCCGCTGTGCCCTGGCCAACTTTCCTCTTCTGGGACTGATCCCCGGCCTGAGCC
>QCTE01000077.1 GCA_003211275.1 Synechococcus sp. AG-673-A03 | reverse complement strand
GCTGCCAGACCTGGGACTGACGTGGGCCGTTGGGGCCGATGGGTTGTCCATGCCTCTCATCCTGCTCACCAGCTTCATCACCGCGCTGGCGGTCCTGGCCGCCTGGCCGGTCACCTTCAAACCAAAGCTCTTCTTCTTTCTGATTCTGGCCATGGATGGCGGCCAGATTGCAGTCTTCGCAGTGCAGGACATGCTGTTGTTTTTCTTGGCCTGGGAACTGGAACTGCTGCCTGTTTATCTGTTGCTTGCCATCTGGGGGGGCAAGAGGCGTCAGTACGCCGCCACCAAGTTCATCCTCTACACGGCAGGCAGTTCGCTGTTCATCCTGCTTGCGGCTCTGGCCATGGGCTTTATGGGAGGCGGTACGCCCAACTTTGAGTACACCGTGCTGGCACAGAAGGGTTTCAGCACAGGATTTCAGCTGCTGTGTTACGCCGGTCTGCTGATCGCCTTCGGAGTCAAATTACCGATCGTTCCGCTGCACACCTGGCTGCCGGATGCTCACGGTGAAGCGACAGCTCCAGTGCACATGCTGCTGGCGGGCATCCTGCTGAAAATGGGCGGCTATGCCCTAATGCGCTTCAACGCCGAAATGCTGCCTGCAGCGCATGCCCAGTTCGCACCCCTTCTGGTTGTGCTGGGTGTTGTCAACATCATTTACGCAGCACTCACCTCCTTCGCTCAGCGCAACCTGAAACGAAAAATTGCTTACAGCTCCATCAGCCATATGGGGTTTGTGCTGATTGGCATCGGCAGTTTCAGCGCTCTAGGAACGAGTGGCGCGATGTTGCAGATGATCAGCCATGGCCTGATCGGGGCCAGCCTGTTTTTCCTGGTGGGTGCCACCTATGACCGCACCCACACCCTGCAGCTCGATGAGATGGGTGGCGTAGGCCAGAAGATGCGGGTCATGTTTGCTCTGTGGACCGTCTGCTGCCTGGCATCCCTCGCACTCCCTGGCATGAGTGGATTTGTCAGTGAATTGATGGTGTTCACAGGCTTCGCAACCGACGAGGCCTACACACTCAGCTTCAGAATCGTGATCGATGGACTCGCCGCAATCGGTGTAATCCTGACGCCGATCTATCTGCTCTCAATGTTGAGAGAAATTTTCTTTGGCAAGGAAAACGCTCAGCTCACCACCAACACCAACCTGGTGGATGCGGAGCCCCGCGAGATTTACATCATCGGCTGCCTGCTGGTGCCGATCATCGGGATCGGTCTCTATCCGCGACTGATGACGGACAGCTACCGCACAGCGATCGAAGCACTGGTTGACCGAGATGTGGCCGCTATGGAGGTGATCAGCCGACCGACAGCACCTTTAATTCGTAGTGGCAGCCTGGCGCCAGCCATGCTCAAAGCGCCCCAGCTGATGTCTGGCAACGGATCCTGATGATTAACGCTGCAAGGGGCTGGCCCGGTCGATCCATCACCGGTATTTTTCCTGAAGACGGCCACAGGCTGAGATGAATGCCGGGCTGAATCAGAGAGCCGATGCCGGTGCAAGGCTCGCGATTCGCCTGCTTCAGGACGCAGCTCAGCAGGGCGATCTTGATCCGTGGGATGTGGATGTCATCGCTGTGGTCGATGGCTTTCTGGATCAGCTGAAACAACGGATCGAAGTTCCCCGCCAGGTTGAGGAAGCGTTGAAGCGACGCGGCGGAAGCTATGAACGTGACCTAGCCGACAGCAGTGAGGCCTTCCTGGCAGCGTCAGTGCTGGTGGGCCTCAAAGCGGAAGTGCTTGAAGCCAGCACGTTTCCTCCACAACCAGAGGTTGAGGAGATGTTTGAGGCGGATTTTGCTGACCAGGGATGGCTGGATCCAAGCTTCGACATCCCTCGCCACCCCGAGCGGCACCTGCAACGCCGACCGGTTGCTCCACCTCCACTGCGGCGCCCGGTCACGCTGGGGGAACTGATCGAACAACTGGAATCGATTGCAGAGCAGCTCGAATCAGACGAACTGGAGATGCGCCGACGCCAGCGTCAGAAGCGCTACTCCAATAAGGAGGCGATCGCTCAGGTGGCGGCCCTCGCTCACCGAGAGAAACTGCCGGAAACCACAGCAGCAATGGGCGTCTTCCTGAACGGCTGGGAAGCAGCCCTGCAATGGGTCAATTTCGAACACCTGGTGACTCAGTGGAACGACATTGCCGATGAAGACCTGGACAAGGACCGCGTGGGTGTGTTCTGGGCACTTCTGTTCCTGTCTTCGCAAGGCCAGGTTGAGCTGGAGCAGATGGACTCGCTACACGGTCCGATCCGACTCAAACGGCTGCTTGCTCCAGGCACCATGGCCCAGATGCCCCTGACCAGCCTGGACGTGCCAGCTGTCATGCCGGCCGAGGGGGCCGTGGCCGCCTAACCACACCCTTATGTTGGCTTATCCGTTGTAAGCCTGTAACGCCGATGAAGGCGATGATCCTGGCCGCGGGCAAGGGAACAAGGGTTCAGCCGATCACACATGTGATCCCCAAACCGATGATTCCAATCCTGCAGAAGCCAGTGATGGAATTCCTGCTGGAACTGCTCAAGGAGCATGGTTTCGCAGAGGTGATGGTCAATGTGTCCCACCTGGCCGAGGAGATCGAGAACTACTTCCGAGATGGCCAGCGATTTGGTGTGGAAATCGCTTACAGCTTCGAAGGCCGTATCGAAGATGGCGAACTGATCGGTGACGCTCTGGGCTCCGCTGGCGGACTGAAGAAAATCCAGGATTTCCAGACGTTCTTCGACGACACCTTTGTGGTGTTGTGTGGCGATGCACTCATCGACCTTGATCTCACCGAAGCGGTGAGACGTCACCGGGAGAAAGGTGCGCTCGCCAGCCTGATCACCAAACGTGTTCCGAAGGAACAGGTGAGCAGCTATGGCGTTGTCGTGAGTGATGCCGAGGGACGCATTCAGGCGTTCCAGGAAAAGCCGAAGGTGGACGAAGCCCTGAGCGACACCATCAACACAGGCATCTATCTCTTCGAACCAGAGATTTTTGAACACATCCCCTCGGGTGAGTCCTTCGACATCGGCTCGGATCTCTTCCCCAGGCTTGTGGAGGTCGGTGCACCGTTTTATGCCTTACCCATGGAGTTCGAATGGGTCGACATCGGCAAAGTTCCCGATTACTGGCGGGCGATCCGAAGTGTGCTTCAGGGTGATGTTCGCCAGGTGGGTATTCCAGGCAAAGAGGTTCGTCCTGGGGTCTATACCGGCCTGAATGTGGCGGCCAACTGGGATCGGATCGACGTTCAGGGCCCCGTCTATGTCGGTGGCATGACCAAGATCGAAGACGGAGCAACACTGATCGGCCCCACGATGATCGGGCCCAGCTGCCACATCTGCGAAGGAGCCACAATCGATAATTCGATCATCTTCGACTACTCACGCATCGGCGCAGGCGTCCAGCTCGTCGAAAAACTGGTGTTCGGCCGTTACTGCGTTGGCAAAAATGGCGACCATTTCGATCTTCAGGAAGCTGCCCTCGACTGGTTGATCACCGATGCCCGACGCCAGGATCTGGTTGAGCCCTCCCCTCAACAGAAAGCGATGGCCGAACT
>QCTE01000076.1 GCA_003211275.1 Synechococcus sp. AG-673-A03 | reverse complement strand
CCTTGGTGCCAATACTTTTGGTGGAGATTTGGATGAATATGATTTGTATGGTCTTAACGTTGCATACGGTTTAGGTCTGACCGATGTTCAGATTGACGATTTTCTAGAAGACCCTGATGATGGTCTTTTTGAGAATACTCCGTTCAGTGATGCTGCTATTGCTGAGCTGTTTTACAGTGGTGAAAATGCTCAAGACTATGAAAGTCGAGAGTATGGAGCCACAACTTTCAACTATGACACGCAGATCAATTTCAATACCAGTTTTACTGGTAAAGATCTGCTGACGATGACTCTCCGAGCCGGCAACTTTGGTCGAACCGCATTCTTTGGTGCTCCTTCTACTCTCTCGACTCTCGAGGTCGCCTCTGATTCCGCGGACGGCGCCGGCAGTAGTGATGCGGTCTATATCGATAAGATTTTCTACACAGCCCCGATTGGAAGCAGTTTCAACATTGTTGTCGGTGCCAACGTTGGTCAGGACGACATGATGCCAATGTGGCCATCTGTTTACCCTTCCGGAGATGGCAACACCGTTCTTGATGTTTTGACTCTGAATGGTGCGCCTGGTGCTTACAACAAAACTCAAGGCCCTGGTGCAGCACTCAACTACGAAAATGATGGTTTCGTGGCTGGCATTCAGTACGTTTCGCAAAACGGCATGGTTGGTAATCCTCAGGAAGGAGGACTTGCTACGGATGGTTCTGCTGGAGTTGGCACCGTTCAGATCGGTTACCAGGCTGAGCAGTGGGGCATTGCCGGTGTTTATTCCTACCTGCAGGATGCGCAGCTTGTTCCCTATTCATCTGCATATACCCAGCTCAGTTATCTCGTCAGTGATGCGACCAGTAACAGCTCTCTAAATGCCTTTGCACTTTCAGGTTATTGGCAGCCTGAAGATACGGGTTGGATTCCTGCAATTAGTGCGGGTTGGGGTATCAACACACTGAACGATACCGATGGTTCTCCTGATCGCATTGTGACGACATCCCAGTCTTGGCAAGTTGCACTCCACTGGGATGATGCTTTCCTCCAGGGCAACAGTCTTGGTTTTGCGATTGGACAACCAACATTCGCGACTGCATTGAAAGGTGGGGACACTCCGTATGACGGCAATTACGTCATGGAGGCTTATTACGGTTTCCAAGTGACAGATAACATCACTGTGACCCCAGCCGTCTTTTATCTGAGCCGTCCTTTAGGTGAATTAACTTACCTTGGGCAAGGCGGAAAAGATGGCACCTTCAATCAGTTCGGTGGAGTTCTCCGCACGACGTTCACGTTCTGATCTAACCATCCCTGAAGGATTGGTTGATCACGTATACATCGTTAATTTCTGCTGATTCAAACCGACCTGGAAACAGGTCGGTTTTTTAATGATGATCTTCTCCCTTCAGGTGACATCCTGGTAAAAAGGTATTCATCTCCCTATGAGTGATCAGACCGGCCAGACGCATCCTTTGTATGCGACGGATCGTGATCAAGTGGATGCCTTGCTTGGTCATCAGGGTGATCCAGGCCCTGAGCAGCTCACTGTGGCAGGGAGGCTTGTAATGCGATATGGGGATTTCCCAGGCGCCGATGACATCAAACAGGACATTCAGAAGGTCGTGACTGGCTGGGGGCTTGACTCCCAAAGCCTCAATGCCCGTTGTCGTGAGATCTGGGCCAGTGGTTGGAAGCCTGGTCAGCAGCTTGATAACGATCTCGGTTCCGGTGCTGATGTCGCCGATCAGGAGGGATAAGTGAAGAGGAATGGGCGATGCCCCGTGAGAGCCGGGGCAGCCCATTCATCAGACCCATCAGGTATTCAGGCAGGAGTCGGAAGGACCTTTCCTGACCTGGCTTCCTCTGCAACGCGGCGCAGGTCGTCGCATCCTTCTTTCAATGTTGGATAGGCGAACATCCCGCTGCCAGCAATGAAGCAGTTAGCTCCTGCAGCGCAACACTGTGAGATGGTCCAGTTTGCTTTGATGCCGCCGTCGACTTCGATGTCAACGCTGAGTCCACGCCCATCGATGGTTTTTCTCAGTTTTGAAATCTTGTCCAACATTGTTGGGATATAGGCCTGTCCGCCAAATCCAGGATTCACCGTCATCACCAAAACGTGGTCGACCATGTCGAGCACGTTCTCAACCATCTCCATTGGAGTATGTGGATTCATCGCCACAGATGGACTGCCCCCGAGTTGGCGGATCCGTCCGAGCACCCGATGCAGATGTGTATTGGCCTCAACGTGGGCAATGACCACCCCAGGTTCTCCGTTTGGCCCCTTGGTTGCATCCACGTATTGCTCAAGCATCGTTTCTGAGTTGTATTGGCTCACCATCAGCTGGGTTTCAAACTTCACATCGCAGTATTTGCGGCATGCCTTGATCAGTTCAGGACCGAATGTGAGGTTCGGTACGAAGTTGCCGTCCATCACGTCAAATTGAATCCTGTCCACACCAGCGGCTTCGAGATCCTTGACGCATTGGCCCATGGCGGCCCAATCAGCGGGGAGCACCGATGGAATGATCTGTATCGGGCGTTCTGATGCGGTCATGGAGGGCCTTAAAACTCGGGGGACTTTAGAGAAGCGCCATTGATATCAGGCTTGCTCGAAGTCACTGATACAGTAAGCCGCGCTTTTGAGCGAAAAGCCCAGTGGCGCCAAGTCCTGAGAGCTGCTCCTCACCGCACTAGTTCCCCGCCGCACACCAGTGGATCGCACTCTCATCCAGGAAATTCTTGAGGTCGTTGAGCAGGCGGCTATCGCCTCTGCCGAGCTCACAGGCCTCGGTCAAAAAGACGAGGCTGATGCCGCTGCGGTGGAAGCCATGCGCAAACGCATGGGTCAGATCGAAATGCAGGGCCGGATCGTGATTGGAGAAGGCGAGCGTGACGAAGCTCCCATGCTCTACATCGGTGAAGAAGTTGGCTCAGGCAAAGGCCCTGGTGTTGATTTCGCTGTTGATCCCTGCGAAGGCACCAACCTTTGTGCGAACAACCAGCGAGGATCAATGGCTGTGCTCGCAGCTTCAGATCGCGGCGGCCTGTTCAATGCTCCCGACTTCTACATGAAGAAGCTGGCAGCTCCCCCGGCGGCTAAGGGCAAGGTTGACATTCGTAAATCGGCAACGGAGAACATCAAAATTCTCAGTGAGTGCCTTGGAATTGCAGCAAGTGACCTCACCATTGTGGTGATGGATCGTGCTCGTCACAAGAGTTTGATTGCTGAGATCCGCGCGACTGGTGCCAGGGTTCAACCCATTTCCGATGGTGATGTGCAAGCTGCCATCGCCTGTGGTTTTGCTGGGACTGGTACTCATTGCCTCATGGGCATTGGAGCAGCTCCAGAAGGTGTGATCTCAGCAGCGGCTATGCGTGCTCTGGGTGGTCACTTCCAAGGTCAGTTGGTCTATGACCCTGCCATCGCTCAGACCTCTGAGTGGGCTGACATGACCAAGGAAGGCAACTTGGCGAGACTTGCCGAGATGGGAATCAGCGACCCCGACAAGATCTACGAAGCTGATGAGCTGGCTTCTGGAGAGCATGTGATCTTTGCTGGAAGTGGAATCACCGATGGCTTGTTGTTCCACGGCGTTAAGTTTGAGAGTGACTGCACTCGCACAAGCAGCCTGATCATCAGCAACCTTGACAACACCTGCCGTTTCACAAACACGGTTCACATCAAGGAAGGTGCACAGAGTATTGCTCTGAGCTGATCTCCTTCTTTAAGCAGCGAGGTTTTCTCCATGCACATCGCCGTTGTCGGCCTCAGTCATCGAACGGCACCGGTCGAAGTGCGCGAAAAGCTCAGTATTCCTGAGCAAACCATGGAGGAATCCCTGCAGAACCTGCGGGGGCATGACCAGG
>QCTE01000075.1 GCA_003211275.1 Synechococcus sp. AG-673-A03 | reverse complement strand
CTTCTCACCTTCGCCGCCGTTCTGGCAACAAGTGCGGTGCTCTGCGAATCGTCCAGAGCCGCGGTGCACAACGAACCTGATCTCGGCAACTCTCTCGAACAGCGGATCGAGCGGATGAGCCCCGAAGCCTGGGCGGTGATGCAACGCAATGGCGTTCTGACTGACGAGGAGATCGCTCGCGCCTGGGGAAATGGTGGCGGCCGAGCCTGGGGCAATGGCGGCGCTCGCAGGGGCTTCGCAAATGGTGGCGGTGGCGGCTTCGCCAACGGCTACCGCGGTGGATTTGCCAACTGGTGAACCATTCCGACTACGGCCCGATCGGTCTACTGGTGATCCAGTCGACGTCGCTCTGCAACCTCGACTGCAGCTACTGCTATCTGCCGGATCGCCAGCGGCGCAACGTATTCAACCTTCAGCAGCAGCTACCCCTGCTGCTGGAGAGAGTTTATGAAAGCCCGTTCTGGGGGCCACATCTCTCAATCCTGTGGCACGCCGGTGAGCCACTAACGCTGCCCACCAGCTTCTATGACCAGGCCAGCGCGATCATTCAGCGCCAGACCGCCAGCCTGCAAGAGCAGGGGGTAGTGATCGAACAACACCTGCAAACCAACGCAACGCTGATCAACGAGGACTGGTGCGACTGCTTTGTGCGCAACAAAATTGTTGTTGGAGTCAGTATCGATGGCCCTGAGGACATTCACGACAGCCACCGACGCTTCAGGAACGGCAAGGGTTCTTATGCCCAGACCATGCGCGGTATCCGCACACTGCGCGAGCGCGGCATCGATTTCCATGCGATTGCCGTTCTGACTGCTGATGCGCTGGAACAACCGGAGCGGATGTACGCCTTCTTCCGTGATGAGGGGATTCATCAACTCGGTTTCAACGTGGAAGAGCAGGAAGGAGTGCACACCAGCTCCTCCATGCAGGGCTTGTTGAAGGAAAGGCTTTATCGAGACTTCCTTTCACGGTTCTGGGCCTGCAATGAAAAGGATGGTTTCCCCATCCAGGTTCGTGAGTTCGATCAGGTGATGGGCATGATCGCAGGAGGCCAACGCCTCCTGCAAAACGAGATGAACCGTCCCTACGCAATTCTCAGCGTGGACGCCAAAGGCAACTTCTCAACATTCGATCCCGAGCTGCTGTCGGTTGAAACGGAACGCTATGGCCTGTTCAATTTGGGCAACATTCGCGATGTGTCGCTGATGGAAGCCACCCAGACAGAGCCGTTTCAGAAACTGCTTCGTGACATGTCTTCCGGGATGAAGCGATGCAAACAAGAGTGCGAGTACTACGGGTTCTGCGGTGGTGGAACCGGCAGCAACAAGTACTGGGAGCACGGCAGTCTGGATGCCACAGAAACCTGTGCGTGTCGTTTTTCCAGTCAGATCCCAGTGGATGTGCTGCTGGAGAAGCTGGAAACAGCAGTCGGCCCCTGATCAAGGCATCGCATCACAAGGTGACCGAACTCCGCTCAAAGATGGGGGGTCGGCAATCCTTTAAATTGAATTCACGGCCTGGTGAGATCCTCTCTCCGGGAGGGTGATCAACGCATCCACCATCGGGCCTGAGCCCGAGACCACCCTTCCCGCGCCCTTGCCCCATCCACTTCTTCCGGATCTCACTTCTTTGGCCAAGGCCACGGCTGAAAGCCATGGATTTGCACTGGTCAGTGCCCAGGTGCTGACGCATTTGCAGCCGATGACCCTGCAGGTGCAGATCCGACGCGGCAATGGAGATGACGTGTCCCTGGATGACTGCGCTGGTTTTAGCGCACCGATGGGAGAGGCCATCGAAGCTTCTGCTTTGCTCACGGAGGCCTATGTTCTGGAGATCAGCAGCCCCGGGATTGGGGACAGGCTCCAGTCAGACAGGGATTTTCAGACCTTCCGGAGCTATCCCGTTGATGTCGTCCATCAGGACGACGAAGGCCGGGATCAGCGTTTGTCGGGAACCCTGCTGGAACGCACCGAAGACCACGTGCAGATCAACATGCGCGGCCGGGTTAAACGGATCCCGAGGGATTCAGTGATCAGCGTTGAACTCACAAGCCCCACAGGCTGAACAAATCACAACCGCTCCCAATTTTCCTCTCCTTCACTCCTCCTCCTCACCGCCATGGCACTCGTTCTTCTTCCCGGCCTCACCAACCTGATTGATGACATCAGTGAGGAGAAGAAGCTTGCTCCTCAGGTGGTTGAAGCCGCTTTGCGGGAAGCACTGCTCAAGGGCTATGAGCGCTACCGCCGCACTCTGTATCTGGGCATCGGGGAAGACCCGTTCGACGAGGAATACTTCAGTAATTTCGACGTCGCTCTCGATCTGGAAGAAGAGGGCTACAGGGTCCTCGCCAGCAAGATCATCGTGGAGGAGGTTGAGAGCGAAGACCACCAGATCGCACTGGCTGAGGTGATGCAGGTAGCTGAAGACGCCCAGGCTGGCGACACAGTTGTCCTGGATGTCACCCCGGAGAAAGAAGATTTCGGCCGCATGGCCGCGGCCACAACCAAGCAGGTGTTGGCCCAGAAGCTGCGTGATCAGCAGCGGCGGATGATTCAGGAGGAATTCGCCGACCTTGAAGATCCAGTCCTGACGGCCCGAGTGATCCGCTTCGAACGCCAGTCGGTGATTATGGCTGTGAGTTCAGGCCTTGGGCGGCCTGAAGTGGAAGCGGAGCTTCCTCGTCGTGATCAGCTACCCAACGACAACTATCGCGCTAACGCCACCTTCAAAGTCTTCCTCAAAGAGGTCAGCGAGGTTCCAAGGCGAGGTCCTCAACTGTTCGTGAGCCGAGCCAATGCCGGTCTTGTGGTGTATCTCTTTGAAAATGAGGTGCCGGAAATCCAAGAAGGATCCGTTCGCATCGTTGCCGTAGCCAGGGAAGCCAATCCCCCTTCACGATCTGTCGGCCCCCGCACCAAAGTTGCCGTGGACAGCATCGAGCGCGAGGTGGACCCTGTCGGAGCCTGCATCGGCGCCCGCGGCTCCAGGATTCAACAGGTGGTGAATGAACTCCGCGGAGAGAAAATCGATGTCATCCGCTGGTCGCAGGATCCTGGCCAGTACATCGCCAACTCGCTCAGTCCTGCCAGAGTTGATGTGGTTCGTCTCGTCGACCCCGTCGGTCAACATGCCCACGTGCTGGTTCCCCCTGATCAGCTGAGCCTGGCGATTGGCCGCGAAGGTCAGAACGTGCGGCTGGCCGCACGACTGACCGGCTGGAAGATCGACATTAAAAACGCGAGCGAATACGACCAGGCTGCCGAGGATGCCGTTGTTTCGGAACTGATCGCCCAACGCGAGCAGGAGGAAGCCCTGCAGCATGAAGCCGAAGAACGACTCGCTGCTGAGCAGGCCGCCAGAGCGGAAGAAGATGCCCGCCTGCGCGAGCTGTATCCCCTGCCGGAAGACGAGGAGGAGTACGGCGAACAATCGGACGAAGCAATCGCAGATGCTGACGTTTACGAGGAATCAGCTGAATCAGAGACCGCTGACTCAGAGCCATCGGACGCTGCCACAGAACAGGAAGAGGGTGAGACTGAAGAGGTGGTTAGTGATTCCAACGAGGAAGGAACCCGGTGAACACCTCACGCCCTGTCCTGCGTCGGTGTGTCGCCTGCCGAGAGCTGTTTGATCGCAGCATTCTTTGGCGGGTCATCCGCGACCATCGGGACGGGGTTCTCCTCGATCAGGGCATGGGTCGTTCGGCCTATCTCTGTCGCAAGGAGAGCTGTCTTGAGGAAGCACAGCGCCGAAAACGCCTGCATAAAGCCCTGCGATGTCAGGTGCCCAACAGCGCGATTGAGGAGCTGAGAACGCGACTGAAACCAAACAAGGAATCAGCCGCTGAGGCAAGATGAACACTGGCCCCACCTTGTGTGGTGCCCCGAGCACCACGTGCCCGGACCGACCGGAGACCTGAATGACCAGCAGCGGCAAAGTCAGAATCTATGAGCTGTCCAAGGACCTTGGCCTGGACAACAAAGACGTGCTGGATGCCGCTGAGAAGCTGTCCATTGCGGCTAAGAGCCACAGCAGCTCGATCAGCGAATCCGAG
>QCTE01000074.1 GCA_003211275.1 Synechococcus sp. AG-673-A03 | reverse complement strand
CCTGGCTGTGATCGCTGGAACAGGCGCTTTTGCAGGCGCCCCTGTCATGGCACAGGCAGCAGTGCCAGCGTCCCAGGTGCGTGCGTTAAATCTGGCGCGCAACACAGCCGTGACCGAAAACGGTGGGCTCAGCGTCTATCGCCCCCAGCCCTGCATGTTCCAGACCAGCTCTGGCGGCGGAGATTGTCTTGTGGATGACTCTCCAAGCGGTTACACCTTCAGCTTCCTTGGTGGAGATCCTGGCTGGCCTGAAGACGGCAGCGATGCCACCACGGAAACCGAAATTCAGATCGCTCCAGACGGTCGCAGTGTCCTCAGCATCATTTACAACGGATCTCCTCGCTGATTTCCGTTCAGCAGCAGGGCAAGGGCCTCTGTCCAGTGCTGGGACAGGGGCCACTGTTCACGTCTCGTGAGGCTGAGGGCAATGGCCTTTTCCGCGTAAGCCGCTTCATTGATGAAAACGGGAATTGCTCCATCCGGTCCTTCAAAGGCAATGGTTGTTCCCTGGGCCGAAATAAACAGAGGATCGCCGCAGCGCAGGGGAATCCAATCGCGATCCTGCAGCTGTGGATGAATCAGGGCTGCAGCTTCACCTGAGGCCTGTCGAGGCAGATCAAGGCTTTTGAGGTGACGGTGGAGCACAAGCTGCTGGGGATAGCTGGCTTGTCCGGAAACGACATCAGCAATGGCCTGAAACACCGCCTGAAGAGCCAGCTGCGTTTGTTGAACGATGTCATGCCTGCGAACGCTTTGAGGCACTGGCCCCACTTCAATCACAAGCCCACAGGGCCAGCGCTCCACCATGAAACCCTGCTGCGCGACATCGGCTTCATGCAGATAGACCTGCAGCCCCAGCGATGACTGGACCAGCGCTGCCAGGGCCAGATCAGCTGGCCTGCGGCCGTACACCACCAGGCAGTTACCCATCGCAGCTGTGGTGCTGTGCAGGTCAACCACCAGATCACAGGGTGTTTGCCCCTCAGGCCCGAAATCGCGCTGCAGTTCCAGAGCCCTGAGCATTTCACGGTCGCACTGCCCGGGGTGGTTCGCACTCTGCTGCAGGAGATCGGGACGGAAGGAACGATTGAGATCCCGATCGCAATAACGACGCCCCATTGCGCGGGCCTCAGGATTACCAATCACCGTTTGGACGACACATCCACTGGCGTCAATCAGCTCCCTCTGAACGGCCCATTGCTCCAGAAGCCAGGGAGCATTGACTTCATTGCCGTGGGTACCAGCCACCACCAGCACTCGGGGGCTTGCCATCAGGTTGCTGCACTCATCCACAGCCTGAAGGACAATGCCTTGAAACGGAACCGTGATGTCGATTCCTCCACTGATCGTTCGCAGTGTGCGAAAGGGCTGGCAGTGGCAGTGGCAACGCCTGATGACAGGTCTAGGGCCCGCGGATGACCAGGGCAACTACCAACGGCCAGACAGCGCTCCGATGCAAACCCTGGTCCCGGAGCCAGAGGATCTGCAAGGGCGGGACCCAGATCGTCGACCGAGGCTGCTGATCGGACGCAGCTGTCCATGGGCACACCGCACCTGGCTGATGGTGAAGCTGCGAGGTCTTGAGAGCACTCTCGAGGTGATCACCGCCAAGGCTGACCACGAGGAGGGCCGGTGGCGGTTGGATCCCAGCTGGCTGGGCTGCACCAGCCTGTTGGAGCTGTATCACCGCTGTGGAGCGGAACCCAGTCTGCGGGCGACGGTGCCTGTGCTGGTGGATCCAGGCCGCAGCGAACAACACCAGCCACGGCTTCTCGGCAACGACAGCACACCACTCAGCTCGGCGCTGAATTGCTGGCCTACAGCACCTGAAGCTCCTGATCTGGCTCCTGTCAGCCTGCAGGAACGGATTGAACGCTGGCAGCAGCTTCTACAGCCAGCTGTGAACGACGGGGTTTACCGCTGCGGCTTTGCTCGGAACCAATCGGCCTATGACCAGGCAAGTGCCGCCATGACTGATGCTCTCGAGGAGCTGGAACGAAGTCTCAGGCAGGAGGGTCCATGGCTTTGCGGTGCAACCCTGACCCTTGCCGACGTCCGCCTGTTCCCAACCCTGATTCGCTGGGAGGCCGTCTACGCCCCCCTGTTCGGATGCAGCGCAAAACCCCTATGGATGCTGCCGGAACTCTGGAGGTGGCGACAACGGTTCATGGCTTTGCCGGGAGTGGACGCCACCTGCGACGCCGCAGCCTGGCGCCATGACTACTTCGGCGCCCTCTTTCCTCTGAATCCCGGTGGAATCGTTCCGGAAGGCCCGAAGCTGAGCACACTGGTGAACAGCACCATTCCCCTGCCATGACAACCGCCGATCCCCAGTTCGACGGAATGTATGGACCTTTCACCATCACGTCGACGGACAGAGAGGAGGTTCAGCGTTACAGGATCTGTCTGCTGGTCAGCGGCATCTCACTGAGCGCAGGGCTGCTGCAGTGGTGGCTGGTTGGGGGGCATTGGGCCTGGCTGTGGCTGCTGCCTCTTGGCGTCAGCCTCGGGCTGGCCCTGCAGTGGATTCATATATATCTGCGGCCGCTCCACCAGGCGCTGCAGCTGTTTTGGCTGCTTGGCTGTCTGGGTTGGCTGGTGCTGATGCTTCAGACATCAGCCCATGAAGCCCTCGACACGCTGGCAAGCCAGCCACGATGGCTCCTGGCCATTGGACCGATGTTTGCGGCTCTCACCGGCATCGGCTTCAAGGAATTCTTCTGCTTCCGTCGTCCGGAGGCCGGGGGCCTCACACTGCTCCTTCCCGTCGCTCTTCTGGGACGGCTGCTGGGGCTGATTGGCAACGGCCCTTGCGGGATGTTGGTGCTGGTCGCGGGACTGCTACTGGTCGTACTCGCCGTGCGTAAGTTCGGCATGGAGGCAGCAGCCGATGTCGGCGACAAGAGCGTGTTTGCTTATCTGGACGCCCAGCGCGAGGTCGCAGGCTCGTGAGTCTGATCAGCCTGGTTGATGCTTCCAAAGATTTCGGCATCCGAACCCTGTTCGAGGACCTCACGCTGCATATCCGTGAAGGAGACAGGGTTGGATTGATCGGACCGAATGGAGCGGGTAAGTCCACTCTTCTGCGGGTTCTGTCAGGAAAGGAACCACTTGGAGGCGGAGAGCGGCGCTGCTCCTCCCGTCTGAGAATTGAGCTGGTTGGTCAGGACAGCACGGTGGAGCCTGGGCTCACAGTGCTCGAACAGGTGTTGGCCGGCTGTGGTGAAAAGCGGGAGCTACTGCTGCGCTTCAGCGCGGTCTCTGAGGCGGTGGCCCAGTCTCCTGACGACACAACGCTGATGCGGGAGCTCGGTGCCCTGAGCGAACGCATGGACGAAGAGGCAGCCTGGGGGCTTGAGCAACAGTGCCAGGAAGTGCTGCAGCGCTTGGGAATCAGCGATCTGCACCGCCCGGTGGAGGATTTATCCGGGGGCTATCGCAAGCGAGTGGGCCTGGCCTCAGCACTGGTTGCCGGCCCAGATGTGCTGCTCCTGGATGAACCGACAAACCATCTGGATGCAGCGGCTGTGGAATGGCTGCAGAGCTGGTTGGATCGGTACCCGGGAGCTGTGGTGCTCGTCACCCACGACCGTTATGTGCTCGACCGTGTGACACGCCGAATTGTGGAAGTGGAGAGGGGACAGGCCTCCAGCATTGATGGGAATTACAGCGCCTATCTGCAGCGCAAAGCTGACCAGGTGGTCTCAGAAGCCGCTGAAGCTGCTCGATTCAAGAGCGTGATGCGACGGGAACTGGCCTGGCTGCGTCAGGGCCCCAAGGCGCGGAGCACCAAGCAGAAAGCTCGCATTCAGCGAATCGAGGAGATGCGGGCAGCACCCTCGAAAACCAATCGCAGCCAACTGGAGATGAGCAGCGTCAGCCGTCGGATCGGCAAGCTCGCGATCGAAGCTGAGCAACTGACGGTCACTGCAGATGGCCAGGCCGACGGCCCAGTACTTCTGAAGGATTTCACCTACAGCTTCAGTCCCGAAGATCGGGTCGGCATCATCGGCCCCAATGGCAGCGGCAAATCCACACTGCTGGACCTGATCGCCGGACGGCGGCAAGCCACCGCTGGCAGTCTTCGCCTTGGGGAAACGGTGCATCTCGGCTATCTCGATCAGCACACCGATGCACTCACAGAAGGGCGTGGACTCGAGCGCAAGGTGATCGAATTCGTCGAAGAGGCCGCATCTCGAATTGATTTGGGAGAAGAGCAACTGAGTGCCTCCC
>QCTE01000073.1 GCA_003211275.1 Synechococcus sp. AG-673-A03 | reverse complement strand
GGTCAGACGGAGCTTCGGGGAGTCCATCAAGGCGGGACCTGATCAGTCGCAACTCATCGAGAATCGCTCCAAGCACTTGCTGCGTGGCCGTGGAGGGTGAGTTGAGAACCTCAACTGTGACCTCCTTGATCCGCAAGACATCTTTGGCAAATCGAGCGACCTCGTTGGGATGGAACAGAAGAGGATCTTTCTGATCGCTTCTGTATTCCGGGTTGAGCTTGCGGGGATTAAAAACAGGGTTGAGGTTGCGCGGATCGGTGTTGGTGTAGCGATACACAGATGCACGCGATCGATTCAACGACTTCTGAACATCATCGATTCCAACCAACGCATCTGATTGAGAAAGAACAGCGGCAGCATCACTCCGAAAATCCGAAGATTCACTCACGGCCGATACTGAAACGTCTAACGACCGAGGAAACATGAGACAGCGCTGGGACAGCTTGGATTTGGCAGAACATAGCAGCTGAGACTCAGGACGCCAGCATCGATCACAGCAAAAGTGACAGTTCCCAGATCGACCGTTTTCTTGGCGGTGATAGCTTCCTGACCTCGTCTATAAATTCCTGTCATGCGCGTCTCCCGCCTGTCGCTGGTGACGTTAAGGAACGTGCCCGCTGACGCTGAAATCCCGTCTCATCAATTGCTTGTTCGAGGTGGTTACATCAGACGCGTCGGACCAGGCATCTATGCCTACCTCCCCTTGATGTGGCGGGTGCTGCGCAAAATCAGCACGATCGTTCGTGACGAGCTTGACAGTCTCGGCGCACTTGAGACGTTGCTTCCGCAGCTCCAACCCTCCGAACCATGGGAACGCAGCGGTCGATGGCAGGGCTACACCGCCGGCGAGGGCATCATGTTCCACCTGGAGGATCGCCAGGGCCGACGCGTGGGCCTCGGCCCCACCCATGAGGAAGTCGTCACGGAGCTCGCGGGGGAACTACTGCGCTCCTACAAACAGCTGCCGGTCACGCTTTATCAGATTCAGACCAAATTCCGCGACGAGATCAGGCCCCGTTTCGGGCTGATGCGCAGTCGGGAATTCATCATGAAGGACGCCTACTCCTTCCATGCCGACGAAGCGGATCTGGAACAGACCTATGCACTCATGGCTGGGGCCTATGCCCGCATCTTCCAACGCTGCGGTCTCAACGCCGTTGGAGTGGATGCCGACAGCGGCGCGATTGGAGGAGCCGCATCCCAGGAATTCATGGTGATAGCAAATGCGGGCGAAGATCTGATTCTCTCCACGCCAGATGGGAGCTATGCCGCCAACCAAGAGAAAGCGGTGTCACATCCGTGCCCAGCAGAAGCACTGCCTCCGGGCGAAGAACGAATCATTGACACGCCAGCTCAGGCCACGATTGAAGCTCTCTGCTCTGCCAACGACCTCTCCCCATCTCAGACCGTCAAGGTGCTGGTTTTGCTTGCCCGCCTCGACGATGGTCGAGAGCAGCCGTTACTGGTCAGCCTGCGAGGGGACCAGGAACTCAATGAGGTCAAGTTGACGAATGCCGTGACCCAGCGGATGGGGTCCTCCGCTCTGGAGATTGCACCGATCAACCCAGAGCAACTTCGGAAGCAGGGCCTTGCGTCCCTGCCCTTCGGCTCGATCGGTCCGGATCTTGCCGACAACACACTGAAGGACTGTCGAAGCTGGGAAACCCGATTTGAACGCCTGGCGGACCCAACCGCCCTCGATCTTGAGCACTTCGTCTGTGGCGCCAACAGCGCCGACAAGCACCGCTGGGGAGCGACGTGGAGCTCAATGCCCGCTCAGATCCAAGCTGATCTGCGCAATGCCAAGGCCGGAGATCGGTCTCTCAACAACCAGGAGCAGATCCTTGAGGAGCGGAGGGGCATCGAGGTGGGCCACATCTTCCAGCTCGGCAGCAAATACTCCGACGCGCTCGAGGCACGCTTCACCGACAAGGACGGCAAACAGGCATCGCTGCTGATGGGCTGCTATGGCATCGGCATCTCTCGCCTCGCCCAAGCGGCAGTGGAACAGCACCACGATGAGGCGGGGATCTGCTGGCCGGTGAGCATTGCGCCCTTCCAGGTGATCGTTGTTGTCGCGAACGTGCAGGACTCCACACAGCTGACCCTGGGAGAGTCTCTTTACGGATCGCTGCGATCCGCAGGAGTTGATGCCCTGTTGGACGACCGCAGCGAACGTGCCGGAGTCAAATTCAAAGACGCCGATCTGATCGGGATCCCCTGGCGAATCGTTGTCGGCCGCGAAGCCGAAGCAGGAAGGGTCGAAGTGGTGGAACGATCCACCCGCTCAAACAACACCATGTCGCATCAAGACGCACTGACCTCCGTACTCGAGGCCGTCCGGGGGCGGACCTGATCAAGATCTGCTCCGCCTTAAAGTTCCCCAAACTTTTCCTGCCATGCAAATAGCGCTGCAACGCCTCAGCCGACAACTCAGGGGATTCACTTTGGCCCTGTGCCTTGGTCTTTCCCTGTTGCTCACCGCCTGCGGCGACACCGTCTCGACCATGACCGGTGACTACGTCGAAGACACAGTGGCCGTTGTTCAGTCGCTGCAGACCACACTTGCACTCCCCTCTGATGCTGAAGGGTTACAAGAGTCTGAGCAGGTTGCTCATGATCTCATCAATGACTACATGTCGAGGTATCGAGCACGGCCCCGGATCAATGGCCTCAGCTCCTTCACCACGATGCAGACAGCCCTGAATTCTCTTCAAGGTCACTACAACACCTACACCAATCGTCCGGTGCCAGAAGCACTGCGCACTCGTGTTGAAAAAGAGCTGAGCAAAGCCGAGAAAGCAGCTCTTCGAGGCACCTGAGCCTCTCAACCGGGAGGCATTTCAGAATCCAATCACAATTTCGCAACTCTCTTTGACCTCAGGCAGGTGGATCTGAGAGAGTTCCGGATTGTGCAGAATGGCGGCTTCGGGCCGCGGTGTCTTTGGCCAATGTTGTCGTCATCGGTGCGCAGTGGGGTGACGAAGGGAAAGGAAAGATCACAGATCTCCTCAGCCGTTCCGCTGATGTCGTTGTTCGCTATCAGGGCGGAGTCAACGCTGGCCACACCATCGTTGTGGACGATCAGGTTCTGAAGCTTCACCTGATTCCCTCTGGAATTCTTTATCCCGATACCGTTTGTCTGATCGGTTCAGGGACCGTCGTCGATCCCAAGGTGATGCTCGGCGAACTCGACATGTTGATCGAGAACGGGATCGACATCGCTGGCCTGAAGCTCTCCTCCACGGCGCATGTGACCATGCCCTACCACCGTCTGCTCGACCAGGCGATGGAGAAGCAGCGCGGCGATCGCCGCATCGGCACCACGGGACGTGGCATCGGTCCGACCTACGCGGATAAATCTCAGAGAAGCGGCATTCGGGTCATCGATCTTCTCGACGAAGCACGTCTGCGCGACCGCCTCGAAGGCCCACTGAATGAGAAGAATCAGCTTCTGCAGACCATCTACGGCGTGGAACCGCTCGATGGAGAAGCGGTGATCAGTGAATATTTGGCCTACGGCAAACGGCTGGCCCCCCATGTGGTGGACTGCACCCGCGAGATTCACCAGGCGGCACGCGGTCGCAAAAACATTCTCTTCGAGGGTGCACAGGGAACGCTCCTCGACCTTGATCACGGCACCTATCCCTATGTGACCTCTTCCAACCCTGTGTCAGGCGGTGCCTGCATTGGGGCTGGCGTGGGGCCGACCCTGATCGACCGGGTGATCGGAGTGGCCAAGGCCTACACAACCAGAGTTGGAGAAGGGCCATTCCCCACCGAACTCGATGGCAGCCTCAACGATCATCTCTGCGACCGAGGTGGTGAGTTCGGCACCACCACCGGCCGCCGCCGCCGGTGCGGTTGGTTCGACGGTGTGATCGGACGCTATGCCGTTGGTGTGAACGGCCTTGATTGCCTGGCCGTCACCAAGCTCGATGTGCTGGACGAACTCGACGAACTTCAGGTTTGTGTGGCCTATGAACTGGATGGGGAAACAATCGAATACTTTCCGTCCTGTGCAGAGGCGTTCGCCCGCTGTCAACCGATTTTCGAAACACTCCCGGGCTGGCAGTGTTCAACCGCTGAATGCCGCACGCTTGAGGATCTCCCCGAGAAAGCGATGGCGTACCTGCGCTTCCTGGCCGATCTGATGGAGGTCCCGATCGCCATCGTGTCACTGGGTGCCGGTCGCGATCAGACCATCGTTGTTGAGGATCCAATCCACGGCCCAAAACGGGCACTGCTTAGCGCCTGATTCCGGCAGAGCCCATCAGGCGTAAGACTGCCGCAGTCAACACCAATTTGTTCATGGCCGATTCCTCCCGTTTCCAGCCCAACGCTTCCCTGGATGTGGTGGGAATCGGCAACGCCATCGTGGACGTACTGGTCCAGACCAAGGACGGTTTTCTTAGTGAGCAGGGTCT
>QCTE01000072.1 GCA_003211275.1 Synechococcus sp. AG-673-A03 | reverse complement strand
GCGATCGGGTGCATCGACCCTCATGGTCTGGCTTCGGTGGTGGGGATTGGTTTGCCGGGGCCCATGGATGCTGAAGCGCGAGTGGCCCGCGTTTGCATCAATCTGCCGGGCTGGGAAGAGGTCCCACTGGCCGCGTGGCTTGAATCACGCCTCCAGCGAAGGGTCACCCTCGCCAACGACGGCAATTGCGCTCTCGTGGGTGAGGCCTGGAAAGGCGCGGCTCAGGGCTGCAGCGACGTGGTGTTGCTCACTCTTGGAACCGGCGTTGGTGGAGGCGTGATGTTTGGGGGTCAGTTGTTCACAGGGCACAACGGAGCCGCCGCTGAACCAGGTCTGATCACGCTGTTTCCCGATGGACCTGATTGCAACAGCGGCAACAGGGGGTCGCTGGAACAGTTCGCGAGTATCGCTGGGCTGAAGCGGCTCAGTGGTGCTGAGCCGTCTTCACTGGCCATGGCGGCATCCCGCGGGGATGTTCAGGCCAGGGACCACTGGGAGCGCTATGGCCAGCTTCTGGGTACGGGGATCAGCTCGCTGGTTTATCTGTTCACGCCCCAGCTGGTGTTGGTGGGGGGAGGGCTGGCTGGTGCCAGTGAGCATTTTCTTCCTGCTGTGCGTCAGGAGGTCTCCACCCGTGTTCAGGCGGTGAGTCGCGAGGGCCTACAGATCAAGGCGTGTGCCCTGGGTAATGGTGCCGGTCGTCTGGGTGCGGCTCGCCTGGCGATGCAACGGTTGCTGCTTTCTCCGTCGTCCCAGGAGGGATGATGGAAGCCGTTTTGAGATGTTGCTCGTGCAGGCCGTTCCAGACCCCTCCCCGGAGCTTCTGTCTTTGGCGGCGGGCCTGCGCCGTGCCGCCACGGATCTGGGTCTGACCAGCGATGACCAGCGCCGGGAAGCGCTGCTGGCCATGGCGGAGTCACTCCGTGCCAACACCGGCGCCATCGTTGCCGCGAACCAGCTCGACCGTGAGAACGCTGAGCAAAGCGGCCTGGCTGCGGCACTGATGGCCCGCCTCAAACTCGATGAAGTCAAGCTTGAAGGTGCGATTGCCGGGGTGCGACAGCTGGCGGAACTTGCTGACCCCCTCGGTCGACGTCAGTTACATCGGGAACTGGATGATGGCCTTGTGCTGGAACGCGTCAGCGTTCCCCTCGGGGTCGTGGGTGTGATCTTCGAAGCCCGTCCTGATGCCGTGATTCAGATCGCTTCGTTGGCGATTCGCTCCGGTAACGGGGCGATTCTCAAGGGTGGACGTGAAGCTGAGTGCACCAACAAGGCGGTGATGGCAGCACTGCAGCAAGGCCTCGTCGCCACATCGGTATCTCCCGAGTCCCTCGCTCTGCTCACCACCCGTGAAGACAGCCTTGCCTTGCTGCGGCTTGAGGGATTGGTGGACCTGATCATTCCCAGGGGGAGTAACGAATTGGTGCGCTTCATTCAGGACAACACCTGTATTCCCGTGCTCGGCCATGCCGATGGGGTTTGTCATCTGTATGTGGATGCCGAGGCGGACCCAGATCAGGCTGTGACCATTGCCCTGGACAGCAAAGTGCAATATCCGGCGGCCTGCAATGCAATGGAGACTTTGCTGGTTCATGCCGACATCGCCGGGATATTCCTGGAGAAGGCCATCCCCGCTTTCCAGGCCGAAGGTGTGCGGCTGCTCGGTGATCCAGGCGCTTGCTCTCTCGGGATCAGGGAGGCTGCGGCCGAGGAAGACTGGAGCACGGAATATCTGGCGTTGACCCTGTCCGTTCGTGTTGTGGATGATCTCGCTGCAGCTCTTGAACACATCCGTCGCTACGGCTCACGACATACCGAAGCGATTGCAACCCGTAATGTCTCCACTGCAGAGCGATTCCTGCGCTCAGTCGACAGTGCCGGTGTCTATCACAACTGTTCCACGCGCTTTGCAGACGGCTTCCGCTACGGATTCGGTGCGGAAGTTGGTATCTCGACCCAGACGCTGCCTCCCAGGGGACCTGTCGGTTTGGAGGGGTTAGTGACCTATCGCTATCGATTACGTGGTGATGGCCACACTGCTGCTGACTATGCCTCGGGCGCGCGTCACTTCAGTCATAAGGACTTGGATGGATGAGCAACGTCACCCATCCTCTGGACATCATCAGAGTCGACAATCTTCGCCTCTGGGCCCATGTGGGGGTTCTCGACCATGAGCGTGAACACGGTCAGTGGTTTCGTGTTGATCTGGAGCTGCATCTTGATCTGAGCCAGTCGGCCTCGGCTGACTCGCTGGCGGCAACCGCTGATTACAGCTTGGGAGTTCAGGCTTTGCAGCGTCTTGCTGCCGAGATCACTTGCCACACCATCGAACATTTCAGTGAGCGCATGTTCGAGGAGCTTGAGGGGATCTATGGGTCTTTGCCGATGCATCTTTGGCTGAGCAAATGTCATCCGCCGATCCCAGGTTTCGCAGGTACGGTGAGCCTTGAGCGCTGGCGCCGCAAGCCGTTTTGAGATGACCAGCACGGTGCCTTCTCCATCGCGGCGACCGCTGGTTCTTGTTCATGGCCTCTGGGATACGCCGCATCTGTTTCGTCGGTTGGTCCGTCGCTTGGAGGAGCATGAGGTTCCGCTGCTGGTGCCCCATCTCCCGCACCGCTTAGGCGCTGTTCCCTTGCGCACCCTGGCGGAACAACTCGACAATCACATCCGTCAGCGCTGGGGTGACGACGTTGAGGTGGACCTGCTTGGTTTTTCGATGGGAGGCATCATCGGGCGAGTCTGGTTGCAGCAGCTGGATGGTGCCCGACGCACCCGTCGCTTTGTGAGTGTTGGCAGTCCGCAGCGGGGAACTGTCACGGCGCAGTGGATTCCCTCATGGCTTTGTGCCGGGTTGGCCGACATGAAACGAGGCAGTCCGCTGTTGCGTTCTCTCAATGATGAAGTGCAGGCTCTCAAGGGATTGGACTGCGTCAGTTACTACTGCCGCTGGGATTTGATGGTGTTCCCTGGATGGCAGGCCCATCTGCCTTGTGGACTCGTGAACAGTGTTCCTGTCTTCACCCATCAGCAGTTGATGTCGCATCCTCGATCTCTTGATGTTTTGCTGAGAACGCTTCTGAGCGACTGATTGGCTCACGAACAGTGACATGTTCTGTGCTGATGGGCACACTTTGGATGTCATCAATGTCCTGCCGCGCATGTGTTTTTCGGCTTCGGCAAGCTTCACGGCATCCGCCGTGCTCGTTCCTTTAGGTCTTTATTCGCATCATCTGGCCACGCGTCATGAGCGGCCTGATTACAAGCCTCTCGCCCTGGTGCCCTTTTTCTTCGGGGTTCAGCAATTTGTCGAGGGTCTGGAATGGACTGCGATCGACCGTGGCAGCATCGAGCCCCTTGCCACGATTGGTGGTCTTGGTTTTCTCTTCTTCGCCTACTGCTTCTGGATGATCTGGATCCCGTGGAGCGCGTGGTCGATTAGCCGCAGTACCGACTCCAAGGGGTTGCAACGACGCTTGAAATGGGTCTCGATTGTGGCCACGGTGCTCGGGATCGCGTTCTACCTGCCCATGCTTTTCAACCCGCCGGCAATTCAACCTGCGGTTCACAGCAATGGTCGACTTCTCTACGACATTGCCAATCTGCACAGCATCTTTCACAACTTCGTCAACACTGAACCTGTTGGTGAGTTGGTGTACTGGGGCTTTATTGTTTTGCCGCTTCTGGCCGTCAGCGACAAGGCTGTGAAGCTATTTGGTGTGCTCATCTTCGTGTCGATTTTCCTCACCTGGGCCACTTACAGCGCAACCTTCAATTCGGTCTGGTGCTTCTATTGCGCCGTGCTTTCGATCATCGTGATCTGGATCGTTAATCGTCCCCATCTGCGTCGGGCCTGATGCCAATGGCTGATCAGATGTTGGTTTCTCTGCAGTCCATGGGTCAGCTTCTGCTGGCCATGGACACCGGTGTTGGTCTGCTGATTGGCGTTGGATTGTCGATGTCGGCTTCGCATCTGTTCGCGTTGCTCGCCAACCGACTGACGCCGATGCAGATCCTGATGCACATGATCGTGGACGGCCTTGTGCTCAGCCTGGCTTTTCTGCTGGGAATCCTTTGCCACAGCCTGATGCTGATGCTTCTGGAGGGTGTCCCTCTTCAGCCGATCACCTTTGCCAATCGCATGGGTGCCGCCATGTGGCCCGGTTTGTTTTACGTGTTGGCGGCTGCTCCTTATGTGAGTGATCTGATCGCAGTGACCTTGCTGGCCTGGATCCATCTCAATGTGATGGTGCTGCTTCAGGCGGTCTACAACATCCCCTTGCAGACGAGTCTGGTGGTGGCGCTCCCTGGATTTGTGCTCGCGCTGCTGCTGGTGGGCCTGCTGTTTGCGCAGCGTTGGCGCACCAGCTACACCATCCTCGCCACAGAGGTGTCAGCTCTGACGTCACCATGACAGGAGACACAGGGGCGGTTGTCCAGCATCAACGTCGTCGTCTTCGGCATGTGCGCCGTTGGCTG
>QCTE01000071.1 GCA_003211275.1 Synechococcus sp. AG-673-A03 | reverse complement strand
GACAGCGGCTGTGCGACAACGGCTGCTGGATCGGCAGATCATGGTGTCCAGGCCCGTTCATCAAGGGCGACATCGCATCAAAGTCGTGCTTGGTAACCCCCACACATCCAATGCACTGATCGACCAACTGGCGGCCGATCTGAACGACTGCTCAAGGGAGATGGTGTGATGCCTGCAGCTCAGAACAAGCGAGGACGCTGGGTTGCCATCGTGACCGGAGCCATGTCAGTGCTGATTGGTGTGTTGTATCTCGGTCTGATCACGGTTCTCGATAGCCGCGGTCCGATGCGTCCTCCGCCGCCCGAGGCCCTGGCCGGGGCGGAAGTCGTTTCTTTGTCTCCTGCTGGAGGGGCTCCACCACCCGCCGCAGTGCCGCCTGCAGAAAATCCTGCAGGGAGCGATCCCGCTGGTTGAGCTCGTAGTGGTGCTGAACCACGTCCTGCACTCCCCCATCGCCCCAGTCCTGATCCTGTTGGAAATAGGTCATGAAACTGGCACCCGCGATTTTGGTGAGCCAGCCGGCGGCCACACCCTGCACCGCCCGACCGAGCAGCAGGGTCGGCAGGTTCACACTCAGTGCGGTGCCGATCAGAGCCACTCCGCCTTTGACCACCCCCAGCCCCGCAAGGGTCCGACCCACCGAGACGGCCAGCTCCTGGGCCCTGCTCCGGGTTAGTTGGATGCCATACACCGCTCCCACCTCCATCACCATCTGGGCATTCACAGCAGCGGTGCCCAGTAAATCCACTCCAGGCAGTGGCGTTGCGGCGACGACACCGGCACTGATCCAGGTGTAACGATCAATGATTCTCCGTGCTTCCTCGGTGCGCTGCCGGTCGAGCAGATTCCGACCGGCCGAACCAAGATCTCTGCATTGCAGAAGGATGTTGTCTGCCAGCAGTTCTTCGCCATCGGCATGCAGCAGTGCAGCTAAGCGTCTGACCAGCAGGCCGATCTCGGCTGGTGGCTGAACGGGACGTTGGCCAGGGCGGGGCAGTGACTGGGGGCGTGCACTGGCAGGAATGACATCCTCGGGTTGCAGCCATTCCGCGCAGCGTTGCCGCAACAGCTGCAGCAACCTGCGTTCCTCCTCCTCACCTCTGAGATCACATTTATTGAGTACCAGCACAAGACGCTTGCCCAGTCCCGACAGGCTTTGAACCACGTTGAGTTCGCTCTTGCGCAGATCGCCATCCACTACAACGATCATGAGATCGGATCTGCTGGCTTGGCGACGTGCCTCTTGCTCGCGTCCCCTCCCTTCCTGTCCTGCTTCAAGGATTCCGGGCGTGTCCACGAGCAGCACCCCACGCTCCAGACCTTTGAGCCGGAGCCGGTAGCTGCGACTTTCGCTGGTGGAGCCCATGGCGGCACCCACATCGCCGACGATCTCTTTGAGCAGGGCACGGATCAGAGACGTTTTCCCACTGGAGCCGGTGCCGAAGACCACAAGCACGAGATCACCTCGTTCCAGTTCCCTGGCGACCCGTTGCCGCTCCTGCAGGAGAGACTGACGTGCCACATCGTCCTGAAGTCGTTCCAGCAGACGATCCACGCTGGACAGGCTCTGTTCCGCTGCATCTCGACTGCTCGTCGGTGCCGGTCTGTCCTGAGGCGATGACGCGTCCCGACGTTGACGCTGTGTTCGCCACTGACGCAGCCATGGCAGGCCAACCTGAATGACGACCGCCACCAGCAGAACCGTTCCGATCAGCAGCACCGGGCCGACCAGCCAGGGCGGCAGCCAATAACTCAGATCCCAAAGCAGGTTTCGGATTCCCTGAAGCACCAGGCCAATCACCATGAGGGCGATCAGACCAGCGGCTCCAAACAGAATCCAACGTGTCGATCCCTTCATCCTCCGTTGAGCCCTCCTCGTCCCGCCGCGCGGATGATGTCAGCCCAGAGCGATGCCGCAAGGGCACTGGAGCTTGTGGAGGGGCTGTTGTCGTCATTGCCGAGCCAGATGCCAAGCACCCATCGGCGCGAGGGTTCATAGCCCACGAACAGCAGATCCCGGCCTTCATTGGTGGTTCCGGTTTTGCCCCCTTCCTGTCCCCCTAGTGATGCAGCAGTGCCAGTGCCATTGCGCACAACCGCGCGCAGCAAGGCCTGCATCTGAGCAGCACTGTCACCGCGGACAGCCTGCCGTCCAGGGTTCACCCCGAGCTGACCGCCACCAGCAAGGCTGCCGCAGCCACGCAGCTTGTCGTCGCGACATGTTTCCGCATCGAGCAGACGACGAATCGTGCTTGGGGGCTTCCATTCCCCCTCGTTGACAATGGCTGCATAGGCGCCTGTCAGTTCGATCAGTCGCACTTCGCTCTGGCCGAGTGCGAGGCCTGGAACTGGATCCAGAGGCGTGGTGATGCCTAAGGCTCTGGCTTGGCGAACCACCTGTTCAAGACCTACGCGCTGTGCCAGGCGCAGAGCCGCTGTGTTGCTGCTGGATGCAAAGGCGTTGGTGAGGCTGAGCCTGCCTTTGCAGCTGCTTTCAAATCGCTGCCCTCTCCATTTCAGAGAACTGCAGTCAATAGTTTCGCTGGGTTTGATTCCCCGTTCCAGGGCAGCCAGGTAAGTCATCAGCTTGAAGGTGCTGCCTGGCTGTCTCAGGGCCATGGAGGCACGGTTGAACTGACTAAAGCGATAGTCACGTCCGCCGGCGATCGCCAGGACTCCGCCTGTGCTGCTGTCGATCACCACGGCGGCCCCCTCACTCACGCCGAGTCCACTGGCATTGTTAACTAAATCGCGCAGTTGCCGTTCAACAACGGACTGCAGCACAGGGTCAAGGTGGGTTTCGATCAGGAAATTCCCTTCTGAGGCAACCTCCGGACCCACAAGTGCCGTCAGATCCCTGCGCACCTGATCGGTGTAAAAAGGGGCTGATCGGCTCAGAGACGTCCTGCTGCACGCCTGGGGTGCGAGCTGGATGGGTTGACGTCGCGCCAGACGAGCAGCGTCGAGTGAAAGGCGACCGGAATCCGCCATCTTGTTGAGCACGCGGTTGCGAGCTTCAAGGGCTCGCTGAGGGTGACGACAGGGATTGTGACCATTGGGTGATGGCAACAGTCCCACAAGCAGAGCGGCCTGTTCAACGCTCAGATCAGCCGCTGATTGATCAAAAAAGATCTGAGCGCTGTCTTCGAATCCCCAGCCCACACCGAGGTAGACCCTGTTGAGATAGCTCAGCAGCAGCTCCCTTTTGCTGAAACGGCTTTCCAGTTGCAGCGCCACGAGCAGTTCGCGCCATTTACGGCCCAGGGTGTCGCCTTCTCCGACCAGGTTGGGGTAAAGGCTTCGGGCCAATTGCTGGGTGAGGCTGCTGCCACCTTCAAGAACCCGTCCGCCCGCGAGGTTGGCGGTGAAGGCACGCAAGCTTCCGATCGGATCCACTCCTGGATGCCACCAGAAGCGGTTGTCCTCACTGCTGAGCAAGGCATCGATCAATAACGGAGAAAATGCATCAAGGCTGTTGAGTTCACGGTGTCGATTGGAATCCACCGATTTGAGCGGTTTGTTGTTGCCGTCGTAGATGGCCAGTGGTCCGCGAACGCTGGCCAGTCGTCCTCGCACCGGCACGTTGAAGGTGGCCAAAGCGAGGAGCAGTCCTGCCCCGCCAAGGCAGCTCAGGATGCAGATTCCCAATGACTTCCGGATGCGCTGATGCAGTCGTTGACTCGGGCTTTCAAAACCAATCCAGGGGGTATCCGCGTCTTGGGTCGGAGAAAAACTGATGCGATCGCCGTCCTGGAGCTCCAGCTGTTGCACGCGTCGCCCTTGCCACCACAGCCCATTGGTTGACCCTTGATCCTTGAGAATCCAGTGCCGGCCTTGCTTCTGTAACAGCGCATGCAGGCGACTGACTGTTGCATGGTTGATGCGGATCTCCATGTCTGGATCGCGTCCGATCCGATAGCCCTCGCCGTGCAGATGCAGGGTGCGCTCAGAGCGATCCTGCTGATGAATCGTCAGCAGGGCAAATCCCCTTGGTTCAGCCGTCGCTCTGCTCATGTCTGTTGCCGAAGGCATCGATGGCAAAGCAGAGGACTGCCAGGTTGATGGCGATATCCGCCCAGTTGAAAATCGGAAACTGGATCGGCACCAGTTCGAGAAAATCGGTCACATGGCCAAGACGCCAGCGGTCGATGCCATTGCCAATGGTGCCTCCGAGCAGAAAGCCGAGGGCCAGTCCCATCCAGAGACCTCGTCGGGCCTCCCGCCAGATCCAGATGCTCACGCCGATGGCGACCACCAGGCTGAGAATCCCCAGGACCAGCGAGGAATCTCGGAACAGACTGAAGGCAGCACCCGTGTTGCGCACAAGGTTCAGTTGCAGCAATCCGGGAATGAAGGACTTCGATTCTCCTGGGAGCAGGGTTCCTCGGGCCCAATGCTTGCTGAGCTGATCCAGCACCACCATGAGCACACTGAGCGCAACGACGCTGCCGCGTCGCATGCTTCGAGCTGGTCGGCTGTTCATGGCATGGTTCCGGCTCATTCCACCCAGAGCACACGACGGGTCACGCGTGCGATCAGTCCAGCGGCGCAACACAGGGCGAGCTGGGCCGCCAGGGGTCCGAGGCTGTATCCGAAGACAAGCTCGATCAGAGGTTCATTCCAGCGATTCAGTGCAGCCCCCAGAACAAGATTGAGCAGACCGCAGACCTGGATGGTCAGCAGGCCGGCCATCGCTGCCAGTGTCAGTCTGGCGATGTCATTCATTCCGGTCTGCTGGGCCAGCCGACCGGTCAACCAGGCGGCAGGGACGAATCCAGCCAGATATCCGAATCCAGGATTCAGGACATAGGCGAAACCACCACCTCCGTGGAACACAGGCAGGTCCACCAAGCCGATGGTCAGATAAGCCACTGAAGCGATCACGCCCGCTCGTGGACCCGCGACAAGGGCGCAGACGAGCAGTGCCGGAACCTGCCAGGTGCTGGGAAGCCCCAGCAGTGCCGGCGGTAATTCAGGCAGCGGCAGAAGCAGGGCAGTCGGAATCAGGCTTCCGACCAGGATCAGAAGCAAACCGGCAAGAGCGCCGCTCCAGGTGGCCAGTGCCCGCACGGGCAATCGTCAGCTCGCACCATCCTGCTGTAAGAGAGATGCATTGCCCAGCAGAGATGTCCGTTTCCATTGGTGACCAGGTGCGACTGATTCGCCCTCAGACCTTCTTGAAGACAGCTGATCCAATGCCGATGCTCAGGCCTCCTG
>QCTE01000070.1 GCA_003211275.1 Synechococcus sp. AG-673-A03 | reverse complement strand
ATCAATTCTTTGCCTAGAGACCAAAGCCCTCTTTTTAAATATGATGTATTATTTGTTCTGCGGAAATCGTCAGTAAAAAACCCCACGTTTCCTAAAAGATTTTTTAACGCTTTACCCAGCCATCTCCAAATCAAGGTTGGTGTTGTTGGTATTTCAGAAGAGTTGCAAAGAACCGATTTTTCTAATCTATATAGATCTGATCGTTGTTCTATAGATTTCATTGGTAATTTGGATTATCCTGATCTCGTTAAAACGATGATAAATTCTTCTGTTTTTGTTTTACCAAGTTTCTCAGAGGGTTTATCTAAATCCATGCTTGAGGCGCTTGCCTGTAACATGCATGTCATAGCTTCTGACCTTATCGATTTGCCTGACACTTTCAAAGAACATGTATCAACTTTCTGCATAAACAATTTAACATCTTTATATGAGCAAGTTTCTGTTCTCCTTGATCAGCCCACCAATAGTTCAGGTGGTGATTTTGTTCGTGATTATCACAAGAATTCTTTAATTGAGCTGTCAAGTATATATCATTCTGCATTTGATTAAGCTTTCACACTGACCTTGTTTTTCGTTACTTAGATCTCTTATGTGTGGCTTTTTTGTCTCCAATGATCCCTTTGTTGTAGAAGATCATGAAGATTTAATTTGTTCTAATCTTCGATTTCGTGGTCCTGATGGTAACTCTGGTTTGATTCTTTTCAAGGAGTGGAAGTTATTTCACGCTAGACTTGCGATAATAGCTCCTTCCTCTGTTTACAATCAACCTTTCTTTTCTGAATCTGGGAGTGTGTTGATATTTAATGGAGAAATCCTCAATTTTAAAGAGTTAGCCTTATTATACGGTATTTCACCTTCTAACTCCGATACTTATGTCTTAGCGAGCCTTCTTGATATCCCTTGTTTCAATCTCAGTGAATTAGACGGTTTCTTTTCATTTGTTCGAATTGATCATAATGGTAACCTTACTCATTGTGCGCGTGATAAATTTGGCGTTAAACCACTTTTTTATTTTAGAAGAAATGGTTATATAACTATATCTAGTGAGCCCAATGTTATTTGTTCTATCTTTTCCAACCCTTTATCTCAAGCTGCTCTTGATGAATATCGGGTATTTCGGTCACCTATCTTCAGTCAATCTTATTACCATGGCATAGCTTCTGTTTCGCCTGGTACATGTCTTGTAAATGGATCATACTTTTCGGCGCTTGCTTATTTCTCGGAAGATTACATGCCAGAACAAGATATTGTCTCATGTTTACAAGCCTCTGTAACTTCACGTCTTATTGCCGACTCTTCTGTTGGTTTGTTATTTAGTGCTGGTATTGATAGCAATCTTGTTAATCACTTTTCTAGTCGCAAACTTGATAAGCTTTGTGGTTCGGTTGCATTATCTTCAGATCTTGAATATGCTTACTCATATGGAGATCTTCATGCTAATGAAAAGGTTTACACCTCTTTAATATCATCTGCTGACTTTCTAAATACGCTTAATTCAATGGTTCGCCTACGTAAGGAACCATTATCCGTCCCCAATGAGGTTGTTTTAGCGCTGCTTGCGGCTCAATGGTCTTCTTTAGGAGGAAAGGTTCTGTTATCTGGTGAAGGCGCCGATGAGTTTTTTGGTGGCTATGACCGTATTTTCAGATGGGCTTACTTTACCGAAATATTCGACATATATTCTTTTATATCTCATTATGCATATGCTCCCATTGACAAAATTCCCAAACATATCATACAGAATTTGCAATCCTTTTTTACGCCTATTTCTCATCTGAGTTGTTTCGAGCAAGTTCGTTATTTTTTCATTGTGAAGCATTTGCCAGTGTTATTTCGACGTCTTGATTTCTCACTTATGTTTGGTGGTATTGAGGGCAGAGAACCACTAGCTTCCTTTTCTCTATTTAAGGTTGCTATGTCATGCTCTCCGGAATGTCTAATGAATACAACGCATGGAAAAGTTCCCCTCCGGATTATTGCTGAATCCATTTATGGTAGTGATTTTGCTTTTTCTCCCAAGGTTGGTTTTCCAGTAAATATTTCTCAATTACTTGGTTTGACCTCATCAGATAGTCGAATCAATGATTATGATAAGTGGTTTCAGTTGAATCTGGATTTGCTTGTATGAAAATCGGCTATACATCAGGTGTGTTTGACCTGTTCCATGTCGGTCATGTTAATCTGCTTCGCAATGCCCGTTCTCTTTGTGACAAGCTCATTGTCGGTGTTACTGTCGATTCTTTAGTTACTTACAAAGGGAAAAACTGTGTTATTCCCTATGAGGAACGAATTCAAGTTGTGAGATCTTGTCAGTTTGTTGATTTAGCTATACCTCAGACAAGTATTGATAAAATATCAGCTGTTAAAAAGCTTCATGCTACTTCTCTTTTTGTTGGCGATGATTGGTACGATCATCCTTCCTGGTTATTAATGGAAGAAAAACTTAAAGAATTAAATTGCTCGGTTTTTTATTTTCCTTATACACAGGGTGTCAGTAGTACGATTATAAATTCAACTCTTGAGGGATTGCGAGATTGATTTTCTTAGTGTGTAAACATACGATGATGGTCCAATTGTTTTGCTGATTATACTTCTCCCTTTAATATTTAGCCATGGAAATATTCGATGACCGCTATATATTGTTCCCGAACTATTTATGCTTACCATTTCCATCCCGTGTGAGTTTAATATCTCTTTCCAGTAGCCTATGCTAAATGTTCTGATTTCTTGAATAGCATTATCGTTTTCACCGTGTCCTGAAGGAAACAGTCTGTAATTTCTTTTTTTATCTTGCTTGTAGCTCTTATTTTTGTGTTCATCTTTGCGCGATTGTTTAATTGCAAACTTGTCTGTCAAGTTTATTAATTTTTTTGGATAGTAAAGTGCTATCGAAGCTATCCTCCAAACAGGTGATGGTAGTATGTGTATTATATGCCCCCCTTTTTTAACCACTCTTGATTGTTCTTTAAGTACTTTGTCTAGTTCGTTTCTTTTTATATGTTCGAGAACATGAGAAGTGTATATTTTGTCGACACTCTCACTTGGAAATGGTATATTAATACCATCGTACTTAACCCGTTTGTTCTCGCTAGATTTGTAGTTTGAATTTTCTATATCTAGCTCTACAACATTGTAACCTTTGCTTCTCATATAATTTGCTTGAAAGCCGTCACCTGCTCCTATGTCTAGAATAAAATCATTTTGGTTGAATATGCCTAGATGTAGCATTTTGTCTATTTCTCGCTTTCTTGTCTTTCTGTAAATCAAGGTGCTTTCGAAAGTAATACCCCATTTTAACCCACTGGTAGTCCTCAGCCCTTCTTGGGTTTTTTCTTTTTCAACTATATATTATTATTCTATTCATTACTAGCTTTTCGTTTTTTACAAATACTTGAATTTTTACTGCTTTTGATTAGTTAGTTATCTGCGCTGTTGCCTGTTTTACGTGCGAATTGTCAATGTTTTGATCTAATTATTGTTTATTCTGTTGATTTCAGGTTCTTTTATTTTGTTCCTTGCTCGTTAGTTTTTTCTGTCTATAAAGGTAATTTTCTTGTTATCTCTGCTTTTTTTGATCCCTTTTATTTGCCAGCATGATTAGTATATAGTCTGTTGCTGGCATGTGTGCTCTATAGTGATTTACGTTTGTTTTTTTAATTCAAATGATCGTGTTTTTCTTTTTTGCATTTTAGCTTAAGATCATTTTTGCGATTCGATTCTAGGTTTATACGGATTTTTGTTCTACAAGACTATGTCTCGTCCAAAGCTTCTTTTTGTGGTCAATGTTGATTGGTTTTTCTGTTCCCATCGTTTGCCTATAGCTATCGCTGCAGCTCGCAACGGTTATGAAGTTCATGTAGCTACAACCTTTACTTCATTATCCTGTAGAGAACTGCTTTTAAGTTATGACTTTATTCTTCATGATCTTTGTATTGACAGGAGTGGCAGAAGAACTAAAGAAAGGAGACCATCCGAAAAGGCTGGCAGAAAAGCTAATTGAGCAAAAAAATAAATTGCTGAGGATAGTACAGATAAGAAAACGAAGACAACTCCACCTCCAGTAGGAACCGGTCGATTATGAGAGCTACGCGAGTTAGGCTTATCAAGAAGGCGAGTACGCAAAAATGGTACTAACCAAGACAAAAGAGAAAAACTTGCGAAGAAACCAACCAGAATGAATAAATACAAAATACAAACACACTGATTCATTGTGTGAAGTCTAAGGCAGTACGTCTCAAGCCTTCATCTAAAGACATCGGAGGTTTCCAGCCCAAGTCACGATATGCTGCAGAGGTGTCAAGAACTAGTGAATTGGATAGACGTTGAAAAGTTGTATGCTTGTTAAAAAGAGTCGCAGTAGATTCGAGAAGTCTTAGAGGCACGGGGAACAAGCGAACATTTAATGACATTGCTTGACCCAGACGGCGGAGCAAATCAACAGTAGAAACATCCTGCTGATCGCTGACAAGAAAAACCCTTCCAGCAGCAGCAGGATGGGTACAGCAGGTAGACAAAAAGTCAATCAAATTGTCAACTCC
Organism: Synechococcus sp. AG-673-A03; assembly: GCA_003211275.1. Classification (GTDB taxonomy): domain Bacteria; phylum Cyanobacteriota; class Cyanobacteriia; order PCC-6307; family Cyanobiaceae; genus Synechococcus_C. The sequence continues at coordinate 1,213 of QCTE01000070.1, read as the reverse complement.
CAGGAGACTTCGCCTATTGTCCTTTAATTGCCTAAGAGGAAGAGGAATTCGAGACGAAAGGAGCTTCATTAAAAAAAGAAAGTTACCTTTTACATATGGTCCATAGACAAGTGGGGGCCTTACAATAACGACATCCATTCCTGTCTCGGCAGAAATCTTTAATAAACCAACTTCAGCCTCATATTTAGACAAAGAATAAGGATCAAGCGGATTAACAGGATCAAACTCTCTGAAAGGAGAATCAGGCGAATTGCACTCACCATTAACTTTAACTGTACTAACAAAAACAAACCGTTGCACGCCAGCCAACGCTGCTTCACGAGCAAAGCTTAGGGTCTCATAAACATTGACCTTTCTAAAAGCATAAACAGGATCAAGTTCAATTTCACGCATAACATGAGCACGACCAGCTAGGTGAACTACACATTGAACATCCTCAAAAACAGGACAATAACGTGTTAACGAAGAAAGGGATGGAACCACAACAAAAGAATAGCTAGATGAAAAGTTGCAATCACGACGTGAAATTGCACGAACAGAAAAGCCACGTTCACATAACGCTGGACAAAGAGAGCGACCAACAAATCCAGTTGAACCAGAAACAAGGAGTTGCATAAAATCAAATAAAATAGTTATCTAGACATTAGAGTCTGATATAAAGCCAAGTGCTGATTAACAATAGAATTTAAATCAAACAAAGACTCAGCACGCTTACGTGCTTCCAAACTCATATATTCGAGCAAATATGGGTTTCTTACCAAGTATTCAAGAGCATCAGCAAGAGCACTAGCGTTACGTGATGGCACCAACAAACCAGTAACATTATTATCAATAGAATCACGGCAACCGGGTTCATCTGTAGTAACCACTGCACAACCAGATGCAGCAGCTTCGCAAAGAACTTTCGGAAGTCCTTCACGATACGAAGGGAGACAGACGACATGCGCTGAAGCCATCAGCTTATGCAGATCAGCGCGATGACCCAACAATTCAACATAACCCTGATCTCTCCAAAGATTGAGCTCAGAAAGTGAAACGGCCGCAGGGTTTGAGAAATCAGGCTCACCGACTAGTAGAAATCGGGCCAGAATTCCTCTATTTTTTAATATGGATGCTGACTCAACAAACTCTCGAACCCCCTTAGTAACCAAAAGACGTGAAGCCATTAAAATAACTACCGGGGGTTGGGGTGGAAAGTTATACATAAAAAGTG
>QCTE01000069.1 GCA_003211275.1 Synechococcus sp. AG-673-A03 | reverse complement strand
ACTGAAGGCGCTCTGCTTTGCATCGAAGCCGCCTCGGACTGGGCCCTGACTTGTGTTGACCAACTTGCTGCCGCTGACAGCCACGTGCTGATCGATTACGGAGCTGCCGATGGCGGCACGGCTGTGGGTCTGTGGCACCAGGTGCTGGACCGCCTGCATGCCAACCAGCCCCAGGCCCACCTCACCCTGATCGGCAATGATCTGCCCAGCAACGACAACGTCGCCCTGGCTGAAAACCTGGCACTGCAGATTCCGCGCACTCCGAAACCCACCGTTTTGGTGAGCGCCCGCAGTTTCTATGAGCCATCTGTGGGCCCCAACACGGTGAGCTTTGGCTTTTCGGCCACCGCCATGCACTGGTTGAGCGAATCGCCAGGTCCGCTGAATACCCATACCCACGTGCTGGCATCCGGTGATGCCGATGCTCTGCAACGTTTCACGGCGCAGGCGCTCAAGGACTGGACTTACGTTCTGGAATTGCGCAGCAAAGAGCTGAAAGTGGGCGGTCGGCTGCTGACGGTGAACCTGTCTCGCGATGGAGAGGGTCGTTACCTCGGCCACAACGGCGGTAAAACCCGCAACGTGCATGACCAGCTGCATCAGATCTGGAGAAGCCTTGCCGACGAAGGCGTGATCTCGGAGGAGCAGTACCGCAAGGGAACGGTGCTGAACTTCTACAAGTCACCCGAGGAGTTCATGGCGCCGCTGAAGGATCAGAACTCGGCTCCTTACCGCAATGGTCTACGTCTGGTGGATGAGCGCACGGTGTACGTCAAGTGCCCTTACCGCCGCCGCTGGGAGGAGAGCGGCGACACGGCAGCGTTCGCGGCTGGACTGATGGCCACGATCCGCAGCTGGAGCCGACACAGCTTTGCCAGCACTGCTGGGGATGCCGTGGCAGATGAGGTGTACAAGCGCCTTGAGCAACGCATCGCGGACGCCCCTTCCGAGTGGAGCCTGGACTACGTGGAGCACCACCAAATGATGGAGAAAGTGGCCTGATGACAACAACAACCCGCCCCGCGCCGGATGTTTCGGTGCTAGCTGAACATGTCTCCGACCATCTATCGGTGTTCGTGGTGGCCGAAAACACCGATGCACGCCGCCCTGCCAACGGCGGCCTGCGTCTGCTCAATTACCCCAGCGATGAGGCCTGCATTGCCGATGGACAGCGACTTGCGGGGCTGATGACCCACAAGCACGACCTCTATGGCACCGGTTTTGCCGGCGGCAAGATCGTGGCGCGCGCCGCCGAACCGGAGGCGGTGAAGGACGAGCTGATCAGCATTACCGCTGGGCTTCTGGAATCTCTCGACGGAGCCATGATCACCGGCTGTGATCTCAATACCAGCCTGGAGGATATGGAGCGCCTGACGGAGCTCACTCCCCACGTGCTGGCTGCCGTAGGCAGTCCTGTTGATGCCAGCGCAGCCACGGCTCATGGCACCCTCGGCGCCGTTGAAGCCGTACTCGAATCGACCCTTGCCGACGCGAAACCCGGTCGCGCTCTCGTGCATGGATGTGGAGCCGTCGGCGGCACCGTGGCTCGCGTGTTGGTTCAGCATGGCTGGACTGTGTTCACCGTGGATCTCAGTCCAGAACGTGCCGGCTTCCCTGGTGCCACTCCTCTGCCTCAGGACTGTCCCTGGTGGGAGCTGAAGCTGGATCTGCTGCTGCCCTGCTCGATCTCAGGTCTGATCAATGCTGAAATCGCCTCGGCCCTGAGGGTCAAATCCGTGGTCCCAGCTGCCAATGCTCCGTTCCAGAGCACTCAGCTCGCCGACGACCTGCGTCGCCGAGGCATCCGTGTGCTGCCAGATCCATTGGTCAATGCCGGTGCCGTGATCGCTGACTCGATCGAGCGCTTCTCACCCGACGCCTGGAAAGGTGCAGGCGCGGAGGATGTCTACGCCTTCGTGCGCAGCGAGGTGCGCCAAAGAGCCACTGACTACCTAAACCAGCGCGATCAAGGCCTCTCCGTTGGAGCCGCTCTCGTGGAAGTCACCGCCGAACGGGAGACCGATCCAATTGGCCTCAGCTTCGGAGACGAGGCATGAGCTCAGCTTCTCTTCCTTCCAACGCCGCGGTGGTGATTGTCGGCGGAGGCATGGCTGGTCTCAGCTGCGCAGCGTCCCTGGCTCGTCGGGGCATCACTGACGTGGTGCTGCTCGAGGCCAAAACCCTGGCGCACGCCAAGGCCAGCAGTTACGGGGAAACCAGGATGTTCCGAGAGATGTACTCCGATCCCGTGCTCTGCCGTCTGGCTCAGGAGGCCAACAGGCTCTGGCGTGAGGAAGAGATCCACGCAGGAGAACAGCTGCGCGAAACCCATGGCTTGCTGTTTTACGGCGAAAGCTGGGATGAGGAAACGATCGAAGGATCGATCCCTGGGGCCCGTCGGGTGATGGATGAACAAGGAATCCCGTATGAGGCACTGAATGCCGATCAGATTTCAACCCGCTTTCCTCTGAATCCGAAAAGCGATTTCACCGGACTGTTTGAGCCCACCGCTGGAGCAGTGCGCAGCGACAAGGTGGTTGCTCACTGGATCAGCACGGCCCGTCATGCCGGCCATCAACTGGTCGAACACTGCCCGGTGGCGAACCTGGATGGCGACGGCGGTGGCGTCACGCTGGAGAATGGTCACCACATCGCCGCCGGACAGCTGGTCGTGGCCTGTGGCATCTGGAGCCAGCTGATGCTGGCTCCGCTGGGACTCGCGCCGAAACTTGAGGTATGGCCGATGCTCTGGGCTCATTACACCGTGGACCCTGCATTGGCGGATCGTTATCCGCAATGGTTCTGCTTCCAGAAAGAGCGCGGCGATGACGGTGGCCTGTATTACGGCTTCCCGGTGCTCAGCCACACCAGCGACGGCCGGCCACGCATCAAGGCGGGAATCGACTGGGCACCCAGGGAGCTGCGTGTCGCAGAACCGAATGCCATGGCCACCGAGCCACCGGCAAGACTGGTCGAACTTCTCGATACATTCCTATTCAACGAAGTCGAAGGCGTCCAGGAACGGGTCGAAACAGTGATCAGTCCCTACTCAATGGCCAGCGACGTCAATTTCGTGCTGGACCGTCTAAGCCCCAAGCTGAGCCTGTTTGCCGGTGGCTCAGGCCAAGCCTTCAAATTTGCGCCCCTGATCGGCGACTCGCTGGCACGACTGGCCAGCGGTGAAACCCCTGCTGTGGATCTTTCCTGCTGGAGTCACCAGCGCGAAGCCGTCAGCGCCTAAAGCCCCTCTCACCAAGACATCTCCCTTGCCCGACCCATCAACCCTCCAGGACGGCGCGACTGACACCAGCGCATGGTGGCAACGCAAGCCCCTGTGGATCGGCGCGGGCCCGTTGCTGGTCTTTCTGGTGGTCGCAGCCGTTGACCTCAAACTGGCGCAGCATTTCACTAGCTCAGGTAAGGCCGTTGTGAGCAACGCTCTCGGCGGCCTCTGGCAGTGGATGGTGCTGCTGCTGTTTGTGATCGCCATCTTGCTGGCCATCAGCCCGATCGGCAGCTTGCGCCTGGGAGGAGCTGAAGCGAAACCGAGCCTGAAATTCTTCGACTGGTGTGCCGTGCTGATTTGCACGCTGCTTGCAGGCGGGGGGGTGTTCTGGTCGGCAGCGGAACCGTTATTCCACTTCCGGGATCCAGCGCCCTATTTCGTCGGAGTTGATGGATCGACCGCAGCGGCGGTTGATCCATCTCTAGCCGTGAGCTTCCTGCACTGGGGATTCCTGGCCTGGGCTCTGGTGGCAACAACGGTGACGATCACGCTCTCGATCCAGGAGCAACGAGGCGAGCCTCTGCGACCACGCACGCTGCTGGTGGGCATCCTTCCCAGCCGCTGGGTGGAAGGTCCTCTGGGAGACCTCGCGGATGGCCTCTCCGTGGTGGCGGCCATCGCAGGAACCGTGGGACCGCTGGGGTTCCTCTCTCTTCAATTGAGCAACGCCGCAGGAATGCTGCCTGCTTTCACAGACAGCGCCGGGCTCCAGTCTCTGGTGGTCGTCTTGCTCACTGCAGTGTTTGCCACTTCCACCGTGAGTGGAATCCAGCGAGGCATCAAGTGGCTGTCTGAGCTGAACGTCTGGCTGACCCTTGGTCTTGCCACCGCGTTGCTGCTACTGGGCCCAGGCCTTTGGCTGATTCAGCACTTCATCAGCGCATTCGGGCTTTATCTCACCAACCTGCCTCGCATGGCGCTTGCCCCCAACAGCAGTCCAGGCAACTGGGTGAATGGCTGGACCGTGTTCTATTGGGGCTGGTTCCTCGGCTATGCACCGCTGATGGGTCTGTTTACGGCAGGGGTGAGCCGCGGCCGCACTCTGCGCGAGCTGGTGCTGGCAGTGGCCATCCTCTGCCCGATCGTGACCAACATCTGGTTCACATTGCTGGGCGGTTCTGGCATGCAGCTGGAACTCGCCAACCCTGGCTCCATCAGCGGCCCGCTCACAGCCAGCGGTGAGTCGGGCGCACTGTTGGCGATTCTCGGCCAGCTTCCCCTGTCCTGGCTGCTGATTCCAGTCGGACTGGTGCTTGTGGTGCTGTTCATGGCCACCAGTGCCGACTCCATGAGCTACGCCGCAGCCATGGTGGTCAGTTCTAAGAGCACACCGCCGACCCTGCTGCGTTTGTTCTGGGCTCTGATGATCGGCAGTCTCACCCTGGTGTTGCTGCGCATCGGCACCAGCCTGGGCGACAACACCTCGATCAACGCTCTGCAGGCCTTCATTGTGATCACTGCTGTACCGGTCACTCCCCTGGTTCTGCTGAGTCTCTGGACGGCACCGCGTCTGGCCTGGAAAGAATGGCGCCAACGTCAGCCGGCTCAGGGCTGAAACTGATCCAGCTGGCCATCGCAACACCAAACAGGGCCAGCGCGCCATAGATCAGTAGCACCAGCGACAGGTCTCCCTGAGGAGAAGCCTGAAGAATCAGCCCCGACACGATCGTCATCAACCCACCCATCACCGTTCCGGAGGTGTTGACGATCGAAACGGTCATCGCCGTCTGCCCAGGAGGAGCAGACGCTTCCGCGATCGGGAACGCCAGCACGGACGTACCGATGCCAACACCCAAGCTGAAGGCGGGCAGCATCAGAACCACTCGCGGCAGCGAAGGCGTGATCAGCAGCAACAACGAGAGCAGCGTGATCACGGTGCCAGCCAGAAGCAGTCCACCACGTTGCTGAGGGCGTCCGCCGAGAGCCCCGCTGGCCACCATCCCTACCACCAGGCCGATCGACATGGTCAGGGTGAGACCTTCCATCAACGAATTGGGCCAGCCCTTCAGGCTGGAGAGCAGGCCGTACTGCGCCATCCCGAACACGAAGCCAAGCCCCCACGCGTAGAGCAAGCAGCACTGAATCAGGCGATTCACTCCAGCCCTGGTCCAGCGCTGCACACGAATGTCCTGCTCTGCCGCTGGCAACTTGGCAGGCGCGCGCACGCTTCCTCCGAGCAGAAGCATCGGCAAGGCCACCATCAGGGCCAGTGAGAGCCCCTGAAGCAACACCAGATCACGCCAGCCGGAGCGACCGAGCAGCAGGGGCACCACGGCCGCCAAGGCAGCACCGACGCCTAACAGACCATCGGTGAATCCCATCGCCAAGGCAAAGCGATCTGAGGGCAGGCTGCGACGTGCCAGCAACGCTGATGCCGGGAATGCCACGGCACAGGCCATGCCGGTGCCGATGCGAGACAACAGCAGCCCCTGCAGGCTGTTGCTGCTGGCGAACACCAGACTGCAGCAAGCAGCGGCCAATGCTGCCAGCAGCAGCCAAAGCTCGACCCTGCCTCGGTCGATCAGGCGACCAACGGGGACTTGCACCAAGCCATAGGGCAACAAGAAGCTGCCGGCCACCAGCGCCACCCCCGCCGAATCCAGATGCAGATCCGATCCAAGGGAACCCTCGAAATACTGAAAGCTGGTTTCCACCCAGACCAGCCAGACCACGAACAACAGGCTCGTGACCCAGAGCAGGCGATCGCTGCGTCTTGCTTCCATGCCTCACTGCCCCCAGCTCAAAGTCAGTGTGGGGGAATGGCTCAGTTGAGGCAGTAATCCAACGCAAGACTGATGCTGGCTTTGGGCAGCGGCGCTTCCTCGGGTCTGAACCGAGGTGAGGCATTGACACCCATCGCCGACGGACGGGCACTGGCATGACGGCGTTGATCGATGCGCAGCAAGGCAACGCGACGTAGCCCCAGAGCGGATGCAGTCCGCTCTGCCTGTCTGCGACCGCGCTGCAGAGCCTTTTCAAGCAGTTGGTCTTGCAGGCGATCCTGCCCTTCAGCGGATGGCAGGGACGTCATGCCCTGAAGTCG
>QCTE01000068.1 GCA_003211275.1 Synechococcus sp. AG-673-A03 | reverse complement strand
GATTCAGAAATGGCTGCAAATGAAAATCGTCAATCAGTTGATGCAGGCGTTCGCGGGCCTGAGGCTTGGCAAGACCGGTCTGTGACAGCACGAGCTCAAGGTTCTCCCGCACTGATAACTGCCTGAAAACACTGGGTTCTTGAGGCAGATAACCGATTCCAAGCCTTGCCCTCTCAGGCATGGAAAGACTGGCAACAGGATGTCCATCCATCAACACCTCTCCCTGATCGGGCTTGAGAAGACCGATGACGAGATTGAAGCTTGTGGTTTTACCGGCACCGTTCGGGCCCAGAAGACCGATCACTTCACCCGGTTCCAGCGTCAGCGTGAGGTCTTTGACCAGAGGTCGACCTCCCAGGGCGAGAGAGACCCGATTGAGACTGAGACTCATGGCGTCAGCGGGGTCTGCGCTGGCTGGTCAGGACGCAGGATCATGGTCGCGCGCACCTGCTGTCCACTCGAGGGCAGCGCAACAGCCCGCTCATCCTCAAGGTTGTAGGTCACACGTTCAGCCCTGAGTGTGCTGCCATCTTCCTGCACCACATCGACATCACCACTCAGCACCAGGCGTCCCTCGCGACTGAAGTACTGAGCCTGTCGTGAGGTGGCCACCATTCCTCGAGAGGAGTAAACGATGCGGACATTGCCAATAGCAGTGACCACTCCCGTGACGTTGTCGGCTGTCTGGCTGTCGGATTCGATCGTGATCAAGCCGTCGTCAGATGAGGGACCGTCAAGAGGGGCAACAACCTCTTGCGCCAGAGAAGGTCCGGTCAAGGCCAGTAGCAGACCCCCGCACCAGATCATGGAAGCGCGGAGCACAGTCATCGATCGCTGAAACGGTGGGAACACGATCGGTTCAGGAGCTGAAAAAGGAATGAGTCATGGTCCCACGAATCACTCGGCCGCAAGCAGTCGGGGTGGCGGTAGGACCTCCGGGTCTGCGCCGCTCTGAAGGGCCTTCAGTCGGTCAGCGACAGCCGTATGCAACGCGTCAAGGTCAAGTCCCAGCGCGCTAGGTAATGAGGGCCTGAGACGTCCGATGCCTTCACCGAGAAGGATGGTTGCACCGCGTGTGTTTCCCCGTTCGAGGTGAACATGGGCGACAGCGATCTGAACGATCGCCTGAATCAACTTGCGGTCGGGATCGATCTGTTCATGCCAAATCTCCTCAAAGGCATCGTGGGCCTCGTACCAGGCTCCGGAATTGAATAGTTCCAGAGCCTGCGGGAAACGGGGATCGTCAGCCGGACTCAACGCTTGGCCATCTTCTTGGCAGGAAGTTTGCGCAGACGAATCGATTCCGGAGTGACCTCAAGCATTTCGCCGGGGCCGATGTATTCGAGAGCCCGCTCCAGCGTCATCTGCACAGGAGACTGAAGGGTGTCGAGTTCTTCAGCACCCGCGGAACGCATGTTGGTGAGCTGCTTCGACTTGCAGACATTGATCTCGAGATCCTGAGGACGATTGTTCTCACCGATGATCATGCCCTTGTAGACCTTGGTTCCTGGGGTAATGAAGTACTGACCGCGGTCTTCGGCGTTCTTGAGGGCATAGAAGGTGGCCGTTCCCTCTTCAAATGCGATCAATACACCGTTGCGGCGGGTGTCGAAATCACCCGTCATCGGACGGTATTCGAAGAAGGAATGGCTCATGATCCCTTCACCACGGGTGGCGCGGATGAATTCACCACGGAAACCAATCAGGCCACGGGAAGGAACGACAAATTCCAACTGTGTGCGGCCATCAGCACTGGTTTCCATGTTCTGCATCTCAGCCTTGCGTGATCCCAGCTTTTCGATGCAGCTGCCCACAGCGGCTTCGGGGACGTCCATGACAAGGGTCTCAACGGGCTCGCAGGGTGTGCCGTCGATGGTCCTGAAAATCACCTGTGGCTGGGACACCTGAAATTCATAACCCTCCCGTCGCATGGTTTCAATGAGGATGCCGAGGTGCAATTCACCTCGACCACTCACTGCAAAACGATCAGGTGAGTCCGTGTCTTCAACGCGCAGAGCAACGTTGGTCAGCAGCTCACGCTGAAGACGGTCGCGCAGCTGACGGCTGGTCACAAACTTGCCTTCTTTGCCTGCAAACGGTGAGTCGTTGACCACAAAGGTCATCTGCAGGGTTGGCTCATCCACCTTGATGAGTGGAAGTGCCTTGGGTTCATCCGGACAGGCGATCGTCTCGCCGATATTGACTTCATCGAAACCGGCAACAGCCACCAGATCGCCAGCACTGGCTTCAGCGATGTCCACGCGCTGCAGACCCTCAAAGCCCAGCAGTTTGCTGATCCGGCCTTTCTTGAGGTTGCCGTCATCTTTGATCAGAACTGCATTCTGACCCTGCTTGATGACGCCGTTGTGCACCCGGCCAATGATGATCCGACCGAGAAAATCGGAGTAATCAAGTGTGGTGATCTGAAGCTGCAGAGGCTTGGTGGAATCGCCAACCGGAGGCGGAACATGGCGGAGGATTGCATCGAAGAGCGGACGCATGGTGTCGCTCTCTGTTTTCATATCGGGCTTGGCGAATCCACCCAGGCCGCTTCCAAATAAATAAGGGAAATCACACTGGTCGTCGTCAGCACCGAGCTCAAGGAACAGATCCAGCACCTTGTCGACAGCAGTTTCAGGATCAACCCGAGCACGATCAATCTTGTTAACGAAAACGATGGGACGCAGACCCTGCTCGAGCGCTTTTTTCAGCACAAAACGGGTCTGAGGCATCGGTCCTTCATTGGCATCAACGATCAACAGGCAACCGTCCACCATGCCGAGCACACGCTCCACCTCACCGCCGAAATCAGCGTGTCCAGGGGTGTCAACAATATTGATGCGGGTGTCGTTGTAAGTGACAGCCGTGTTCTTGGAAAGAATGGTGATTCCGCGCTCACGTTCCAGATCGTTGGAATCCATGACGCAGGTGGGGACTGCTTCGTTGTCACGGAAAATGCCTGACTGGGCCAGCAGTGAGTCGACCAGGGTCGTCTTTCCATGGTCAACGTGGGCGATGATCGCGATATTGCGAATCGCCTTTTGCTGGGCGCTCATAGGAGTCTGTAGGTGGCGGAATGTCTCTTGGCGCCGGGGGGCGCAGTCGACGCACCTTATCTCAACGTGAGATCGTTTCGGGTCGATGTGGACGGTCTGGCTGAAGGTTGCTCCAGATCAACGCCCGAGAGCAGCGCAAATGATCAGTCGCGCAGAACGACTGCCAATCAGATCGAGTTTCAACCATCAACCTCCATTGGCCAGGCGACGTGCGGGCTCAAACCTTCGCAATGCATCCGCTGAACCTTCAAATCGCCAGTGCCAAGGCTCGTAGCTGACACCCTGCGAATTCACTGCAGGGAATGAAAGCGTGAAGTGATAGCTGGCTGCATGATCCTGAAGCCAACTGAAGGCGTCGGTCTGTTCAAAGGAGGCGGAAAGATTCGTTGCTGGATCGGCCCCATCACCAAGGTCGACGGCATAGCCAGTGCTGTGTTCGGAATAACCGGGTGGCGCGGAGACCTTGGCCCGCTCTGCGGCCGTTTGATTTCGCTCTGATTTGACGTCGAAGAAAATACTTTTTTGGAGCTCCTGGGAGCGATAACCGCTCAGCAATCTCAGATCAACACCGTCAGCTGCAGCCGCACGACGCATGGCATCAAGAGAGATAGCGGCGTCTCGATGCAATTCAATGCCCGCCTCCACTGGCACCAGTTGATCCACGACAGCTTCCGCGTAGGGAAAATGCCCCAACAGGCGACCATCACGTCCTGGTTGTTCATCAATGCCCTCCACCACTTGGGTTTTGGAACCGAAGGGCAGCCGTTCCGGCAGAAACATCACTGTGGCCAGCGACAGTGAGAAAACAACCCCACAGGTGAGAAGAAGACCTAAACCACTCCCCCGCTTCGGTTGAGAGGAACGACTGCGGCGTGCGATGGGGATGTCATCGCGGCTGCTGTCACGCTTCCTGCTGCGGGTGGCGACAGCCCGAGACAAAAGAGCACTTCAATGATGTTTCGATCGTAAGGGGGTGCGCCAGTCCCAGCGGCGAAACAACGGATTGAGGTGTAGCTTCAATTTAGAGTCCAGCGGAGTGTGCTGAGATGCTGAGAGTTGCTGTCATCGGCGGAGGTCCGAGTGGTTCCTGCGCGGCCGAAGTGCTTGCAAAAGCTGGTATCAGTACCTGGATTTTCGAGCGCAAACTCGACAATGCCAAACCCTGCGGAGGAGCGATCCCTCTCTGCATGGTTGAGGAATTCGAACTTCCCGAATCGATCCTCGATCGAAAAGTCCGCAACATGAAGATGATTTCCCCCTCCAACAAGGAGGTGGACATCCGGCTGGATCCCCTGGGTTACGACAACGATGCCTACATCGGCATGTGTCGTCGCGAAGTTTTTGACTCCTTCCTGCGCAACCGTTCCGCCGAGCTCGGGGCGACCCTCGTGAATGCGCTGGTTCAGAAGATTGATACCGGAACCAATCGCCAGGGGCCCTACACCCTGCATTACTCCGACTACAGCAACGGTGGCCCCACCGGTGAGATGAAGACTCTCGAGGTGGATCTGATCATTGGCGCCGACGGCGCCAATTCCCGCGTTGCCAAGGCCATGGATGCCGGTGATTACAACGTGGCCATCGCATTCCAGGAACGCATCAAGCTGCCTGCTGAGGAGATGACCTACTACGAGGATCTCGCCGAGATGTACGTCGGCTCCGATGTCTCCCCTGACTTCTATGCCTGGGTGTTCCCCAAGTTCGACCACGTTGCTGTGGGAACAGGAACCATGCAGCAGAACCAGTCGCTGATCAAAGGTCTGCAGAAAGGGATTCGTGAACGGGCGCGCAAGCGTCTGTTCAAAGGTGAGGTGATCAAGGTGGAAGCCCATCCCATCCCCGAACACCCTCGTCCAAGACGCGTCGTGGGTCGGATGGCCCTCGTGGGCGACGCCGCTGGTTATGTCACCAAGTCCTCCGGCGAAGGGATTTACTTCGCTGCCAAAAGTGGGCGGATGTGTGCCGAAGCCATCGTGGAGATTTCAGCCAATGGCAGCTGCATCCCCACGGAGAAGCAGATCAAGTCCACCTACCTGAAGCGCTGGGACAGAAAGTACGGCGCCACTTATGCAGTGCTCGACATTCTTCAGAAGATTTTCTACCGGAACGACGCCGCTCGCGAAGCCTTCGTGGAAATGTGCGATGACCGCGATGTTCAGAAACTCACCTTCGACAGCTACTTGTACAAGCGAGTGGTGATGATGAATCCCTGGCAGCAGATCAAACTCACCCTGCGCACTGTGGCAAGCCTGTTGCGTGGTCAGGCCCTTGCACCGTCCAACTACGGGTCTGTTCCCTCAGCTGTAGGTCGCTCAGACGGAGACTTCCTTGCTGAGGAAGCGTCCCAGGCGATCAAATCGAAGGCCAGCGAAGACCCAGCTTCAAATAGCGAGGAGCGTTCAAAAGTCACCAGCAGCTGAGCCCATCAAGGCTGAGCTCGGCTGTAGACGGGCTCAAGCCGTTATTCACGACTGGATGTTGTCGAAACATGCCAAAACGGAAGCCTGATTGCGCAGTACACCCAGCAGGTTCAGACGATTGCGTCGTACAGCTTCGTCCTCAGTCATCACCATCACACTGTTTTCGCCGTCGAAGAAGGCTTCGAGAGCTCGGGCAGCACCCTGGAGCTCTGATGCCAGACCTTTGTAATCACAGGCTTCAGCCAGCGGACTGAGGCTCTCCAACTGCTTCAGTAGATCGGACTCACTTGGGGAGCCGAACAACGAGGCTTCGATCACTTGAGCCGGAACCAGTTGAGAGGTGTCGAGATCTCCTTTCTCAGCCAGCTTGGATACCCGTTGAACCACAGCCTGAACCGCTTGTAGCCGGCCATCAGCCCGCAAATCCTGGAGCAACAACAACCGTTCACGCGCATCGACCGGATCCTGAAGCAGGCGTGCGCTGCTGACGGCCTCTCCGCTCACGGCCTGCACAAGGTCGGGGGGAAAACCATCCTCCTCGAACTGAGACACCATGCGTTGGCGCAACAGCTGTCCCAGATCATTGGTAAGAGAAGCCGCGTCGAACTGAAACGCTGGGAACAGCCCTGCCCAGTGCTGTGCCGCTGTGCTCAAGAGAGTCTGCAGCGGCAGGCGCCAACCACGATCCCAGAGGATCTGAACGATCCCGTTGCCAGCACGGCGAAGCGCATAAGGATCGGACGAACCCGTCGGGCGCTGACCTTTGGCGAAAATGCTGAGCAGAAGCTCCAGGCGTTCCGCCAGCGCCAACAGGGCACCGGCATCGCTGGAGGGAGGTGCGTCGCCGGAACCGGCGGGTTGATAGT
>QCTE01000067.1 GCA_003211275.1 Synechococcus sp. AG-673-A03 | reverse complement strand
GTTGAGGTGCTGACAGTTCCGCCAGCAACATCAGTGTTGATGATGCTGCTATCACCCTCACGATCAGCAAAGTTGGCGTTGATCAGGGCATCAAGGAACCAGACGCTGTTATCGCCAACAGACAGTGGCAGGAACCCTCCGATACCAGCCTGGTTCGGAGTGCCAGCACCCTGCAGTGCGCCCTGGAAGCCAAGGGTTGGCTTGACCACATCCTTGAGGCTGATGCTCATCACATCACCGAGATCCTCTGCACTGCCGTCCTGTGCCTTCAAAGGCAGCGGGGCAAGGGCAACAGCAGAAGCCAGTAATCCAATGGAAAGGCGGCGAAGCATTGGGATGGCGTCAGTCCGCGCATGATGCCGGGCTTTGCTTGGTGCGCTTGTCAGCGCCGCAGACCGCAGACGAATAGGCACAGCTGAATATCGCCCCCAATACCCAGCTATGGACTCCCTATCCCAGTGGAGAGACCCATAAAGGGGGTGCGCACCCACTGAACATCAGTCGACCCTGCATCATTGACTCTGTTTACCCTCCAGCGCTTGCAACCGTTTATTGATCTCAAAGATTGCAAGTGCATTGTTGCCCTCTGTCTTCTGCGCTTGATTCACCAGATGAATCACTTCATCCCTACTCTCTGCAATTGCCGCAAGCGCTTGATTCTTGATCTCCTGTATCTGAGCTAATGATTCATCACATGCCTGAGTAATCACATGCTCCTTTGATTGGATCGCAGCAGCAGCCTGCAATGAATTCGATGCCACACGGTCCAGATGACCTTGAAACTGCTCTTTTAGTTGCTCCTGTTGCAACTTCTCAGCAGCTGCCTTCTCAGCCTTCTTTGCCTCAATTTCAGCTGCTCTTTGCTCATCCATCCTGGCAGCTAACAACTGCTGATCTGCTGCATCCTGTGCCTTCACAGCAGCAGCCTGTGCAAGCTTCTCTCGCACTTTCTTTTCAATAAACGCGCCTGCATTGCCATGCCTCAACACAGCATCAGGCACTTCAATGCGCTTGCCGTTAGCAGCAAGAAACTCATGCACCGCAGCATCATTACCGGCGTAACCAACCAGCATCAGCCCTCTCCAGGTACGGCAAAACCTTTAGACCGCAAAATCATCACCTCGCGATCAGTGAAGTTATGCGCAGGCTGTGGATTACTTAGCCTCTCCATCTTCTCCGCAAGCGCTGGATCCAACATCTGCAGCCTGTGCTGATCCGTCAGATTGCCCTTACCCCTCGGGATCATCCGTCCATCTTCAATTCGTGCAGGTTCACCAAATGGATTGCCGCGACTCATCACCTCTTCAATTCCTTCCTGCCGTAATTCCTCATCCGTCTTTGGTGCCATTCTTGATAGCTCTTCACTAGCAGCCATCGTCATTTCAGTAATGCCCAAACTCGCTGCAGCGGTCGTTAATGACAACGTTGCACCTGCATCCTGAATCCACTGCTTAGCCTGCACAGGGTCAATCTCAGCCACCCTGCGTTGCATCAACATCGCAACAGGACCACTCTGCGTCCAAGGATTCATCAGCGTTAGCTTCTGCCGCTTTGCATCAGTCAGTTCAGGTGTCTGGCTTGCCTGAAACAGCAAATTAACTTGCTTTGGATCCATTATTAGTGAGAGCTAATAGCTTCACTCACAAGGCTAAGTAGGCAATAAAAACCCCCGCACTTGGCGGGGAGGCATCACACATGCGTTGAAATCAAACAGCTTCAAAAGTCAGCATTGCTTTTTAACCCATTCAGCGACAGGTGCCTTATCACCCAATTCAGCTGCCTTTGACCAATCAGCACACGCACCTTCAAGATCAGATAATTTTTCTTTTCCAATACCACGAACTCTGTATGCAAAGGCATTTTTAGAATCCAATTCGATTGCCGCATCAAGGTCTTTAATGGACCCTTTGGTATTGCCTAACTTCATTCTTACTTCACTCCTGCCTATATAAGCTGCGACAAAACTAGGATCAATTCGCAATGCTTCAGTGTAATCATTAACAGCGCTTTTGTATTTTCCTAAGTTTGCTTTTGACATGCCACGAGCAAAGTAGCCAGATCGACTCTGAGGATATAATTCTATTAGCCTACTATAATCAATAATTGCTCCTTGATAATCTTTTCTATTGAACTTCTCTTTGCCTGATTTGTAAATGGACAATGCGCTTTGTGCATATGCCGCTTGCGTTGACAGCACCCCTGCCGTAATTCCAACAGCTGGTGCCAGTCCAACCAGAGATGGGCAGCCTATTGGTATGAGCAGGGATAAGGCAGCAGCAAATGCAGTTTTAGCGCGAGGCATCCTTGGCGTTGCATGGTTACCCCATCACTAGCCTTTTTTGCAAGATCTGCCTATTTCTGGTCTTTAAATAAAAACCCCGCGCTTGGCGGGGCTAGTGAGTTGTGGTTTGGTTCAAGTCAAGACTTCGTAGGACTATTTGCTAGCACTGCTTCTTCACCCATTCAGCAGGGCGTTTATTGCCAAGATCTACTGCTTTTCTCCAATCTCGACAGGCACCCTGAAGATCATTTACTATTTCTCTATCAGTTCCACGATTCAGATAAGCATTGGCATACTGAGGTTTTAACTCTATTGCCTTCGTGTAATCAGCAATTGCTCCTTGAAGGTCTTTTGATTTACTCTTGGAAAGCCCGCGATTGTAATAGGCCATGGCATCCTGAGGATTAATTTGGATAGATTTCGTGAAATCAGAAATTGATCCTTGAAAATCTTTTAAACGAGCCTTAGAAACACCACGATGCAAGTATGCCTTGTCAAACTGAGGATTGATCTCAATTGCTTTCGTGTAATCAGCAATTGCTCCTTGGAAATCTTGTAATTTTCTCTTTGTATCTGCACGGTCGTTGTAGAGTTCAGCAATCTGAGGTTCAATTTCTATCGCCTTCGTGAAAGCATCAAGTGCTCCTCGATAATTGCCTGAGTTATATCTTTCAACTCCTTGATTAGCATATTGGGCAAATGAAGTGTTCGCACGAGCGACATTCAACGGCGACCCAAGAGCAAGCACAGACAGTGCTGCAGCAATGGCAATAGTCCTGCGTGACATTCGTTTAGTGTCCTGCTTCGCTATGAGCTTAGGTGTACCTCAAAGAACAATGCAATAAAAACCCCGCACTTGGTTGAGGTATGTGAGTAAAGGCAGCTTGTCTGTCGTACGGAGTATTGTTCCTGGTTGAGCTGAAACGCGACGTTGCTACCGTTCAGCTGTCTCGCATCTGTATATGAAACTTCCAACACTCCTTGGTGCTCTACTCCTCTCAGCATCTCCTGCCTTTGCTGATGACTATCTTTATTTGAGGTGCAAGAAGTCAGACGATATAGTCATTACCGATTCAGCAACATCTAGAATAATTGGAAAAAGAACAAAAGACGTCAGTTCAATCTTTAAAATAGATTTGACCAAGAAAACACTTACCGACGCAAGTACCGGATACCCGCAAAGCTTTACAGTCCAAAACAAGACAATAATTACAACTTGGAAGGTGGATAATGACCAGTTGAAATCTAGCGACATATTCAAATTGAATTTAATGCCACCATATTTAATCTCTTCGAAAGGAACAGCGATAGTTAAAACCATGAATAAATCACTAACTGGTAGAGGTGAAGGCTCTTGCGAAGAGATTGATGCTTCAGTATTTGAGGAGGCTTTGAAAGAGGCGAGGAGCTGATTTTGCAGCCCATTCAGGTGGTCTTCCAGCCGCCTAGCTCTCCCGCATGGGTAGACCCCGCTGGCTGGCTGCTCTCCAAAACTCAGTCCACTGCAGGCAAACAAAAACCCCACTCGTGAGTGCGGGGCATTGCGTTGAAACGTCATGGCTCAATCGATTGGAGCTGAATAAGGATTACCGACGTTGTCAGTGAGCATCTCGAACTGTCCTGTCATGAAGGAAGTAGCTCCAGGTCCAGCAGTGCCACCTAGTCCAGGAGCAGGGTTGAGCGATCCAGCGAAGCTGTTCATCCCAGGGGCTGTTTCGAAGATTTTTGTGAATAAAGAGTCAGGTACGCAAGTGCAGTTCCATCCCTCATTGTCACCATCACCTCTTACAGCAGAACGTTGTTCTCTCAGGAAGGCTTGACCTTCCAGTTGCTGTCTATCTGGATCACCCCATGCGATACCAGAAATGTCACCAGAAAAGTCCCTAGCACCACTGACGGCATCGAACTTGCCGGTCAGCTCATCTGCTTGAAACGCACCTTTAATGTCGCCCAACTTGAGGAAATCATCTGGTTCCTGAAAGCCAGCCTGGGTGGCAGAGAGTCCGTCGAAAGTGACGATGTGAGGCATGGGTCTAAATGCGGTGGAGGGTTGTTCCCTCTCGATGGACACACCATCTTCTGGTTGAGCGTTTGACTTGATGACCCACATCAACCAGGGCTGTGAGGTTGGTCACAAGGTCTTTCGCTCGAAAGGGGGATGGTGAATCCAGACAGGAAAACGCCATGGAACCGATCAGCGCCACCGTCGTCATCGTTGCTCTTCTTGCACTGGCTTGCTGAGCTTCACCACTTGGGCTTACAGCGCTTCCAACCGCCTGACTTTTGAATGGTCTCCCAGGTTCGATGGCGTTTTGTCTGAGCATGCTCCTGCAACCCAGATCATCCGCGTGGTCACGGATCTCTCGGTTACGAAGATTGACATGGGTGTCTGGTGATGCTGAGCCATCTTCAGACGGTCAGAATGGGGAAAACACATCAATCCAGTTGAACGACGAGTTACTCAAAGAGGCAGTGGACCTAGGTATAGAGCCTTCGGAGCTAGAGAGACTGCGGACACCGGATGAGATATACCAGGGACTCCTTGGCCTTGGCTTACTCATCCCAAGATGGCTTTATTGGGGCAAAAATATTGAGGAAGGAATGCAAGTAGCACCTGAACTTCAAGCCCAACAGGAGCAGGACCTTGCTGTAGTCAAGCAGACTTCCTTTGATTTAGCCATAGGACTATTGCCAGCCATAGCCAATCGGGCATTGCTTACTATTGATATTCTAGCCCCTCTTTCTTATAGCTTTGGGTACTTTATGGAGGGCGCTACAGGCCAAGGCAAGACACAAGAAGAGAAGGTTGAAATCTATAACGATGCAATTCGCTGGTGCTATACAACGGATATCTTTATTGAGGTCCAAGAGAATTTGAATATAGGATGTAATATGGAACAGCTTCAGGTTGCATCTGAATATCGAGAGAATCGTCACTATCCGCACGACACCTTGGCAATTGTTCTCAGAACTCTTGCGAGAGACTATGTATATTGTCAAGAAAATCGTCTATCTGATGCCTTCAAACGAGATTATCTAGAAGCCTCCTATTGCTTAGCTACAGCTGAAGCTATACATGGGTTCACCCCGGATTGGGTGCCTGCCATGATGCATAACATCGGGATAACTTGGTATGACACAGCCAATGAAGTTGACCTCAAGGATTTCCTGGATTACTGCTTCAAAGAGGTCAAGATAATGCTTGATGTTGGAAAACATGTAAGGGTAGAGCGTCAGTCGTAACTAAGCACGGTTACACAATGTTTCACATGGGTCAACGTTGACCCAGCGGATCAATTCTCACTCTTGGCGATGCCAATGAACACCGCTAGCCACGTGAATGCAATTAACAGATAGAGCATGGTTGCGTTGATGTGATTAGAAAAAAGGCAGGGACTATCACCTCCTGCCTCGAGCAGTCACATCCTTCATCAATGCGACACAACGACCGTAGAAACAGAGGATTGGGTGACGAGAGTTCAAAACTGACGGTTTACCCAACCTTCAATAGCGACTCATCCAAGTTCTGGAATCACACGGGTGACTAGATCAGCGTTGACCCAGCGGATCACGCCTGAATCCACATCAGCGATCTGAAAGAGGTTATGGATCTTCGGATCACGGGCACCGCCGCCGCAGTGGATCACCTGCCCCATCCACCAATCCTTGTCGGTCTTCTCTCCGGTCATGCGGTCATGCCGCACCACCACCGTCATGCCTGGAACAACGCTTAGGAAGATCGGCTGATCCGAGGGGACCTGTTGGCTGTGGAGCCCGTAATCGACTGACATGCTCGCGTTGCTAGTGCACTAGTACTAGCAACAAATGGGTGAAGCGGGGTGTTCGTTCGGCTGCTGCAGCGCGACTTGATGTGTCTGGCGCGCCCGAAGCTAAGACCATTGGATTTAGTGCAAACCCTCAAGGGTGCATCAATCTTGCACTTGATCTTGCGCTATTTCTGAAGCTTTCTCTTCAAGATTGCAGTTAAGCACTGCTATTTGAGCGATTGTTTGCCTGCATGGCATGCAGGGAGCAGGAGTTCGAGTCTCCTCGGCTCTTCTGGGTCCTCTAGCTCGCTCTCTGACTTCTTGGCTAGTGGGCATTTTTTTGTGCTGTCTGGTTATGGCCAGCTGCAGCATCCAGGCAGTGGGTTTGCCCAAGGGGGAGCTAGGCAGGTAGAGACCACCTGAACGTGAGAAGGAGGCTTACGT
>QCTE01000066.1 GCA_003211275.1 Synechococcus sp. AG-673-A03 | reverse complement strand
CGATTTGATCGTGATCAATGCAGATTTTGGTTTGTTGATTACTCCTTTAGGAGTAATGGATTTCAGTTGAAGGTGTTGTGATCATTTGAATGATTTGTTGGTTTGTAGGAAATTTTGACGCTGTTTGACTGTCTGATTGTCTCCATAGGCCAAGATGGCTGGGTGGCTATGGCTTCGGGCTTTCTGCGTGGCGCTTTTGGGTAGGGACTTGTTGGGAAAAACGTCGGCTTTGATCGCATCGTTCAAGATCTGGAATCCCCTCATCAGATCTTGGCCTCCTGCAGTTTTAGCTTTAGCGGCTGGCTTTTGGCTGATGGGGTTCTTCCTTCAGATTTGGAGGCTGGAAAGTTTCGGGTCCACCTATGACCAGGCCTTATTCCTTCAGGAGTTGTGGTCAACTGCACAAGGTCGCCCTTTCGAAAGCAGTTTGTCATCAGTTCTTTCATCTGCTGTTGCAGTGAATGGAGACCTGCCGAATGTTGCTTATCTCCATTTGGGTCAGCATGCCAATGCATTGACTCTGCTGTTGGCACCAGCAGTTGCTGCTTTCGGTTGGGTTGTTCTTCCCTTCGCGCAAGCCACAGCCTTAACTGCGGCTGGTTTAGTGCTCTGGCGTATCGCTCAACCTCGTTTGAGTGAGGAGTTGGCTTGGCGTCTCGTCTTGAGTTACTTCTTGAGTGGGGCTGTGATTGGCCCGATGTTGGAAAACTTTCACGACCTGATTTGGTACCCCCTTCTTGGTTTTCTGATCCTGGGGGGATTGCTCGATCGGCGCTGGCGACTGGTCATGTTCTCGTCTGTTGCCTTGTTACTGGTTCGAGAAGACAGTGGTCTTTTGCTCTTTTCGATTGGCCTTTGGTCCGCTGTTCGCAGGCCTGATCTGCGTGGAATTGGGGTGGGGTTGATGCTGATCTCATGTGCGTGGGTGCTGCTGGTGACGGGGTTGATTCAGCCTTCTGTCGATGCCTCCTTATCTGATCGTTTTCTCCAAGAGAAATTTGGACATCTTGTTGAGGATGTCTCTGGCGGAACGTTGTCAGTTTTGTTCCAGATGCTGCAAAAGCCAGCAGCCCTCTTGCAAGCTTTGGTCAGCCCGCCAGGCGCCACACTTGGATTTCTTATTGCACTGACTCTGCCGCTTTTATTGGTGCCACTGTTTTCAGTTGACGCGGCGTTGATTGTGAGTGCACCGTTGCTGATTGCTTTGTTGTCCCAGGGTCGTACGGCTCTTGCCGTGACGCTTCGCTATGTGCTGGCTCTTGTCCCAGGCTTATATATCGGCACGTTGCTGTGGTGGCAAGCCAACCCGTCTGTTTGGAAGAAGCGTTGGTTGCGACCTTGCTGGACTGCTGCGCTGAGTCTTGGACTATTGATGACGATTGTTAGTAATCCGCACCGAACTTTTTCTGCAGTAGTGCCTGATAGTTTTTCGCCATGGGTGCATGTTTCGCCCTCCGAGATGCTGAAGCGACGAGCAGTAGGGCTCAAAGCTCTTTCCTTGATCCCGCCAACGGCCTCGGTGAGTGGAGATACTCCTTTGTTGCCTCGGCTTGCTCAGCGGGAGGTTGCCATTCGCTTCCCCAATGGTGTGAATTACCTGGACCGTGAGGGGCAAGTCCAGGAGGTGGATTGGATCGCCACATTTCCTGGCTATTATTCACCTTTGGTACCATTATTTAAGCGAGAAACTCAACAGCAAAGACGCATCCTGAATGCAGTGGAAAGACTGACGTCTGATGGACGCTATGAACGAGTTTTTTGTGAGGGTGGAGTTATGATTTTGCGTCGGGCTTCCGGCACAGTTCAAGGCCAGAATCCCAGTTCTGACAAGTCCAATTTCTGTCTTTTGCCTGACGGAGAAGATCTGTCTGAATTCTCCTCTTAGAGCCCCATCCCGGTTGACTGGGGTTCAGTAAGAAGACATTCCAGTTGTTGTTAAAGGCTTGCTTGCTTTGAGACTTTTTAGCAAAGGCAACATGCTGCCTTTGGCTGATCTGTGGAACGAAATAACTGGTTGTGAGGACGCGATCCTTGGTTGTGAGTTTGGAGATGGCTTGTTGTCCATCACCCACCATATTGATTCGATTGAGATAGGGCCCCGTGAAAAACCAAGGCTTGGCTAATGCCACCCAGATCATCACCGCCCAAATCACACCTTTCCAAGGGAAAGCTCTTCTTGGCTGGAGGGCTAATCCGTCGATTGCGGCTGTCACGCTAAGGACGGCCAGAGGAAGGCTGTAGTGGTGAATCAGCGTGCGATAAGACGATGACTCTGCGTTGAGGTTGACGAGCAATAGTGGTACTGCGGCGCTCAAGATCATCAATGAGCGCCTTCTCCAGAAAGGAAGAGTCGGGAGGACTAGGACGAGAAGGTAGAAAGCACCTCCGCCAACGTCGATGTGTGTGAAGGCAAGCCATGGTTGGCTGACCAATGTGTACAGAATGTCACCGAAATTGTCACCAAGATGGGAGAACATCCGACCAGCAGCTTTTGGTCCTTCTCCATTTCGGAACCACGGATACAGCCATTTGCTGAGCAGCAGAATCCAGACGCCGGATAGTCCTGCGCCGGCGATGGCCCAATGCCAGCGCCGTTGAATCAGCAAGCTGAGGCTGAGTCCAAGCGTGACCAGAACAAGGCCATCGCGGCATCCCAACATCAAAACCAGAAGCAGAAGCCATCCACCAAAGCGTTGCTGGCGTTGGCACCAAATCGCCAAGCCGAGTCCTGGCATGACCCAGGTCTCGGGGTGGAAGTCAAACAAATTGACGTTGAAGACCAACGGTTGAAGCCACCACAACAAACAGCTGAACCAGCACAGTCGTCTGTTCAGGCCTGCTTGTGCTGCCAACATCCAAATAGGAATTGCGGTAAGGCTGAGGGCCAGAGCTTGGCTTGCGAACAGCCATTGAATGGAGGGATGAAACCAATACAGCAAACCGGTCCAATAGAACATCCAAGCGCCGTGATCAGCCAGCAGATGAACCTCTTCCATTGAGGAGATTGGTGGTAGCCCATGACTTACTAACCAGGCCCATTGATCAAATAGCCCGAGGTCATAGGCATTGCTTTGAAGCAGCCAATGGCGCGAAGCAGCGAGTCCCCAACCCAACAAAGCAAGACCAAAGGATGTCCACCAGAGGCGTGCAGGTGGCCTCCTGTTCATGGTTGGTCAGCAGAGGAGCAGTGCCAGAGAGCCCAACCGTCCGCGTTAGGTCTGTTCGTCTGACAACCTTGGCGGGTCCGCTCGCTCACGAGCCAAAACTGCTCTGGAGGCTTGGCAGTTAACTCCTTTAAAGAACGCTTCGCATACCAGTTGAGTGAGGGGCGTGTGGGTCCGTCCAGCATCACAACCGCATCTGCTGGGAGTGATTGGATTTGTGCTGCGACAGGCCTTGGATCCCAGATTTCATTGAGTTCCCACAGCCAGAGATGGCTGTGCCAAAGCGCAAGCAGTCCAATGCTCCAACCCGTGATCATCACGGCAAGACCTTGCTGACGTTGAAGCAGCAGAGGCTTCGAGAGCTTCAGCCCACCGATGAGCAAGCCAAGGCCAGCGGCAATCAATGCTGGCAAAGGAAGTGCCGCACTGGCATTGAGCGCCATAAGAATTACGGCGCTGATCAGGAGGAGAGTTCCGATCCACTTCCAAGCCTGTGGGATCCAATGGGGGCGTCCCTCTTTTAAAAGACGAGCCAGGGCATCTCCGCAGAGAAGGGCGATTGGCGGCCAGAGGAGATGGCTATACCAAGGCAATTGGGTCCGCAAGGGCAACACCATCAGCGCGCTACCGAGCAGGAGACCAAGTTCCCATAAGCCCTTCGAGGTCTTGCGATGGCGCCATGCCCAGGTCATGCCGCTGGGTAGGAGCAGGATCCAGGGCCATCCACCTTCAAGAACCTCTGTGAGTGGCATCACCCAGGCCCCACTGTTGTTGCCGACAACTTCGGTCACTCGGCCCAACCCCTGGCCACCCCACATCACGAGTGCATCGTTTCCGCGCTGCCAAAAGTGCCAGAGGTGCCAGAGCGCTCCTGGGAGAAGGCCGATGATCGCCCAGCCCCAGGCTGAATCTTTTCTGCTGGTGGCTGTGTCGAAAAAACTAATGATTCCGATCATGGCCAAGTAGCCAATCAGGGCTGGTGGTTTCAGCAGCAGGATTCCGCTTCCCCCCAATCCAGCCAGCAAGCCATGCCAAGGCCAGCGCTTGCTGCTCAGCCAACCGCTGATCAGCAGCAAACTGCAGCTCACAAGAGTCCCGTCCAGCATTGCCAGCCGCCCATGGCGCGCCATGGGCAAGAGAGTCATCAGGATCAAGCCAGCACAAAGAGCCGAGCGCTCCGTTTCTTCCCCATTGCTGAGCAGGCGTCTCAGGATCACGATCATGGGTATTGCCAAGCTGGCCAGCAGGCTCGGCATCAGGCGTACTGCCCACTCCACCTCTCCAAACCGCTTGATCGATGCCCCGATCAACCAGTGCAGTGCTGGCGGTTTGTTGAGGTAGACCGACTCACTATTCTTAATCGCTAAAAGCCAGTCCCAAGCTGGTTGTGCTGCGGTGGAACGGGAGACTCCTGCCACTAACGCTTCATCCCAATCGCGCAACGGCACGTTGCCCAGCCAAGGGAGCCAAATCAGCAGTGTGAGCAACCAGAGCAAAAGTGGCAATTGCACTGCCACAAGCCCCCAGCGTCCGTTAACTTGCAAAAGACAAGTTCGCAGTGATGTGGTCTCATCCTCAACCCTCGGGTTCATGCATGAGATCGAATGCATCGCCGGCGTTCATCTATCCATCCAGGAGGAGGTGTCCATGAGTTCCAGTTGTTTGACCCAGGGTCTGCTGATCGCGGAGAACGCCGGCTGACGGCATTGTCTTCTGACTGATCAATCGGTTCCGCGCCAGAGCGGACCCGGCGAGAGCCCCCGGCCAGTTTCTGGTCGGGGGCATCGTTTTAGGACTTTTTGTTCGGAGGTCGGCTTGGGTGTGGTGCCAGAGGCGTGGCGAGCCGTTCTCTTAATTGCAGCTCCAATTCGGGTTTTAGAGGTCCGTTCTGTTGCAAAACGGCGATGCCATTCCTGAGGCCTTGCACCCGGTAATCACCCATCTGGCTGGGTAGCTCCTGCTTAATCCTTCTGAGTTCTCGCCAATCACTTCGAAACGCCACGCTGTAGCGCTCCAACCAGTCGAGATCAACGGCGATCCAATCCACGGCCAGTTTGTTCTTGTCTCGGTCGAGGTAATGCAGCGATTCGGGATAACGGACTGCAACCTCACGTCGAGCGATCAACGGAATCAGAGGTGTATTAGCGCTCACAGAAGCGTCTTTGGGGATCAAATTCAGAACTTGGCGGGCATCCTGTCCGTGTTTCCATTGCTGAACAGGACTGCTAAACACCATTGGCTGAATACTGTCAGGGACGATCCACGACAGGCTGCGATGGGGATTGCTGCTGACTGTGAGTAGTAGCGAAAGGGTGATGGCGATTGCCCAGGCCAGGCGAGTACGACGCCCAGGGACTGGGTTCTGACGACGGCTCCACCAAAGCAATGTTCCAAGGCTGAAGCCTGGCACGACCAGCAGCGTGTAGCGAATGGTGATCGAGAGCGGGTCATTGCTGCCTTGGGCCAGAAACAAACCAAGCAGTGATGGGCCTGCCAGGATCCATGCATCGATGCTGATCAAAGGCACCATGAGGAAGGGAAGTCCATGGCCAAGTAGGTACAAACAGGTTTGAGCTGGGGGGGAGAAGAGTTCCTTCAATAGGGTCAGTGGCTGCCCCAAGGCCTGCCGCAACATGGAGAGACTGCTGGCACCTTCGCTGGGGCCAACATCGAGATATTGGCCAAAGTTCTCCACCATGAACCTCTTGCTGTTGTCGTCAGAGAACAGTGGCATCAGTGCATTGGTGACGAATAACATCCATCCAGCTCCCCAGACAATCAAAACAACGGCAATCAGCCATCGGTCACGTTCTCGAAAGAGCAGCCAAAGTCCAATGGCTATCAACATGATTCCGGTGTCTTCTCGAATCAGCGGAATGAGGACAGCGGCGCAAACGATTAACCATTTCATTCGCCTTTGAAGTCCCAGCATTAAGGCGAAAACAGCTAAGGGAAGCTGGCAGAGATCGGTGAAATTCCCCAGGGTTGGACCAATGAGTGCATTACCCCCGTAAAATGCGTAGGTCAGCCAGTTTGCAGTTCTTGCAGGAACAATCGCAGTGGCAATTTGATGAAAGATTAATCCAGCGATTGTGATGAGACCTACCTGCACAAGCGGAAGTGCAGCGCCTCCGATCAATCCAAATAAGGGAGCCCAAAGTAGTAAGGAGGGCGTGAAATGTTGCCCTAAGCGCGCATACCCCAATCCTGGTGGCTCTCCGCTGTGGATCACATTGGTGGAGAGCTGTGAGGATAAAGTGCTTTCAAAAGGGTGCCCTTGAAGGCTATTCCAGAGCACTTGTTGAAAAATACCTTGGTCGTAACTGGCAAGAAGCACCTGCGATCGCCAGCTCTGTAGTACAAGTGCTATGAGAACAAAAATCAGTGCGGCAATCAGAACATGATTGCTTGGCTTTGAGATTTGGAGCGAAGCCTTGTTGCGAGTCTTGCTGAGGCTGGAGCGCATCAATGCCCAATGGCGCAGGCTAATCTAATTATGACTCTTGAGGGCAGGTTTGAGTTTGTGATTGAGTGAATTGCCGCCTTTGGCAAGATTCTCTGGGTTGACTCCCTTCGGCGAGTTCAATGAAACGGGCCATTCATGGTTGTAGCAAGTGGACTTGTTAAATGTTGTTAATCTGGCAGAACAGTTTTGGGTCGTAATATTCTTTTGTCTTGGTTTGATCTTCGCGTTTTTAGCCTTTGGTCTTCACCGTTTTCAGCTGGTTTTAGCAGATTGGTGAGTGGACATCGCTGATTGTTGATGTTGCTGCTCAGGCTTGAGCTTTGATTGCAAATTCAGATCGTGATTTGAAGTGGTGGTTCTCCTCGCTTGATGTCTGGTGCCATCGCGGAGGATCCCGTTTCTGCAGTAGCTCCCTTTCGCTGCTTGCTGAAGGCAATTGATGCCCGCCAAATTTGGTTGCCGTTCTTACACAAAAATCTCATTTTGGTAGCGCCGGCTACATACCAAGGAATGTGCTGTCACAGCGTCAGGCATGCCTCTTCGACGCATTAAGCAAGATAGA
>QCTE01000065.1 GCA_003211275.1 Synechococcus sp. AG-673-A03 | reverse complement strand
GACGGGGGGTGCTGCGATGAACGCAACGATGAAACAGGTGGTGGCAGCCAGCAGGGTGGGGATCATCAGCACACCGAACCAACCCACATAGAGGCGGTTGTTGGTGGAGGTGACCCACTCGCAGAACTGCTGCCAGCCATTAGCGCCGGAGCGCTGCTGAATGGTGGTGGTCATGAGAACGGAAAAGAATGTCTCCGAGGAGACGGTTACGGAAGGGCAGGAAGCCCTGCCAAACGCGATTGTAAAGCAACATTGCGCAAGATGTCGACTGCTTTATGAAGCCGACGTGAAGAACCATTGAGACCTCGCTCAGGCGTTCTCAGAGAAGTGGTTGTTAGCGTCCAAGCCATGCAAGGCCTTCTGCAACCGCCTGAGCTCCTGACTCAGCCCAAGCATTCCGGCGAGAGGGTGCTGCTGGTCAGGTTGCCTTGCAATCCCATTTTCCCGATCGGCCCGATCTATCTGGCTGATCACCTGCATAAGTGTTTCCCAGGAGTCCCGCAGCGGATTCTTGACCTGGCGGCGTTGCCGGTTCTGGATGTGCATCGGGTTCTGCGCATCACCATTGACCAATTCCGCCCCACGCTTTTGGTGTTCTCCTGGCGGGACATTCAGATCTATGCGCCTGTTGATGGTCGGGGTGGCAACCCACTACAGAACTCATTTGAAGTCTTCTACGCCCGCAATCCCCTGAAGCGATTGCACGGTGCATTGGGTGGACTCCGCCTGATGACCAGTCATTACGGAGAGCTCTCCCGCAACCAGGCTCTGGTGCGCAGAGGGCTTCGTCAAGCAAGGCGTCATCGCCCTGAAGCCAGGGCCGTGCTTGGTGGAGGAGCTGTCAGTGTGTTCTATGAGCAGCTCGGACGATCTCTGCCCAAGGGAACGATTGTGTCCGTTGGCGAGGGCGAGCCTCTGCTGGAGAAACTGCTTCTCGGTCAATCGCTAGATGGAGAGCGGTGCTTCGTGGTTGGTGAACCGCCTCGTCCGGGGCTGATCCATGAGCAACCGGAGAGTCGACCGAAAACGGCATGCGACTACGACTACATCGCCTCGATCTGGCCACAACTCGACTGGTACCTCGAGGGCGGTGATTTTTACGTCGGAGTGCAGACCAAACGTGGCTGTCCCCATAACTGCTGTTACTGCGTCTATACGGCTGTAGAGGGCAAACAGGTGCGTCTGAACCCTGTTCAGTCAGTGGTCTCGGAGATGCGTCAGCTCTACGACAGAGGTGTTCGAGGCTTTTGGTTCACTGACGCTCAATTCATTCCAGCCAAGCGCTACATCGAAGACGCCAAGGAGCTGTTGCGGGCCATCAAGGCTGAGGGCCTGACCGACATCCGTTGGGCTGCCTACATCAGAGCCGACAATCTGGATCCAGAACTGGCTCAGCTGATGGTTGAGACCGGGATGAGCTATTTCGAGATCGGCATCACGTCGGGGTCGCAGGAGCTCGTACGCAAAATGCGCATGGGCTACAACCTGCGCACGGTGCTGGAGAGTTGCAGGATGTTGGCGGATGCTGGCTTCCGCGACCATGTGTCGGTGAACTATTCGTTCAACGTCATCGACGAGCGTCCGGAGACGATTCGTCAGACCGTTGCTTATCACCGCGAGCTGGAGCGCATCTTCGGCGCCGATCTTGTTGAGCCTGCCATTTTCTTCATCGGGCTGCAGCCCCACACCCACCTTGAGCAGTACGGATTCGACCAGGGTCTGATCAAACCCGGTTACAACCCAATGAGCATGATGCCCTGGACGGCGCGCAAGCTGCTCTGGAATCCGGAGCCGATGGGAAGCACGTTCGGCAGGATCTGCTTGGAGGCTTTTGATCTTGATCCTTCCGATTTCGGCCGAACAGTGATGTCACTGCTTGAGAGGGATTACGGCGTGGCTCCTCTGCAGGAAGCACTCCGTGCACCGCTTCAGGGCCGAGCTGCTTTGGCCAAAGCCGTCAGCTGACGCCAGAGCAGACCGCTCAGGGCAATGATTCCCACCAGCCCGCCCAGGGGGTTGGCATGGGCGCCACCGGGGCCGATAAGCCATTCGGGAGCACTGGGAGAAACCTGCAGCAAACCTGAACGCAATGCGAACCAGCCGCCGACCAGACCGCCATGCAATCCGACGCAACCCCACAGGCAACCGCTGTCCAGGCGCCGTTGCACGGCAAGAATCAGACCAAGCAGCAATAAACCCGTCAGCAGACCGACCATCGGCAAAACACCCTGATCAAATCGGGTGTGGGCGAGGCTGAAGATCGCGGCCTGTCCGATGACGGCTGTGCGAGGACCTGTCAGTGCGTTGAGCTCTCCCCACAGCCAGCTCCTGAAGAGCAGCTCTTCGGCTAATCCCAGTCCGAAGCAGAGCAACAAGGCGTTGATGACATCACCCGTGGTGAGCTCCCCGAGCCAGCGCCCCCAGGCCCCCAGCAACAAGGGCAGGCAGATCAGGGCCAGCAGGCCGGCGGAGTGCAGCAGGCCCCTGATCAAGCAGGATCCGGCTGATGACTCACCACGACGGCTGCGAACTCCAAGGGTGAGCCAGGGCTGACGACTTTTCCAGCGTTGGCGCACCCAGCTGGGTAACACCAGGATGAACAGCACGAAGGTGATGACGGTGCCGATCAACGACAGCCGTGGAGGTGAGGACCCCGGGATCAGGTAGGCGATGGGTTGTGCCATCAACCATCCCAGTCCGTACAGCGCGGGAATCAGAATGATCGCCATGACCCAGCGGGGTTGGCGGCTGAGCAGACCACCCCAGGCTTCGGCAATGGATTTAACGATTACTCCTCCGGCTCGAGTGTGCTGGTGAGCCCCTTTCCTTTGAGCGTTTCGCAATAGAACTCGGCCGGCTCCAGGTCGCAGACGATCACAAGACCCACGCCTGTGTTGTGAGCTTCAAGCATCACGGCCATGCAGTCTTGCTCACTGAGTTGGGGCACCACCTGCCGCAAGGTGGTCACCACGTACTCCATGGAGTTCACAGGGTCGTTGTGAAGCAGCACTTTGTACCGGGGAGAGCGCTTGCGCACCTTTTCCGGTGCCTTGTCCAGGACGGCGGCTCCACCTGGACTGCGGCTGGGGGTATCCACCGCCATGACCATGGTTCTCAGGAGTAAGGAATCTAAAGGGACTGGAAGCACAGCTGGCGAGTCAGAGGGCCTTGATCCGCGCCATGGCGCTGTCGACATTGTCTCGGCTGTTGAAGGCCGAGAGGCGGAAGTAACCCTCTCCGGCTGCGCCGAAGCCACTTCCCGGTGTGCCGACCACATTTGCCTGATTGAGCAGATGGTCAAAGAAGCCCCAGGAGTCCATGCCATCCGGAGTCTTGATCCAGACGTAGGGAGCGTGCTCCCCGCCATAGATGGTGAGGCCAGCGGAATTGAGTTCGCGACGGATGATCGCGGCGTTCTCCATATAAAAAGCCACCAGGTCTTTGACCTCTCGCTGGCCGGCATCGGAGTAAACGGCCTCTGCCCCACGCTGAATGATGTAGCTCACACCGTTGAATTTGGTGCTTTGTCTGCGGTTCCACAGGCCCCAGAGTTCAACCGCCTCACCAGCGGAAGTTTTGCCTTTAAGGCCCTTGGGTACAACGGTGAGCGCGCAGCGGGTGCCGGTGAAGCCTGCGTTCTTGGAGAACGAGCGGAATTCAATGGCGCAGTCACGGGCTCCGTCGATCTCGAAGATTGAGTGGGGAAGACTCGGGTCCTGGATAAAGGCCTCGTAGGCGGCATCGAACAGGATCAGAGAGCCATTGGCGCGGGCGTAGTCCACCCAGGCTTTCAGCTGCTCCTTCGTTGCGACAGCCCCTGTGGGGTTGTTGGGAAAACACAGGTAGATGAGATCTACAGGTTCGCTGGGGATCTCGGCAGTGAAGCTGTTGTCGGCACTGATGGGCAGATAGGTGAGACCGGCATAGCGACCTTCCTCCCCAGCATCGCCGGTGCGACCGGCCATCACATTGCTGTCCACATACACGGGGTAAACAGGATCTGTGACGGCGATCTTGTTCCCGGCCCCAAGGATGTCCAGGATGTTGCTGCTGTCGCACTTGGAGCCATCGGACACGAAGATCTCCTCGGCGCTGATTTCACATCCGCGTGCCTGGAAGTCGTGCTTGGCGATGGCCTCTCGCAGCCAGCCGTAGCCCTGTTCTGGGCCGTAGCCATGAAAACCTTCAGCGGTGCCCATCTCATCGATGGCTGATTTCATCGCTTCGCGACAGGCCTGAGGGAGTGGTTCCGTGACATCGCCTATGCCCAGGCGAATCAATGCTGCATCGGGGTTGGCGGCAGCAAAGGCTTTCACCCGACGTCCGATTTCAGGGAACAGATAGCCCGCCTTGAGTTTGAGGTAATTGCCGTTGACCTGAACCACAGAAAGACCGATATCTGCGGGCATCCTGCTACATACGATGAAGGAAGTCGGGTCGGAAGACCGTGACCGTCGCGTTGAATCCATCCACCGCGCCTGTGGCGTTTGACGAGCTGGTGGATGCGGGCATCAACAGGCCCGCTCGCTACATGGGCCATGAGCTCGGTGTGGAGCCCAGGGACTGGCATGCCGCCAGGGTTCGCTGGGCTCTCACCTATCCCGAGCTGTATGAGGTGGGCTCCAGCAATCTGGGGCACATCATTCTCTATTCGATCCTCAATGCCTTGCCTGGGCAGGTGTGTGATCGCTCCTACCTGCCGGCCGCTGATCTCACCGAACGCCTCAAACAGCGTGAGCAGGCGCTATTCGGTGTGGAGAGCCGCTGGCCCCTCAACGCCTTCGACATCCTTGGCTTCAGCCTGAGTTATGAGCTGGGAGCCACCAACATCCTGGAGATGTTGGATCTCTGCAGGGTTCCGATCCGAGCGGCAGACCGCGGTGACTTGCCGCTCAGCGACCCCCAGGCTCCGCCGCTGATCTTTGCTGGAGGGCCAACGGCCACCAGCAATCCAGAGCCTTATGCCGCCTTCTTCGATTTCATCGCTCTTGGTGATGGTGAGGAGCTGTTGCCGGAGATTGGACTGGTGCTGGCCGAAGGCAAACAGGCAGGGCTGACGCGCTCGGCTCTGCTGCTGGATCTGGCGATGGTGCCAGGGGTGTATGTGCCGTCCCTCTATGCCCTGGGTGCGGATGGAGTGAGCCTTGAACCGCTCAAGCCCGAACTACCCAGACGGGTGTTGAGACGGGTCGCCACGCCGATGCCCCACTACGCCATGGGTCTGGTGCCTCACGTGGAAACGGTCCATGACCGGCTGACGGTGGAAATCAGACGGGGCTGCACGCGTGGCTGTCGTTTCTGCCAGCCGGGCATGCTCACGCGGCCTGCGAGAGATGTGGAGCCCGAAGCCGTGATCGAGGCCGTTGAAACGGGCATGCGGCAGACGGGCTACAGCGATTTCTCACTGCTGTCGCTCAGCTGCAGTGATTACCTTGCTCTACCGGCTGTGGGAGTGGAGCTTCGCAATCGGTTGGCGGATCGCAATGTCACCCTTCAGCTCCCTAGCCAACGGGTGGATCGTTTTGATCAGAACATCGCCCACATTCTCGGAGGGGCACGCAAAGCCGGACTCACCTTCGCTCCGGAAGCCGGCACGCAACGTCTGCGCGACATCGTCAACAAGGGGTTAACCGACGATGACCTCCTGCATGGCATCCGTACGGCCATGCAGAACGGATACCGCAAGGTCAAGCTCTATTTCATGATCGGGCTTCCGGGAGAGACCGATGCCGATGTGCTCGGCATCGCCGAAACCTGTCGGATGCTTCAGGAGTGTTGCCGCGATCTGGGCCGCCTCAGCCTCAACACCACCATCAGCAACTTCACACCGAAGCCCCACACTCCCTTTCAGTGGCACAGCGTTTCCACCAGCGAGTTTCTCCGTCGTCAGCAACTTCTGCGTGATGCAGGTCGACGACTTCGCGGTGTGCGCTTCAACTTCACGGATGTGCGCCTTTCGGCGATGGAAGATTTTGTGGGTCGAGGAGACCGGCGGCTGGCGCCTGTGATTGAAGCCGCCTGGCGTGCCGGCGCGGGAATGGATGCCTGGTTCGAGGCCCTGGATCGCACTTACAACGCCTGGACCACTGCCATTGCCCAGGCCGGGCTTGAGGGGAGTTACCGGCAGATGGAGCTTGGTGGCTGGAGTTCAGTGTCGGCGCTGGATCGTGATGATCTTGAGGCGTTCTGCCGACAACCCCTGCCCTGGGATCACATCGACAGCGGTATCGACAAGGGCTGGCTCGCCCAGGATCTGCAGCATGCGCTCGCCTCAAGCGTTGTGCCCGACTGCTCTTTTGAGACCTGCAGCAGTTGTGGCGTCTGCGGCCCTGATCTGGGCCATAACGTTGTGGTGGCGCCACCTGCAATTCCTGTGGCCAGGCCTCAGCAGGCGCCACCGAGTGACCGTGTCTGTCGCATTCGCTTTCGCTTCAGCAAAACCGGAGCGATGGCGCTGCTCAGCCATCTGGATCTGGTGCGTCTTCTCGAGCGGGCACTGCGCAGGTCCGAGCTGCCCGTGAGCTTCACAGGTGGATTTCATCCATTGCCTCGGCTTCAGCTCGCACTGGCGCTCCCACTGGGAGTGGAAGGGGGAGGCGAATGGATGGATCTGGAATTTGTGGAGACAGTGGACGCGTTGATGGTGAAGGAACGTTGGCAGCAGACGTTGCCACCTGGATTGCGCCTGATCACGGCTGAGGAGGTGGCCGTGTCATCTCCCAGCCTGGCTCAGCAGCTGCGAACCAGCCGCTGGCGTTTTGTTCTGAGTGGCTCTGAGCTGCTGTCGCAGAGTGAATCCGTCGACTGGTCGCAGGCCATCGCGGCTCTGCTGGGGCAGAACGAGCTCATCTGGGAAGACACCGACAAGAAGGGGCGTCCACGTCGTCGTGACCTGCGTGACCTACTCCAGGATCTGCGCCTACTGGAGCAGCTTGAGCCCTGCTCTGAGGACATCAGCTCCAGGGCGGAGCTGGAGCTGATTGCTGCCGTTGATTCCCAGGGCCGCAGTCTTAAGCCTGCTCAGTTGCAGTTCTGGCTCTCCCAATATCTGGGGTTTGACTTGACCCTCTCCCGTGTTCGACGGGTCGAGTTGACTCTGCTGCAGTGCTAAATTCAATTCAGGACTTCAATCCAGAGGCTTGAGCCACGGATTCGTCCCGGCTTTCTTGTCCCAATCATTGTTTGGAACGAGAGGCCTAGGCCTCCGCTCCTGCCAGCGCCCCCGCGCTGATGTTGATCGGCCATAGGAGTGATCCACTCCGTTCCATTTGGACCCCAGGGTCTTTTCAAAGCAATTCCAATTCACCCCCGATTGATGAGCCCAGCGGCTCACTGATCGGTTTCTGCCCTGACGGGCATCGTCAGTTCCTGTTTATGCCCCAGCAAATCGTCATCGCCGAGCAGCTGCGCATCGCGGCGGTTCTGTCCGATGATCGTGTTGATGAGCTGATTGTGGCGCAAGGCCGCTATCAGATCGGTGATGTTTACCTCGGAACGGTGGAGAACGTGCTCCCGGGGATTGACGCTGCCTTTGTGAACATCGGTGAGAGTGAAAAAAACGGTTTTATCCATGTGAGCGACCTGGGCCCGCTGCGCCTTAAAAAAGGTGCTGCAGGGATCACAGAGCTGCTTGAACCGCGCCAGAAGGTGCTTGTTCAGGTAATGAAAGAGCCCACCGGCACCAAGGGCCCACGTCTTACCGGCAATCTGGCTCTCCCAGGCCGTTATCTGGTGTTGCAGCCCAGTGGTCAGGGTGTGAATATCTCCCGTCGCATTGGCGCCGAAGGGGAGCGCAATCGCCTCCGAGCTCTCGGGGT
>QCTE01000064.1 GCA_003211275.1 Synechococcus sp. AG-673-A03 | reverse complement strand
ATCAACTCCTTTCATTGAAGACCACCCGCTACTCAGGCAATCTCGCTGGAACGTCATCGCCTGGCTCAATTGATCAATGAATTGACAGGCTCTCGCCTCGGAGCTCTTCACGTTCGCTGAACGGAACGAGTTCCACAGCACCCGTTCAGGCAGTCACCCGGTCCAAGTTCCTAAAACCGAACGTCAAAGGGCGGTTGGCTCACTTCCAGGGAACACCCGTCGGGCATAGACCGAAGGCATCTCCTTAGGAGTCAAAGATGAATGCGACTTTCGTCAGATGCCAATGCTTCGACCCCGAGTGTCAGTGCCGCATCGAGGTCACAAAAGCTGTGATGCGCAACGGCAAAGCTTTCTGCTCTGCGGGATGCGCTGATGGTCATGGCTGTGGCTGCAATCGGGGGCTTTGCCCAAACGCACCGATTCTCTGAACCCGTAAAGAGCTACTGCCAAGGTCTGAATTCTGCATCTTGGCCTGGATTGCACGGGGTCAAACGACACCAATCGAACGATCAGGTCTGCTGCAACACCTGATGAGGCTGCCGAGGGGGGCAACATCACAATGTGGACGTGGAGAAGGCACGAACACATGACGATGAGTCCGGCATTGGGCACCCGCCGGGCAAGTCGTCATGACTGCGACCCGATTCAAACAGGGGCACGTCACCACTTAGGCGGGCACCGTTTCCACCCACCCGTCTTCTGCATGGTCTCCCAGGCTTCGATGGCGTTATGCCTGCTCATCCTCCGAATCACAGGCTCAGAACAGTCAGACACTGCGTTCTCAGCCATTCACCAGAAGCTCACCAAAACTTCGCAAAGTCTGCACCAGAGCTGTGCAGTGGGGTTCACCAGAAGGGCTGTGATCTTGAAGGAGTCGAGGGGGCAGCACCCCAACTCACTCATTCCTCCAAGCCATGTCTGTTAGGTCACTCTTGATTATCGCCCTATCCATCACTGTGGGCGTTGGTGCCGTCACCCACGCAAAAACACAGTTGGCCGAGCAAGCAATTCAGGAAACAATGGAGTTCAAAGAATTGGCCTATCGGACTGAGCGCTACAGCGACTAGTGAACACGATCATCAAAAGCCCCGCCAAGTGCTGAGTTTTTCATTGTTCTGGAGCCCTGGTGTCACAGGCTGGTGCGTGAGCTGACCAACAGCCAAGTGCATGGAGCTGTGGTGAGGAACCGCTTCAAAATGCACTGCCTGTTAGAGGTGGGCTGCTTCAAGATCCCGCAAAAGCTCCGCATGTACATCACCCGATTGGGTAGGAGGTGCGAATGAAAGAGCCCCTGATCGGGTGATGTTGGTTTCGTTCAGTTCAGCGATGGTGAATACATCGGAGGGATGACCTCCTCTATTCAGATCAAACCAATGAAACTCTTCTCTTCCATTGCTGCCGCTTTTGACATCGGTGCTTCAATGTTGATCACCCCACCAGCTGCAGATGCAAATGAACACCATCATCACCATGGACATCATGAACTAAGAAGAAGGCATCGTGATTTCCGCCATGACGTCCGCGAATTTCATCATTACCGGAGAGCATATAATCATAATTGGCATCATGCTCGCAGATTTTATAACCGTGAAGAGCTTGGATACCCACGTGTGATTCCTACTTACGGATACAACGATCGTCATCCTGGATTCGGAATCCAGCTTAGGTTCTGATTTAAATTTTCTGTCGGGAAGCCTGAAGCCATGAAAGCGAGGCTGAGAGCCATACAAGACCCGAAAGGGGAAAGCAGGGGGCGTTGAGTAGTCGCTATCGATCTCCCGACAAAACAACCTCACACCAATCACGCCCGGCCAAGTGCGGGACTTTTTTTTGTTTTCCTTCTAGTCTTATGGGTATAGGCGCTCAAGAACATCGAATGAAACGACGGCATCACTCTGTAGTTACTGCATTATCTGCGCTTGCCCTTGGGTCAACGTTAATAACAGCTTGCGCAAACACTACAACGATCAAGCTTTCCAATAGTGCAAAGACAAAATACGAGAAAAGAGATTATCAAGGGGCAGTCTCTGATTACAATAAAGTACTAGCTCTTGACCCTCAAGATTGGCGTGCATTTGATAACCGTGGCAGTGCCAAGTTTGAACTTGGCGATTATCAGGGCGCAATTGCCGATGTTGATAAGTCATTAGCAATCAATCCGCAGAATACTATAGCCTTAAACAATCGCGGTACTTTCAAAGTTGCAGTAAAGGATTTGCAAGGAGCACTTGCTGACTACAGCAAGGTGATTGAGATTGATCCGCAGGATCCTTACGCTTACGCCAGCCGCTGTCCCGTCAAGAAGGCATTACAAGATCCTCAAGGAGCAATAGCGGATTGCAGTGCGGCAATTGAGATTGATCCTCAGAATGCTGTTACCTACAACAATCTTGGTGCTGCCAAGGATGCATTGAAAGACTATAAAGGAGCAGCTTCTGATTACAGTAAGGCAATTGAAATCAATCCACAGTATGCCCTTGCTTATAGCAATCTTGCAGTTTCAAACTACCATGTCACCGGCGATGTCAAAAGCTCTTGCGAAAACATCAAGAAATCAGCCTCGCTTGGATATGAATACCGAATCAATTGGTTGAATAGTGAAGAAGGCAAGTGGTGCCGCGATATGTGAGGTGCAAGACCAGCCGCTTCATCAGCTCAAGTCAACCAAAAAAACACCTCTGCCCTCGCTTAATA
This sequence comes from Synechococcus sp. AG-673-A03, assembly GCA_003211275.1. Taxonomy (GTDB): domain Bacteria; phylum Cyanobacteriota; class Cyanobacteriia; order PCC-6307; family Cyanobiaceae; genus Synechococcus_C. The sequence continues at coordinate 5,126 of QCTE01000064.1, read as the reverse complement.
GCATGGGCTTTTCATTGCCCTGGCTTGATATTGACAGCTTCTTTGGCTTTCTCAATTTCTTTGATCAAATCTTCGATTGTTCCAGATGATCCCTTGATTTTCTGAACTGCCCATAGAGCCGACTCAAGACTGTCGATGAAGGTCTGGTTCTGATCAGGAAACTCAGTGCCGATGAGCTTGTAAGCCATTACTGAGTTTTGGTGTAATCACCGCATACTAATCGCTGGCACGAAGCAGCCTCGCTCACGATCCATCTCAGACTTCCGCAAGGACTTGGATCACGCCGACGCCCAAATCAGCGATCCGGAAAGGCTGTGGACACTTGGAACACGTTCAGAAACTTTTTTCCAACAAGACCTCTCCACATCTTCAACCAAAAACTCCTTGCTAGCCGGATTCAATTCTTTTCGATTATTAACAGCAGATTTTAAGTTACTTTTACATTTATTATCGCATCTTTGATCGCAAACGAGTCTCCTACAGACACAATCCATATGAGCTTCGCAAGTCGCATTGTACGCATCAAAAAATCCTGGCTGATTTAATTGAAACTGAACAAACTTGTCAATTTGCAGCTGATCTGGAGGCAATGAAAGCATGCGAATTGCTCCTAGCTTTTTCCATCTCTACGATTAACCTTTCCATCTTCTCGTAGATGGCACGGCAGGGTGTTTCGGAATCACTTGCACGCCGCACGAGCAAAAGTGCCACGTGCTCGAAGAACAGCTTTGCTGATTCAGGCGAATTGCAAACGCCGTGATCGACTGGCATGACTCCATGAACCGTGCACCAGAACAAGCCACGGATCGGGAAGGCCATGCGAGCTCTCTGGCATTCTGATCGAAGCTGAGCCACTATCCACACAATTGCACTCAGCACAATGGCTCAGAACCCCTTCAAAGCACTAGTGGGCGCAGATCGTGATGCCTATTTCTGGATCAAAAAGAAGTTGGGTCTGGGTGAGTACCAAATGGGGGCCCTTGTGTGGTTTTCGGGCCTGATTATCGGAATCCTGCTTGGAGTGTGGATCGGCTGAGGCATTGCGATGACAGGCGCATCGCTTCAATGCTGAGCTGAGAGATGTTGTTCATCAAGCACGACTGAACAACTTCAGTCGTAAGTCCCCTCGACTGATAACGACTGGACACCCGAGCCTGAACAGGGCAGTATTTCATCCCTCTGAAAGCTTGGAGTCGATCTAAACCTGCTTTGGCTCCTCGCAGCGGATCTCTTCAATGGAGTTGGGGTGAGCTTTGATAAAGGGCACAACCTCCATCGCCAGAACGCGGGCCTCGAAAGCGTCACCAGCGTAGTAGCAGCTTTCAATTCTTCGACTACTGGTCTCGCGGTGTCTGACTGTATAGCGCTTGTGGCTTTTCATGGATCGAGCCATGGATTCACTCAAAGTCTCGACCTGCACTAAAGCGCTATCAACAAACCATTGGTTTTATTTTGGGATCAAATGCATAAATCAAGATATTCAATGCTTGTCGCGATTAATACCTATGCTGCTTTCAGCATGACCTCATTCAATTAACTGAATGTCAACCAAAGAAAAAACAGCCCTGCTCGAAGATAATTGTAGTTACTGGCAGCTGACTGACGAAGAGCGTTCACTTGTCAATGCTTCAGCACCGGATCAAGACAAGTGGTCCTTCAATATGGAACGTCGTGATGACGGCATGTGGCAGTTCTCGATGCCCGAGTACAAGACACACAACGAATTGCTTGTGGGTGGTACTGAGCAGATCATGGATGATATCTATCGATCGATATCTGAAGTCAAGCCTGATCGCTTCTCAACGATGGAAGTCACCGTCAGTCGCGTGCCATTAAAAGATCAAACAACCACATTCACCAAGCTAAGAGAAGATTCTAAAAACCCAGGTTCCACTTACTGGTTAGACGAAGTCACTGGAAAGCAAGCTTGGCTCTGCCCATGGCTCAAGCTGTGCTGGGATCCTGCACCTGAGCTGATGTATATCCACTGCGAACTCACATCATGAGTCAGACATACAGCAACGACTAATAGACAAAAGCAGATTTCCTTGAACTGTCTGGCCAACAAATGATCGTGGTCTAACCTTGACCAGATCTCGAGGCCTTCCAATAGTGCACTCGAATAATAGTTTTTTTTTAAAATAAAGCTACATTCTTTAACCAGTAATGCCGGGAATCAGCCGTATAGCAGCAGCGATCAATTCTGACTACCTAGTTCCGCTTGGAAGCTGAATTGCAAATCCTGGTTGCAGCAACAGACTTCGCCTGGCCACCCATTTGCCAGGAAAAGACCATCAAGGAAGCCACCATCAGCCGACCTTCTTTGATTAAAACTAAAAGGTTATAACCGTCCAATCAATTGACATACCAGTTGTTAGCTGTACTAGGCAATCTCTTGGCAACTTTTGCTTTCTCGGCAGCAGTCATCTCTGACCAAAGCTTGTAGGTGCAATCCAGAGCACCACGGTCCTTCAGAGCTTCCTGATAACAAGCTGATAGCTCGGCGAACTCTTTGGCACGCACAACGGTAACGGTCATGCGGTTTGCCCAGTAATCGCTCATGTTCAAACAAACGAGTATCACCAGCAGTTCTAGCAACTAGAACAGGATTGGTGAAAAGACAACTCAACAGAGATGGATGACACGCCCCATTCACAAGCCCCGATCACCCGTCCCTGGCCTGCAAGTGGTGTTTCACAATCACCGCTGCCATAGAGATGCGCATCCAGAGGACATGATTAAGTTGCACAGGGAAAGTGATTCACCCCGTAGACATCCAACAGAACTGTGCGGACAGGACATTCGTGCCAGCCGCAGGCGAGGTTGTCTTACAGGAGGACACTGATTTCACAGATGTCTGACTCGATGTCGTTAGATGGTCAGTGAGCTGCTGCTGCAGCTGGCACTCGCTGCAATTGCGGTTGTGGCCAATGGCCTTTCAGCCTTTGCCGGTGGCGGTGCCGGCCTGGTGCAGCTACCAGCCCTCATTCTGCTGGGGCTTCCCTTCGCTTCGGCTCTCGCCACCCACAAACTGGCCAGTGTGGCCCTTGGCGTTGGCGCCGCCGGTCGCCACTGGCGGGCGAGCAGCCTTGATCCCCACATCAGCCTCTTCGTTCTTCTCGCAGGAATGCCGGGAGTGTGGATCGGCGCCAGCAGCGTGATGGCTTTACCGGATCGCTTTGCCACTGCAGCACTGGGGCTGCTCACCCTGTGCCTGGGGCTGTACTCCAACCGCAAGCCTGAACTGGGACAGACCGACAGGCTGGTGAACCACAACCGACAGCAAAAGCTCATCGGCATTGCTGTGCTCTTCGTCATCGGAGTGCTGAACGGTTCACTCACGTCTGGCTCCGGCCTCTTCGTCACACTATGGCTGGTGCGCTGGTTCGGCCTGAGTTATCCAAGAGCCGTTGCCCACACTCTGATCCTGGTGGGTCTGGCCTGGAATGGCACCGGCGCTCTTGTACTCGGATTCAGTGGTGAGATTCGCTGGGACTGGGTCCCTGCCTTGATCGTGGGATCCCTGATCGGGGGATATATCGGCGCTCACCTATCACTGAAAAAAGGAGGCCGAGTGGTCAAGGTTGCATTTGAAAGTCTCGCCCTGCTGATGGGCTTGTCTCTCCTGATCCGGAGCCTATGAGCTGATCACTCACTGAGTAAGACAAGATCGGCTGCTGCCCGGAGAGCGACGAACGGCAGGGCCTTAGCCCTCTGCCAACTCAATCAAAACAGCAGGATTACCCGCATCGTCTTCCTGGTGCGAATACCGAAATTCGTCGTCACCTCCGAGATGGAACCGTGAATCTCGGCAATCGTTGCCCTTCCCTTCCAGCCTGATGCCGTAGTCCTCAACGAGTCGCTTACAGGCGCGGATGATTTGCTCAGGACTGGCCTTCCATGGATGGATGCCTTGAAGATCCTCGACTCCGAGCAAGACTCCTTCCAACACCGCGGAGATGGGATCAGTCGTCATGGGGTTCAGGCTGATCGCCATGGAGGATTACCAAAAGGCTGGACAATGCAACCAGCCAATCTGCTGCAACTCTTGGTAAAGAGACACTGCATCCTCATAAGCCATATGGATGCGTGACTTGATCAAAGCTGGCTGGCTATGAGGCATGGGTCTGCCGTTTTCCACAACGACCTGCACATCGCCATCAAGAATTTTTGATTGCTGATGGAACCTCATCGCCCAATGTGTCTTGGGGTCTTCCAGCCAGGCGTCAGACATCGTCACTTGCTGAGGTCTTGCTCTTATCGATAGAGACCCGTACCCCCTGATGCCCAGCCAAGTACAAATAAATACAAGGAGTCATCCTCACTCGAGCAGCGGGATGAGAGCAGTCAGTCAGAAGCTGAGCCATCAAAGCTCTTTGAGGGGAGTGAGCCTCCAAGAAGTTGATCCTGGGCACTTTCCAGGATTTCATCAACTCATGCAGCAAAGCTGCCTCTTCGGCATTACGAGTGTTGCCGCAACCAACCCTGCAAAGAGCGAACCTCAGCCTTGAGAAGTCAGAAGCAGGAATATTGATTTGAATCTGGTTTTTTGCAATAGGAAGAATCACACCTGTTCCGATCAAAGCTGCATCACCGGAGGGTTCATCTCAACAGTGATCGACCTGGTCGAGATACCAGGAGCTAACTCCAGGCAGGACGATCCAGCCTGATACTGGCCAAACCGCCTGAGCTCGAGTCCAAGTCACCTCTAACAGGGCAAGAGCTCCTGCTCTTTTTGTAGCTGACGCCTGAAAAACAATTCCAGTTCATTTGTTACTTCATCAGGTTCCACACTCAAATTCCACGCTGCAGACGCGATCCCATCGAGATCGGCTCGGCTGTCAATCGACTGAGGTCGGAGTGGCACTGCCGCACCACCAAAGGAGTTATTGCTCGAATTTTGAGAACGCTGATTGAAAAGCCTCGGCGTCATCTCGCTTTGCTGCGCTTGAACGCAATGCATGGAACACTGCAGGGCGCTTCGCATAGGGAGAAAAGTCGAGCAGACCGTCGACGATCTGCTCTTGGCTGCCGTGTTCGACAAGAACATCTATCGCACGATCCATATCAACAACAAGCTCGTTAGTGCTCCATAGACAGTTCTGACGGATGAAATAACCAACTTG
>QCTE01000063.1 GCA_003211275.1 Synechococcus sp. AG-673-A03 | reverse complement strand
CCTTCCGGTTCTGACCAAGTTTGGGCGTCTGAACCGCATAGGTCCGAGTCACTCGCAATGTTAGCAATGGAAGTCCGCTGATTTGAGAAAGCGGTTGCGCGCCTCTGACCTGATCCGGTTCAAGCAGACCGGCCAACCGATCACCATGCTCACCGCCTGGGATGCTCTGAGCGCCTCCCTGGTGGAGGACGCCGGCGCTGATGTGGTGCTGGTGGGGGATTCACTCGCCATGGTCAGCCTCGGTCACAGCACAACCCTTCCGGTCACGCTGGAGCAGATGCTGCTGCACACCCAGGCGGTCTGCCGCGGTTTGAGCAAGCCGTTGGCCCAACAACCACTGGTGATCACCGACCTTCCCTTCCTCAGCTACCAGTGCGGCTTGGATCGCGCGGTTGCCGCAGCAGGAACCCTGATCAAACAATCCGACGCAGCTGGGGTGAAGCTTGAGGGGGCCGAACCCGAGGTGTTGGCGGTCATTGAACGCTTGGTTCGCACGGGAATCCCTGTCATGGGGCACCTGGGATTGTTGCCTCAAGCGGTCCACAGCCTTGGCTACCGCCGTCAGGCCAGGGATCCACGCAGCCAGGAACGCCTCTTACAGCAAGCTTCGGAACTGGAATCGGCGGGGTGTTTTGCCATGGTCCTCGAGCATGTTCCCTCCGAACTCGCAAGCCAGGTGAGGCGGCGTCTGGCCATCCCGGTGATCGGCATCGGAGCAGGGGATGACTGTGATGGGCAGGTGAGCGTGACCGCTGATCTGCTTGGGCTCACCCGATCACAACCACCTTTCAGTCAAGCTCGAATGGATGGTCGAGGCCTTGCGGTCAAGGCTTTGAGCAGCTGGCTGGATGCTCAAGGTCAGCAGTCAGCTGCTCCCACCACTCCACCAGCTCCACCAGAACCGCATTGCTGACAGCCATCCCCAGAGGATCGGTGAGCTGCCAGCGCCCGCCGCGCCTGCACATCAGTTCTGTTGTGAGAAATCCTGCCCAGCGATCCTCCAGTTGAGGCAGCCAACGGCTGCAAGCTTCCACTGACCAGCCGCAACTCAAGGCTTGCTCCTGCAGGTCAACGCCTTCATGCCGCCTCAGCCCAACAAGGAGACGATCCTCCAGGCTCATCGGCAGGGCCAGCCCCTTCAGCAATGACGAATGTGGACCTTCACTCTGCTGCTGGTCGAGCCATTGCCCATAGGCCTCACGGGTGCGCGGCCTGGCGAAGCGCTCACCCCAGGGAGCACTGGTGGCACCCAAACCAAAGGCCCACCAACCGGCTCCGCTCCAGTACACACGGTTATGCCTGGAGGCATGGCCTGGCCTGGAGAAATTGGAAATTTCGTAGCGGCAATAGCCAGCCCTTGCCAGGCGATCACTGGTGGCTGCAATCCGATCGGCAGCGCCGTCCTCATCCGGCAACTCCAGCTCACCGCGTTGCTCCAGCTTCGAGAACACCGTGCCAGGTTCCACGCTGAGGTCATAAATGGAGAGATGGGGAGCACCCATCGCAACAGCACGCTCCAGCTGAACGGCCCAGGCGTCGTCACTCTGATCAGGCAAATTACGAATCAGATCAAGGCTCCAGCTGCGCAGAGCACCGTTCTCAACAGCTCCATGGAGCCATTCACAGGCTTCCAGCAGATCCGAGCGGCGATGACGGCGACCGAGGGCTTCCAAAACCTGGTCGTCAAAACTCTGACCACCCAGACTTACCCGGTTCACACCGCAGCGCAGCAAGGCCTCGAGATCCATCCGCTCAAAGCTGGCGGGATCCATTTCCAGGGTGATTTCTGATCCGCCCTGCAAGCCGAAACGCGCCCTCAGGGCATTGAGCACACGCCCCACCTGTTCAGGGGTCAGCAGCGAGGGTGTGCCTCCCCCGATGTAAACGGTGGCTAAGGGCGGCCCCGATGGAGAACACTCGATTTCCCGCAACAGCTGGCCGAGATAGGTCTCGATCGAGCGACTCCCAGGCCCACCTTGTGCATCCGCCTTGTCTCCCAGTGGCACCACCGCGAAATCGCAGTAGAAGCAGCGCCGATGGCAAAATGGAATATGGATATAAGCGCTGCGGGGCGCGGGTGCGGTCATCAGCCCGAGCCAGGAGAGTGAGAATGGTGCATGCTGCCTGCAACTGGACTGGGCAGTGAGAACCCAACCTCATGGTCGAAGCGCTCATCATCATCCTGTTCCTGATCTCCGGGACGGCCACCGGTTGGATGGGCGTGCATCTGCTCCCGCAGGAATTGCTGGATGACACCAACGCCCAGCAGGTCCGTTTGGGCCTGAGCGCCGGCGGTGCGGTCATCGGCATTGTGGCCGGCCTGGTGTTCCGCCGGCTGCGGCAGCGACTGATGAATCAGGTGCGCACCATGCCCACCGATCTACTGGTGAGCCGGGCTGTTGGACTGATCCTTGGCCTACTGGTGGCCAACCTGTTGCTGGCACCGATTCTGTTGCTGCCTCTGGCCGGCGCCAGCTCTCTGGTGAAACCGCTGGCAGCGATTCTCAGCAACGTGTTTTTCGGCGTGCTCGGCTACAACCTCGCCGAGGTGCATGGACGGACGCTGCTGAGGCTGTTCAACCCAACCTCCACGGAGGCACTGCTGGTGGCGGATGGTGTGCTCACACCGGCCACCGCCAAAATCCTCGACACCAGCGTGATCATCGACGGCCGCATTCAGGGAATGATCGGCTGCGGACTACTGGAAGGGAAGGTGATCGTGGCCCAGACAGTGATCAGCGAAATGCAGCAACTCGCTGATTCCAACAACATCGAGAAACGAGGCAAGGGTCGTCGTGGTCTGAAGCTGCTCAATGCGCTGCGCGAGACCTACGACAAACGTCTGGTGATCAACACGACCCGCTACGACGGTGCCGGCACCGATGATCGTCTGCTGCAGCTCACGGAAGACACCGGCGGCACGCTGGTGACGGCGGACTTCAATCTGGCGCAGGTGGCGCGGGTGAAGGAGCTCAAGGTGATGAACCTCAGCGAACTGGTGATCGCCCTGCGCCCAGAAGTGCAACCCGGGGATGAACTCAACCTGAAGATCGTTCGCGAAGGCAAGGAGGAACACCAGGGCGTGGCGTACTTGGAAGACGGCACGATGGTGGTGATTGAAAACGCACGCGCTGCAATTGGTGAACGACGGGCCGTGGTGATCACGGGCGCCTTACAAAATCCAAGCGGTCGGATGGTGTTCGGTCGGCTCGACAAAGAAGGCGAAACAACCGCCACCAGCAAGAGCAGTCCTGGAGCAAAACCGCCCCGCAAAAACCGACGCAATGAGCGTCCAACCCCAGAGTCCCGCTAGGCTCCGTCGACCACGGCAGCCCGACGCGGATGACCACATCAGCCCCTTATTACGGCGATTCGTCGGTGATGCGGACCCCGCCCCCGGATCTGCCGTCATTGCTGCTCAAAGAGCGCATTGTGTATCTGGGTCTACCGCTCTTTTCCGATGACGACACCAAACGTCAGGTCGGACTCGATGTCACTGAACTGATCATTGCTCAGCTTCTTTTCCTGGAATTCGATAACCCTGATAAGCCGATTTACTTCTATATCAACTCAACCGGCACCAGCTGGTATACCGGCGATGCCATCGGCTTTGAAACGGAGGCATTCGCGATCTGCGACACCCTCCGCTACGTGAAGCCGCCGGTCCACACCATCTGCATTGGTCAGGCGATGGGCACAGCAGCTGTGATTTTGTCTGCCGGAACCAAGGGCCACCGTGCTGCCCTGCCCCACGCCTCGATCGTGCTGCATCAGCCCCGCAGCGGAGCCCAAGGCCAGGCAACGGACATTCAGATCCGTGCCAAGGAAGTGCTGCACAACAAGCGAGCCATGCTCGAAATCCTGTCGATGAACACCGGCCGCAGCGTGGAGGAACTCTCAAAGGATTCCGATCGCATGAGTTATCTCACCCCTGACCAAGCCAAGGACTACGGGCTAATTGACCGGGTTCTCTCCAGTCGGAAGGAGCTTCCAGCTCCCGTTCCGGCCGGCTGATCCAGGCCTCTCACCTCCCGTTTCACTGCTTTTTCTTCACCCCACCAGGACTCATGCCGATCGGTACTCCCAGCGTTCCCTACCGCCTCCCTGGCAGCCAGATGGAGCGCTGGGTGGACATCTACACCCGACTGGGAGTGGAGCGAATCCTCTTCCTGGGCTCAGAGGTCAATGACGCAGTCGCCAACAGCCTGGTGGCCCAGATGCTCTATCTCGACTCCGAGGACAGCAGCAAGCCCATCTACGTGTACATCAACTCCCCGGGCGGATCTGTCACGGCAGGGCTGGCGATTTACGACACCATGCAATACGTCAAGAGCGACGTGGTCACCATCTGCGTAGGTCTTGCGGCATCGATGGGAGCCTTCCTGCTGGCCGCAGGCACCAAGGGCAAGCGATTGGCCTTGCCCCACAGCCGGATCATGATTCACCAGCCCCTGGGCGGAACAGCCCAAAGACAGGCCAGTGACATCGAAATTGAAGCGCGCGAGATCCTGCGCATGAAGGAGATGCTCAACCGCTCGATGGCTGACATGAGCGGCCAGAGCTTCGAGAAAATCGAGAAGGACACTGATCGTGATTACTTCCTCAGCAGCGAGGAGGCCAAGGACTACGGACTGATCGACCGGGTGATCGCCCACCCCAACGAGGCCTGATCGATCAGGCACTTGCGTAAGCTCGGTCGTTACCAAGCTCCACGTTCATCGTCCGGATGGCTCAGCTTTTTTACGACTCCGATGCCGATCTCTCACTGCTCAGCGGCAAGACAGTTGCCATCATCGGCTACGGCTCCCAGGGCCATGCCCATGCCCTGAACCTCAAGGACAGCGGCGTGAACGTGGTGGTGGGCCTCTACGAAGGAAGCCGCTCCGCTGACAAAGCCAAGGCCGATGGACTGGAGGTGCTGAGCGTCTCGGATGCTGCCGCCAAGGCGGACTGGATCATGGTGCTGCTGCCCGATGAGTTCCAGAAAGAGGTCTATGACAAGGAAATCGCGCAACACCTCAGCGCTGGCAAGGTTCTCAGCTTTGCCCACGGTTTCAACATCCGTTTCGGCCTGATCCAGCCACCCACCGATGTGGATGTGGTGATGATCGCCCCCAAGGGCCCTGGTCACACCGTGCGTTGGGAGTACCAGAACGGTCAGGGTGTTCCCGCATTATTCGCGATTGAGAAAGACGCCTCAGGGAATGCCCGTGGCCTGGCCATGGCCTACGCCAAGGGAATTGGCGGCACCCGCGCCGGAATCCTGGAGACCAACTTCAAGGAAGAAACCGAAACCGACCTTTTCGGCGAACAGGCCGTGCTCTGTGGCGGCCTGTCCGAGCTGGTGAAAGCAGGCTTCGAGACCCTGGTGGAAGCGGGTTACCAGCCTGAGCTGGCCTACTTCGAGTGCCTGCACGAGGTGAAGCTGATCGTGGATCTGATGGTGAAGGGTGGTCTGTCAGCCATGCGCGACTCGATCTCCAACACCGCCGAGTACGGCGATTACGTGAGCGGTCCTCGCCTGATCACCGACGACACCAAAGCGGAGATGAAGCGCATCCTCTCTGACATCCAGGACGGCACTTTCGCCAAGAACTTCGTGGCTGAGTGCGAAGCCGGCAAGCCCGAGATGAACAAGATCCGCAAGCGCGACGGCGAACACAAGATCGAGGAAGTGGGCAAGGGTCTGCGCTCCATGTTCAGCTGGCTGAAAGCGTCCTGAACAGGGCATCATTCAGCCCTTTCTCCTGGTGATTGCCGCGGCCGGTCTCGACCGGCTGATCGGCGATCCCCTCTGGTCGCCTCACCCTGTGGTGTGGATGGGTCGTTGTATCAGCACACTGCGGCGTGCCGTTGAACATTGGAGCGGTGAGCACCCCCAGTGGCTGCGTCTGGGTGGACTGGCGATCACGCTGGTTCTCACCCTTGGCAGCGCCAGCATCGGCTGGCTGATTGAACGGATTGCCCTGCACACGCAAGGCGCACTCCAGAGCATCGCGGTGCTGGCGCTAATCGCTGGCCTTGCCAGTGCTCTGGCAGCCAAAAGCCTTGAACAAAGCGTGCTGAAGGTGATCGCGGCTCTTCCCTGCAAAGGCGGCGACGATCTCTCAACAGCACGAGAAAAGCTCAGCTGGATCGTGGGCCGCGACACGGCCTCACTCAGTGGAGACGAGATCCTGCGCGCCAGCGCTGAAACCGCCAGTGAGAATGCGGTGGACGGTCTGTTCGCACCGTTGTTCTGGATGTTGGTGGGTGCAGCCCTCTGGAGTTTTGGATGGACCGACGCTCCCGGTCCACTGTCCCTGGCCTGGGGATTCAAGGCGGCCAGCACCCTGGATTCCATGCTGGGGTATCGCAAAGGAACGCTGCGCTGGCTTGGCACGGCAGGCGCACGACTCGACGACCTGCTGACCTGGCTGCCCTGCCGCTTGGTGATGCTGAGCCTGCCGCTGGTGAGCAGGCCCTGGCGCCAGTGGCCAGCACTGGTCAGATCAGCTGAATCCGAAGGCAGGCACGATGCATCCCCTAATGCAGGACGCTCAGAAGCGATCTATGCACACTGTGCGGGCGTGCAACTCGGTGGCAGGAACCGTTACGGCGAACGCTGTGTGGACAAACCACTGCTTGGAGCAGATCAGCCCAAAGCAGACCCGCAAGGGATCAGCAGAATCCTGGCGCTGACAGGACGGCTTGAGCTGCTGTGGATCCTGATCGCGGCCTTGTTGAGCTGGAGCATGCGATCAAGCGTTCAGTAGGCACCTCGATCCATCGGCAGCAGCAACACACCGAAGGTGCGCAGGATGATGGCCAGATCGAGCAATAACGAACGACCGCGGGCATAAGCCAGATCAAGCCTGACCCGTTTGGGGTAGCTCAAGTTGTTTCTGCCGCTCACCTGCCAGAGACCGGTCAGACCAGGCCTGACCGCGAGCACCTCATCCATGTAATCGCCGTAACGACTGATCTCCTTGTTAATAATCGGGCGTGGGCCGACCACGCTCATCTCCCCGCGCAGAACATTCAGGAACTGCGGCAGCTCATCAAGGCTTGAACGACGCAGGAACCGTCCGATCGGTGTGATTCGGGGATCGTTTTTCAGTTTGAAATCGCGATCAAATTCAGCTCTCAACTCGGGAGATCGCTCCAGAACCTGTGCCAGAACGGCATCAGCATCAGGACGCATTGTGCGGAATTTGATGCATCCGAAAGGTCGATAGCCGCGCCCGACCCGCTTCTGCACATAGAACACTGGACCCGGTGAGCTGAGCTTCACCAGAACGGCCAGGAGCACAAACAGTGGAGAGCCAAGCCCAAGCACAGCCGCTGAGAACACAACATCACCGCTGCGCTTCAGCGAACGCCCAAATCGACTTTGACGCCCTACCAACGTGAGCGCAGTCAGAGTCGATGGCGGCGCTGCCACCAATTCAAGATGTCGCCGTGATGCGCGACGACGCAGCTTGGAGGGCGATGCAGAAAGCACGGCACGACGGGGAGCACTCGCCAAACGTTGTCCCTCTCGTCTCACACCAATCAATCGCACGGCCATGCATTCGTCAGCATCGACAGGCCAGTAACCGCAACGGCACAGAACTTAGCGTGCCTGCCACCTAGATCCAAACGTGTCTCAGCACGCGACAGATTGATCAAGAAGTCTCTCAGGCGATTGCCGAGCTACGCCCCAGTCCCGAAGCTTGGTGAATGGCATCCACCAGCACTGCTCTTAACGGCCTTCTCGAAGAGGCTCTCCAGGAAGCCTCCATCGGCGAAACCACTCACTTCCACTGGCATGCCACAGCCGTGGGAATTGCAGCGCTATGGCAGGGAGACGCACCCCCAAGCACTCCACCTTTCGATCAAGCCGTCACCG
>QCTE01000062.1 GCA_003211275.1 Synechococcus sp. AG-673-A03 | reverse complement strand
TCGTGAAGCGGTTGTTGAGATCGAGGGCGGCGCCCAGGCAGTCAAAGCCTGGCCCGATGTTGGCGGTGGTGGCTGGTACATCCACCACGACGGTCTGGCCTATACGCGGCTGCGCCATCCCTGCTGCTCTACTCAGGCCAGTGTCCCACCCGACTCCACGAGATCACGTGCGCGGCAAGCCGCGCTAAACAATCCTGCCTCCGGATCGATGACCGCTCGGATGGTCAATCCTTCGATCAGGGAACGAAACCGACCTTTGGACCGTAAGGGCTCCAGAAACTGCGTGGAGCAAAGGCCATCAATGTTTTTCTCTGCCGTTCCCCCTCCAATCCAGAGGCCTCCGATGCAGAGCTCCTGCAGGGCCAGGTCTCCTGCAGCGGATCCATAGGCTCCAAGCCAGAGTTTCAGTGCTTTGCCGGCAAGCTGGTCACCCTCTGCGGCTGCTTGGCTGGTCAAGGCCGGGAGATCCGGATAACCGGGTTGATCGGCAGACATGGTGCGCCAGGCCTGGGCCTGAGCCTTCAGACCATGCTGGATCCCTGTCTGGCGATGAAGCAGCCAATGCATCACATGTCCGAGCCCAGTGCCACTGACAATTCGCTCGACGGATAACCGTTGCAGTCCAAGGTCCTGCTTCAGCCACTGAGCCAGTTCCCATTCCTCCTCGCTGCGCGGTGCAAATTCCCGATGGCCGCCTTCGCTCGGTAGGGCCAGCCATCTGCCAGCAGCGGGCAGTCCGCGCGCCATGCCGAGGCCAGTTCCCGCGCCAAGGATGGCGACGGGACCGTTTTCGGCACCGGCAGGTGCGGGTGCCGATCGGTGAAGTCCTATTTGCAGCACCACCTGTTGCTCATCACTGAAATGGGACAGCCCATGAATCAAGACAGCGAAGTCGTTGACCAGCTCAAGCCGTTCCAACCCCGTTGCAGCGGATAGCGCTGTTTCACTCATCTCCCAGGGCAGATTGGTGAGCTTTGCGCTGCCCTGATGCACAGGCCCTGCAACAGCGATGCAACTGGTCGTCGGTTTTGGTAACTCGGTAGGCGTTTGTTCCAGAAAATCCCTGAGCATCGACTCGAGATCTTGCCAATCCGCTGATCTGTAGCGGTGGCTGTGCTCTTTCTGCAGCTGCCCATCAATGTCCCGATAGATGCTCAGGAGTGTCTTTGTGCCTCCAAGATCTCCTGCCAGGTAGGTCTTGGCTGCCATGGGTGTGGATCAGGGCTGCTGTCTTCAGGCTGGTGCTGGCGTTGCAACTCGGCAACCAATTGGATCGCCTCAGCCATCGGATGGCGAAGCATCTAGGGAGTGGATGCAAAGAAATCCAGCGGGAGGGGCCCCCAGGTGGTGCTTGGCTCGGTGTTGTCGTTGCCGTGACCGCTGATCAGGATTCCTTCCCCCAACCCGTGCTCGATGCGCAATCTGGCAGTCAAGGTCTGTTGGTTGGCTTTGAGATAAACCGGTCCATCAAGTTCGAGATCGGAAATCAGCTCATGCGTTGGCCAGGCTTGATGTTGTTCAAGCTGGCGAAGTGATCGAACAGCCCGATCAGCCGTTAACGCCATAATCCCTGCGGTAAACCATCGATATAGAATCATTTCCTGTTGAAGCTCAGGCACAATTAAGGCCTTTTCCGTTGCATTGAGAACAGGTGCAGTTCTCAATCGACTCAAGTCAGTCAGTCTCATGAATGGAGTGCTGTAACCAGAGCATCTTCGGATTTACTGTTATTGGCTTGATTGCAATAATCGATCAATTCGTTAACGGATATTTCTCCTAAGTCACCATTCTTTCGACTTCTAAGGCTGACGGTATTGTTTTCGGCTTCTTTGGCCCCAATCACTGCAAGCACTGGGATCTTCGCTTTTTCACCATTGCGAATGAGTTTGCCCAGCCGCTCTCCTGATTTATCCACAGTGGCAGAGATTCCTTGATTGAGCAATTTTGTCTGGACTTTTTCAGAAAAGCCTCTTGCGTCGTCGCTCACTGGAAGAATTCTAATTTGTTCCGGTGCAAGCCAGAACGGAAACTCACCGGCATAGTTTTCAATCAGAATTCCGATAAAGCGTTCAAAGCTGCCGAGAATAGCTCGGTGCAGCATGACTGGGGTATGGCGGGATCCATCTTCCCCGATGAAGCTTGCATCGAGTCGGTCAGGCATCGAAAAGTCAACCTGAATTGTTCCACATTGCCACACTCTTCCTAGGCAATCTTGGAGAGAAAATTCAATCTTGGGCCCATAAAAAGCTCCTTCGCCAGGGTATAGCTCCCACTCCAGATTTTTGTTTTCCAGAGCTTCTTGTAGCGCCTTCTCGGATTTATCCCAGACTTCGTCACTGCCCACTCTATTCTCAGGGCGTGTTGATAGTTTGATCGAAATTGTGTCAAATCCAAGTGTTTTGTAGACGTCAAAGACAAGGTCGATGAAGTTTGATACCTCAGATTGGACTTGATCTTCTGAGCAAAAGATGTGTCCGTCATCTTGGACGAAGTTCCTGACTCTCATTAATCCATGCAGTGTTCCTGATGGTTCATTTCTGTGACATGAACCAAACTCGGAGAGTCTTACTGGTAGATCTTTATAGCTGCGCAATCCCTGGTTGAAGATTTGAACATGACACGGACAATTCATTGGTTTGACCGCGTAGTCTCTGTTTTCAGAGGATGTCGTAAACATGTCCTCTTTGAATTTATCCCAGTGCCCTGATTTTTCCCACAAAGTTCTATCAACAATTTGTGGGGTGCTGATTTCTTGGTAGCCAGACTCCCGAAGTCTTCTGCGGATATATTGTTGCAACTTTTGGTAGATCGCCCACCCCGGTGGATGCCAAAACACCATGCCAGGTGCATTGTCCTGAATATGAAATAGTGAGAGCTGGCGGCCCAGGCGTCGATGATCCCTTTTTTCAGCTTCTTCGAGTTGCTTTAAGTGCGATTTCAGTTCTTTTTCTGTGCCCCAGGCCGTTCCGTAGATCCTTTGAAGCATCTGATTGTTGGAGTCGCCTCGCCAATAAGCTCCAGACACTTTCATGAGTTTGAAATGTCTTAGGTGCCTCGTATTAGGGACGTGAGGACCGCGACACATGTCTGTGTATTCCTCATGGTGGTAGAGCTTGATTGTTTCGCCGTCGGGAATGTCTTCAACGATTTCCAGCTTGTAGGGCTCTTCTCTGGATTCGAACGCTTGTTTTGCCTGATTGCGATTGACGACTTCAACATTGACCTCATAATCTTTTGCAATCAGCTCTTTCATTCGTTGCTCTATGGCTTCTAAGTCTTCCGGAGTGAAGGGTTTATCATAGGCAATATCGTAATAAAATCCGTCTTTAATAACAGGGCCGATGGCCATCCGTGCTTCCGGGTAAAGCTGTTTTACTGCATGCCCTACAAGGTGAGCAAAAGAGTGTCTTATGATGTCAATCCCTTCAGCATCTTTTGCTGTTAACAAACGCAGATCAACATCCTTTTCGATAGGCATGGCCATATCCAAGGATTCACCATCGACCACTCCTGCGACAGCTGCTTTGGCAAGCCCGGGTCCGATGGATGCAGCGACATCTGCAATGGTGACTGGCCCGTCAAAGTTTTTAGTGGTTCCGTTTGGAAGGGTGACGACGGGCATGGAGGCGTGAGTTCTGAGATCTGATCGATGGCCGCTGCCATAGCTGGCAAGCCACAGACATCCTATTAGTGGATGTACCCTCGCAAAAGATCGAGGCACGTTTCACTTGCCCTCTGATATTGAAGGTGGTGACTTGCTCGCGTCACTTCTTGCTTCGCTGCTAGCTGATTTCGACCACTGGTTTACCAGGGGGCAAGCAATACTTGAACAATGTCCTGATGGTGTCCTGTCATCAGGTGATCGTCTTGAGTTGGCGGAACGTCTTGCTGACGCAAAGCGTTCGATCGCAGCGACGCGTTCTCTCTTGCAGGCCTCCTCTGAGCCGGTCGCTGTATCGATGCAGGCGATGGCTCCTTGGCATCAACTGGTCATGGAGGTTTGGGCTCTCTCGGCGCGCGTCTCGCGCTCCTCTGGATGAACCTCAGGGCTTGTGCTGTCTGGGCTGCTTTCAGGGCAGCCTGGACTTAGCGATGGTGCGCCATCAGGCGCCCTGGCGCAGCTGACTCAGGTTGGTCACATAGAAGGCCACCAGTTCGTCGTGGCTTTTCACAGGCTGTCCGTAAGCGCTTTGGCCGGCATGGGTCGGGAAGGAGGCCCATTCCGGGGCGAGCCGATTCATTGCAGCTTTGGTGAGACCATTGCGGTCAACCTCCTTCAGGGCGCCACGCTTCTCGACGAGATGCAGCGCTGCCTGGTCTTGATGCTCAGGGGCGAAGCTGGGCAGGTCGAGCCTGGTGGCTACTTCCTGCCAGGTGGTTGGCAAGAATTGATAGGCACCTGCTGCGGCACTGGTATATCGCTTCACGACCACACGTTCAGGGTGGCGGGATAGGTCCTGAAACTGACCTCCTCCATAAAGGATGCGGTAGCCCTGGTCCTTGCCGTCCTTCCAGGTGCCTTCCGCAAAGCGGATGGTGTTGAGCAGTGCGCGACGCTCAGGCGTGATCGAGTAGTGCGCTGCCTGTTGGCCGGAGAGGGTCGTCGCGCTGATGTGGTCGGCCGTGGTGTTCGCCGATCGCTGCGGCTTCAGAGCCTCAGTCACCATCCGGTTGTGCTGATGACGTTCGCTGGAGCGCTCGGCCTGCAGGCTCTGTCCCACGCAAAGCGCCAGCCCAAAGCTGATGGCGCCAAGACTGAGAGCCTTCGGCGCGGCCTGGGCAATGGGCTGGATCCGGTGAGTGAATCGATGCAGCAACCGTGAAAACTCCGAACAAAGGAGTCGCCACCCTCGTCAATGGCATGGCTTGATGGCGAGGACCCCATGCGCTCTCTTGACGCGCTGGCGTTGATATGCCTAGGCAGAAAAACTCAGTCGGATCTCGGCACTGGACTCGCGAGACCGGCCTGGTGGCGTACAACCCATCGCCTGAGTGCTCTTTGATCCGTCGGATGCTCTCATCAGGCTTTAAGTATTAGCGAAGCTTTTTGATTGCTTTGGGATTGATCAGCTGGCGCTGAGGAACCCCATGGCGTCCCGCGTCCGACTGACAGTGGAATCAGCGACTGCGCTCGCCCGTTCGCGTCCCTTCTGCAGGACTATCTCCAGCTCAGCACGATCGTCCATCAGGACGCGGTAGCGCTCCTGAATCGGCTCGAGAGCGGCAATCGTGGCTTCCGCCAGCAGGGGTTTGAACTGCCCCCACCCCATCTCGGCGCACTCCTTGGCTACGACATCACGTCCCTTGCCGCTGAGAATGGCGTAGAGCCCCAGCAGGTTGTCGGTTTCGGGGCGGTCGGGATTGTCAAATTCCAGGCCTCGCTCAGGGTCTGTTTTGGCCCGTTTAACTTTTTTGGCAATCAGCTCCGGTGGGTCCAGCAGGGTGATGCGACTGCCTTCATTGGGATCGCTTTTGCTCATCTTGCTGCGGCCATCCGTCAGGCTCATGACCCTGGCACCCTCCTTGAGGATCATTGGTTTGGGAACTTTGAGTACGGGGGTCTCAGCCTTGCCGAAGCGGGCATTGATGCGCTGTTGAGCGATGTCGCGGGCCAGTTCCAGGTGTTGCTTCTGGTCTTCACCGACCGGAACCAGGTCTGCGTCATATAGAAGGATGTCGGCGGCCATCAGCACGGGGTAATCGAGCAAGCCCACCGATACGTTGTCGCCTTGCTTGACCGCCTTCTCTTTGAACTGGATCATTCGTTCCAGCCAATTCAGCGGCGTAACGCAGTTCAGCAGCCAGCAGAGCTCGCTGTGGGCAGCCACCTGGCTCTGCACAAAAACAGTGGAGCGCTCGGGATCCAGTCCACAGGCCAGATACAGCGCAGCAGTGCTGAGGGTGTCGTGAGCCAAGCGATCCGGATCGTGAGGAACCGTGATGGCATGGAGGTCGACGACACAGAAAAAGGTGTCGTGATCCTTCTGCAGATCAACCCAGTTGCGGATCGCTCCCAGCCAGTTGCCCAGATGAAGGGCGCCCGTTGGCTGGACACCCGAAAGAACACGAGGCAGCCCCATCTCAATCAGGCCTCTGTCGTGCTGTCCTGGTTTGCGCTGTCGTCTCCTGTTGGTTGTTCAGGAGTTGAGTCGGCCTCCGCAGCAGCCTCTGCTGTTTCGGCAATCTCTGCAGTCTCGGGCTCCGGAGCGGGGGGCTGGGGCTTGGCAGGGCGCGCGAAGGGATCCGGTCTTGATCCTCGACCACTATCGCCACGGTTGTCACGGCGGCCGCCACGGTCATCATCACGTCGGCCACCTCCTCGGGTGCCCTGGTTGCCCTGGTTGCCTTGGGCGCGTTGCTCGGCCACCAGTTCCTCCAGCTTTCCCTCTTCCAGCATCTGGCCGAGTGTGCGCACTGCAAAGCCGAGCACGGCAACGGTTGAGCGGAGATTCAAGGCCTCCTGGAGAGCACGTGCGGAGCGCATTTCGTTGTCGCTCAGTCTGATTCTGAAGCCACCGCCCTCACGGTTGCCCTGGCCGCGTCCTCCGCGGCCTCCACGACCGCCGTCGCGGCCGTTGTCACCCTGTCCGCCCTGATGGCGGGAATCGCTGTAGGAATCAGTCATGGCCTGGGGCCTGGAGTCAGGCGCAAGTGTGACGCATCACCGCTCTTCTGACAGTGACCTGAATCGTTTTCAACAGCTTTGAACTGATCGCCTGCGTTCGACGCCAGCTGCTCATCCCCTGTGCAGGCCGACTTGTTGATCGATTGCAGGCTGCTGATGTTCTTAGCTGTATCACTGGAGGTGAGCTAAGAAGGCCAGATCTGGAGGATCCCAGTGCAGTTCCCGGTCCAATTGATCCGCTCCCTTTCACTGGGTGATGGAACCATGACGTCCGGTGTGATCAGGCGTGTGCTGCTGTCTGTTGGCGTGATCGGAGCCGGTCAGTGGTTGCTGTCGGATGTGGTGCATGTGCCTGGGGGTGGGCTGGGTGTTGCTGCTGTTGCAGGCCTGTGGTGGTTGTCCAGGCCCACCAAGCAACCCCGTTTTCTTGAGCCGGCATCCCTGAAAGGTTGGATCCAGCGCTGCGAGCTGGTGCTCAATCAGTTCGAGGAGCTTGAGGTGGCGCTGGGACTACAGGGATTGCGTGCTCCCCGGGATAAGGAGCTGCGGCGCATCGAAGGTTTTGATGCGCCGCTCAGTCTGGGTGTGGTGGCCACTGAGGGATCCGGTTTGCCCGCAACGGTTCAGTTGCAGCAAGCCTTGGCGGGAGTGACTTCGCTCGATCTCTGCCTGGCGAATCCCCTACCCGTGACCTCCACCTCCTGGAGCTGGCCTGACGATCTGCAGGAGCTGGATGTGCTGCTGCATGTGCTGCCCCTGCCTCTGCGTGCTGCAGACCTGCTCTGGTTGGATCAGTTGTCTGCGGATCGTCCGGTTTGGCTGCTGCTGCAATCCTCAGTCGACAGGTCTGCTGAGGACCATCTGGAGGCTTTGCGCTGTCAATTGCCGGAGCGATGGCATCAGTGCCTGCTTCCTTGGTCCGGTGAAGCGATCGAACTGCGAGCTGTGCTCCAGCCGGTTCGTCAACAGCTGATGCGTGCGGAACGGGTTCGACAGGGCACGCGTCAACGTTTGCTCAGCAATCTGCATCGGCGTTGGCAAGCTGATCTTGAAACGCTGCGAAGAGAGAGATTCCGCTTACTGCTGCAGCGCAGTCAGTGGATTGTCGCTGGCGTTGTCATCGCTTCACCGGTTCCCTCAGTTGATCTGTTGGCTGTTGCCGTGGGCAATGGCCTGATGGTGAAGGAGATGGCCACGATCTGGAGCTGTCCCTGGAGTGCGGAGGTGCTGCAGGTGGTTGCCCGGCAGCTGGGCAGCGCCGCCCTGGCTCAGGGTGTTGTGGAGCTGAGCGGCCAGGCGTTGCTTGGACTCGCCAAGCTTGATGGGGCCAGCTGGATCGCCGCAGGTGCCATGCAGGGGTTGAGTGCTGCTTACCTCACCCGCGTGGTTGGTGTTTCCATGGCCGACTGGATGGCTTTGAATGCCGGCGTCGCTGAGCCCGATCTGGAGGAGCTGAAGCGACAGGCTCCGCTGCTGGTGGCGCGTGCTGCAGAGCAGGAGCGCCTCAACCTCGCTGGATTTGCCCAGCAGGCCCATGAATGGATTCAGGATCGCAACAACTGCACTCCCGCATGATTCGGTCGACCCCAATCGGCTCACCTTGAACCGCTTCAGGTTTCTTCATGAAGCATTCATGAAGCCGTCATGAATGAATGCTGCGAGTTGACTCGAATGATGTGAATGACGGGTCAAAAGTCGACATTTCCATAGCCTTGAAACGAATCTTTGCCGACCGATTGGAAGGCTGATTCATCTCCGTTCTCTTTCCTTTCATGGCTACTGCAATCCGCAGCGGACGCCGCGGCAGTTGGGAAAATTTCTGTCAGTGGGTCACCGACACCAATAACCGCATTTATGTGGGTTGGTTCGGTGTGCTGATGATTCCCTGTCTGCTTGCAGCCACCGTCTGCTTCATCATCGCCTTCATCGCTGCTCCCGCGGTC
>QCTE01000061.1 GCA_003211275.1 Synechococcus sp. AG-673-A03 | reverse complement strand
TGCAGTCATCGCCAATTGCCGCAGCGGGCCGGAGGTGGGCAAACGGTCCGACTGCAGTGTTGCTTCCCACCTCGGCCTTGTTGATCACCGAGTGCAGCACGGTGACACCGTCCCCAAGCACCGCATTCTCCAGAAGGCTGCCAGGTCCCAGACGGCAGTTGTCGCCGATCCGGCAGGCGCCTCGCAGGTGCGTCTGAGCTTCGATCACCACATCGCGACCGAACTGGCAGGTTTCACTCAGGCTGCAGCTGTTCGGATCCACAAAGGTGACCCCCTCATCCATCCAGTGCTCTTTCAGCCGTTGCTGCAACAGGGCCTCGCACTGAGCCAGCTGGCGCCGGTTGTTGATGCCGTTCACTTCATCGGAATCCTGCACTTCCAGATGCATGGCCCGATCGAGCATGCCAACGGTGTCGGTGAGGTACAACTCGCCCTGGTCGTTGTCAGTGCTCAGCGTCGGCAGCACGGCCGCGAGCTTGCGCCAGTTGAAGCAGTAGATGCCTGCATTGGTGAGGTTGTTGCAGCGTTGCTCCTCATTGCAGTCGCGATGCTCAACGATGGCGCTCACCAGGCCATCCGCAGTCGCAAAAACGCGTCCATAGCCTGATGGGTCGTCCAGTCGTGCCGTCAGCAGGGTCACATCGGCGCCACTGCTCCGGTGTTTGGCCACTAACTGATCGATGGTTTCGGCACGCAGCAGCGGTACGTCGCCATTCAGCACCAGCAGCTCTCCCTCAAAACCCTGCAATGGAGTCAATAGCTGTTGCACGGCATGGCCCGTGCCGTTCTGAGGATCCTGCAAGACAAATTCAAGCCCGCCGATGGGGCTCAGCTGCTGTTCAACACGATCGGCCTGATGGCCAACAATCAGAATTCGGCGCTCTGGCTGCAGATTGCCGGCGCTGGCCAGAACCCGCTCCACCAGAGTGGCGCCAGCCAGTGGCTGCAGCACCTTTGGCAGTGCACTCTTCATGCGGGTGCCTTTGCCTGCGGCCAGAACAGCGACAGCGAGCATGAACAGCAATGCGAAACGGGCGGAATCTACCGGATGCAAGCTCTAGATTCTGCCTACCTGTTCAATTAAAACTAGGCAGGATCCTTAGGCTTGCAATTGCCTTCTGCCTTGAAATAAACAATCTTGGAATAACCTTTTCCGAAATAGCCGGAGAGAGTGTAGTTACCAGTATCCCGATTGATAATCAATATATCCTTTGTGCTGTCGTTTTTAGCCTCAGTCCTTATCTGATTCTTATCAAATGTTGCCCATTCCAAGCTGTAGAGGAATAGAGGTCCGTTGATACAATAAATTTTTCGCTTGGCTCATCAAGGGTTATGCGAATTCTTTATATCATGTTGGTTGTCGGTTTCTTTTTTCATCGAACCACTGATGAGACCCTTTGCATTCCAGATACTTATATTCATTGGCAAATGATGGGATAGCTGACAGAACCAAGACAGCAAGCAAGCTAAAAGACTGAATCTTATTCATTTGATCTAGAAGATCATAGATTAACTCTAATCACCTCTCTCAGCTTGCCACTCTAGGTGAAGGGAACATCGATCCTCAAACCCCGTGTCCGACGAGCTTCCACTGGACATGCTGTGAGAACCGGCGAAACCAACTGACACAGCACATGTTCCTTTTGGACAGACGACGATGGAGGTGAGTATTCGCTTCATTGAACTCGTTCAGGCGCACAGTGACTTAATCGGAATGATCTGAGTCGATAGAATTTATATCATCATTATTGACACTTAAGAGCATGACTTTCCTGATCAATTATCTAATGTGTGACCGGACTGACTGACTGCTTCAGTTAAGCAGGAAAGATGGTTGGTAGATTAATAACCATCGTGAGAAACGTCAAACTCGCGATAAAGAGCATCAGCATCCTGTAATTGCTTGTTTAAAAGCAAGTGTTGTATGCGTTCTTTCCACCACTGTTCAAGCATTCCAGCATCTTTCCTGACAAAGGTGTATTTAGGTAATTCCATAAACCTCCTTTGATTGGAGTAGGTATAGGCGCTTTTCCTCTTCGCACCAAATAATCCTTACATTGCTTAAGTAGCCTGTAATACATGCTGTCAGGCTGTCGTTTCTGCCGTGGCCTGTTTTGTCGCCAGGCAGATTGATCTTTCAAATCGGTCTATTCAACTGATTCCTGGCTGCTGCATAAACGATGTCTTCTCTGGAAATTTATAGCGAACCAGTATCTGCGGAATTTGGTTCATCTCTGAAGGAACTCAAACCAAACAAGCAACGATACTGTTCAGCTGCTGAAAAATTGTCAGCCCTCCATGCAAAGGGTCAACCACTGATGGATATACAGTGGAAATAATTTGAACATACCTTACGGCTGATGTCCAGTAAGCAAAATCACCAGCTATTGACGACAACCCAGGCTGTCTCGTTTTTAGTCGCTTTTGTTATCGCTATTTTGCTGTGGTTTCAATTTCTCTTAAGGTGGACGAGTGAGGGTGTTATCGCTCTTCAGCCTTTAATATTGTCAGATTATATTATAATATTAGGCCTTTTTGTGGTGGTTCCTTTTGTCATTATTTCTGTTTTTGTCGCCATGGTCGCTTTCCTGGCCTTGAACAGAGCTAAGACTGAATAGATTGTAGAAAGCTAATGTAAGACTCTCAACGCGGGATTGACGACTGATTGATCAGAAGGCCAGACCTGATCTGATGTGCTCTATTGAGCGGGATCTGGAGCTTGAGCTACAACGTCAGCGTTTCCTTCAATCACTAGTTTAATTGAATGGCTGTCATTGGATTTTCTAGTTAAACCGTAGTCAACATGTAAACCATCGCCAATATTGTCAACACGTCAATAACATGTTTTGGTGATGTGTCGATGACCCAAGCAAGCGCCAGATCTATCAGTACCCAACCAAGAGGATTGCTCGTGATTTCGTTTTGAACTACAAATCAATCAATTGAAGTTTCTTTGTCCGGTTGACTGAGGTGGCAACACTTACGAGTGCTGTAATAGGTGTACTAGACAGTGCCATCCCAACATCTCATCCAGCGGATCATGCAAACGTTCCAAATTCAGTACTCATCTCACCCGCGACAACAACTTTCCTGCTCCTGAGGCACGAGAACCGATAATCTGATCACCAAACCCCAGCATTCGAATAGGTTTTGTTTGCTGTTTCAACTCCCTATTTTGGACCTTGATCGATGTTGGCACGTTTTAGTTTGGTTTCTGTCGTCCTAGTGAGTCGTTCAACCTCCTCAGCATCCCTGCCTTCGACAAAGACCGCATCACCCAATCCGACCAAAAATCTCAGCTCTCTTTGGCTCGGATAGGGGATCACAATCTGAACCACCACGCCAACACTGATGTTTCACCTCTGACATGGCATGGGTTATGACTCTCACCAAAGATCAGCAATGCCTAGTTCAAGAGCTAATGGATACCGATACGGTGTTGTTTTACCTCACCCCTCGGGACTGCAAGCAACTTGCAAAAGGCTTGTCCCGAATGGGAGTGCAGACACCTCAGCAGCTCAGGGATTGGTTTGAAGCACTCCATCAAACTGGCGGCTGAACCACTCTTGACTAGAGCGAAGCAAATTTGGTGCCTCTGTAATCCTCAATACCATCAATCGACGTCAATCAAGTTTTACTAAAGCAGTTTTATGGTACTTCGCGGTTCTCGCTTGCTGCAATGCTTTTTTTTGGTATTTTTCCCACGTTGTGCGCACTTCTGACGGCAGGAATCATTATTTATGCACCTTTTAGTTGATCTTTGATTAAGTTGTTGCTCAACACATTGAAAGCATTCTGCAAGCCTTTTGCTAGCTAGCAGAACGGTCAGAGACCATCGCTTTTAGATGTGGTTCCTGGAGTGTCGGTCATTGTCCAGCACGACGATCTGACTTGACAACCGCAAGGCATAGCAAGGTGCCCAATCATTTATAGTCTTTTAGATCGTTGTTCTTCACTTAGTAATTGTTTGTTGGGCAAACGCAGATCTTGTTGCTCACATCCTGCTCTCATCTACAAAGCCTCACTTTCTCTATGTTCGACAACTCTGTTGTGTCTCTGCTAAGAAGTGCTTTGCATAGGTCAGTTAAATTCAACTGACTATTAATCATAAAGAAGGAAGTCGAACAGGTTGAATCACTTCCCTCCTTAGCATCAAAAAAGTCCAGCCAGGCCATCTTGAATATTGGTTTTTTCCTCCTGCAGTTTGTAGTAAGGGTAATGGTCAAAAATTCTTCTAAATCCACCGTTTTGTGCTCGCGCCCTCATTGCGACAGGTCAGTACTCAATAAAATCGATGTTTGGGCCATCAGCCTTCAAAGATTCCATCAGCTCACCCTTGAAGCTTGTGACACCAAGGTTCTCAAGTGGCAATCCTTTCTGGAGCGCGATGCAGATTGATTCCTGTGCAA
This sequence comes from Synechococcus sp. AG-673-A03, assembly GCA_003211275.1. GTDB lineage: Bacteria > Cyanobacteriota > Cyanobacteriia > PCC-6307 > Cyanobiaceae > Synechococcus_C. The sequence goes on along the minus strand of QCTE01000061.1, from coordinate 4,513 downwards.
CGGCATGTGGCTGTGATCTCCTGAATCCCTGTGAAAGTTTTGAAGCCCTATTGCGTATCTCCACGGACGCTGAAAGCCCTCTATCCCCCTTCTCTTGATTTTTAAAGAGGTTCTCTTGAAATCTTGCCCCTGATCTGTCCTTTTTCTCTCTCTATTAGTTGAGTGGTTGTTCTCAACGGACGGCTAATGCAAGGCGACGTGCCGACGCTGCTCAACAGTCGTTCATGCATGGGATGCGAAGACGCTATGAGCATCTGGTTCCAACGAGCTGCTCGTGGATGGGCCCTTGCTGGAGCTGCTTGGTGACGACGTGTCCGCCGATACAAGCAGGTGCCTGTATCTTTTGTTTGTCGAGACCGCGTCAAATGGAAGGCTGGCTGACCATCGCCAATAAGTATCAGTCAGTCAGATTCCATTGCGATCCGAATCAGAGTGGTTCGGCTAATGACGTTTTGGTCATTGTTGACCACGTCAACGACATGCCAGCAGGACAGCCACCACTGTTGAAGACGAGCAGGAGCATGCGTTACGAAGATGCCGTTGCTCTCTGGAAAGAGCTTCAACGTTGTGGATGGTCCGTTGCAAAAGCTGTTTGGTGATCTTAAGGAGAACCCTTTGCTGTTCCGCTCCGAGCACTCAGACTAAAAATCACACTTCAAATAGTTGTTGGAAGGCGAGATATTGCTGTGACTGAAATGGATCTCAGCCCAGCAGAACGGTTCGTGGTCTCTTCAACGGCCAACCAGAGTGCAACTGGGTTGACGGATCAAGGCATGGGCCCGTTGACGGGTGCAGTCCATCGGTTGGAGCACTGTGCTGAGGCGCTCATCGTCGTGCAGGGCTTCAAGAACCAGAAGACTGCCGTAAAAGACGATCTGAAATGTCCAGGCGTCGAAGCCGGACAGGGTGAAAGTCATGGCAGAAGTGCACATCACTCCATTCAGCTTGGACCTTCATGGGCCCGAAGTCGACGATGTCTTGAACTCCCCACCATCAACCAACAGAAATGACCATCCAGATCCCATATTTGGCCTTGTTTTTCATACGGGCAAAAGTTGATCTCAGTAGTGAAATCAGTCTGAGCAGAGCATTTTGATTCAGCCTGTACAAGCGGTTTTTGATGTCGCTCCAGCCTGGAGATTCCAGGCCTGTTTCTTCGTTTCAGGATCACACTCAGCTGAGATCTGAAGCTTGCTGCAGAGTTTTGTTCATCAACCAGCGACGCTGCCATGCACTGGTGCTCTCCAGTTCACAGCACTGCTGTTCGAGCTCTCGTCGTTGCTGGATGATCTCGGCCTCATCAACACCCTCTGGATCTCGATAGGGCACTGAAGCTCTGGTCTTGAGATGCTCTTCTTCCATGGCACTCAGTGCAGTCCAGCCAGGCCCTTCTTCCCCCAATGGGTCTGAGGCATAGGGTTTCACTGCCAGGGTGCCGGAGCTCCATCCGATCCGCTGTTGTGCTGCCGGGCGCAGTGATCGAAGTGTCAGACCTGCACGCCGCAGGCTGCTTCTCACGGCGGCGGCTCTGCAGTAGGTGAGTAGGCGTCCTCCCGGTGCCAGGCGACCGGCCAGAGTGCCAAGGAATTCCTCGCTCCAGAGCTGTGGGCAGCGCCCAGGAGAGAAGGCATCCAGGAGGATCAGATCCAATTGATCACTGCTGGGCAGGGCCTTCAGCTTTTGGCGCGCATCGCCCCAAAGCATCGTTCCCTGCCCCCCGTTGTCACGCCAGCTGCCGCTCTTGTGAAGCTGTTTAAGCCTCTGCAAAACGGCGCCGGGCCACAGGTCACAAAACGGTTGGTGATTCAGTGCCCATCCAAGGGGGCGCGGGTCAACTTCCAGGCCCCACCACTGCACCCAGGCTGAGCTGGTTGCAGGCAGTGCAGCCATCAATGCCGCGCTGTTGTATCCCATCCCGAAACAGACATCGAGCAGCCTGAGCTCGCTCGTTTGCGAGAACCGTCCCAGCTCGGAGGGTCGGACAAATTTCGTTTCCGTTTCCTCCATGGCTCCTGCGGAGCTGTGAAACGCCTCATCAAAGTGATCGCTGTGAAGACTCAGACTTCCGTCAGCTGTTTGGAGCGCCCTGAGTTGCCCGAGCGGATGGGTCAACGCTGCAGTCGATCGAGATCGGTCCAGAAGGTGGGGTAGCTGACGGCTGCGGCTTCACTGCGTGCCAGTGTTGAATCACCTTTGGCCATCAGGGCCGCCACCGCCAGACTCATGGCAACGCGATGGTCGGTCTCGCTGTCGAGTTTTGCCGCTTTCAGTGGCCGACCCCCACGGATGGTGAGCCCGTCGGGATGCTCATCAATGTCCGCGCCCATGGCTTTCAGTTGGCGTGCCATCACCGCCAGTCGGTCTGTTTCTTTCACTCTCAGTTCAGCCGCTCCTGTGATCTTGCTTTCGCCATCGCAGAAGCATGCCGCCACGCTCAAGATCGGGACCTCATCCACCAGCCGCGGCATGATCTCCTCTCCAAACCGGAAGGCTTTCAATGATCCGTGCGTGACACGCAGATCCCCTACAGGTTCGCCTGCCACATCACGCTGATTGAGCACTTTGATCCTGGCTCCCATCTGTTCCAGAACCTCCAGCACTCCTGTGCGGGTTGGATTCAGGCCCACATTTTCAACGGTCAGATCAGCACCAGGCACCAGGGCGCCGGCGATCAGCCAAAAGGCTGCTGAGCTGATGTCACCTGGCACCACAACATGTTGTCCCTGCAGCTGAGCTCCGGGGCGCACGGTGATGTGGCGACCCATTTCCCCACCCACATCCAGGTCGGCGCCAAAGGCCTTCAGCATGCGTTCGCTGTGATCGCGGGAGTGTGCAGGCTCAATCACCGTGCTGGTTCCATCTGCCGTCAGTGCGGCGAGCAGCAAGGCGGACTTCACCTGTGCACTGGCGACGGGAGTGCCGACAACGGCACCGCGCAGTTTGCATCCCTGCACAGCTAAGGGGGCGAAGTTGCCCTGCCCGCGTCCGCGCACGTCGGCTCCCATTATCGAGAGCGGTTGCCCTACACGTTGCATCGGTCTCCTCTTGAGGGAATCATCTCCGCTCAGCACAAAATGTCGGCCATCCCGTCCCGCCAGTAACCCGAGCATCAGGCGCATGGTGGTGCCTGAATTCCCGCAGTCGAGCACTTCACTGGGCTCCTGCAAACCATCCAGGCCAACGCCGTGAACGGTGATGATCTCCCCTTCGGCGACAGGACTGATCTCTGCGCCCATCGCTCTGAGGCAGGCTGCGGTACTAATCGGATCCTCTGCAGGCAACAGACCTTCAATGGTGGTTTTGCCTTCGGCAATGGCTCCAAAGAGCAAGGCCCGATGAGAGATCGATTTGTCTCCAGGAACCCTCACGTGACCTTTGAGAGTTCCGCCGGATCTCAGTTGGCGGGCATCTCCTGGGGTTCCCGGCACGTGTTCTCATGGCTTGGTGATCGAATTCTATGAGTCGTTCGCTCAAGGACCAGGTCGCACTGGGGTGACGATTGAAGCCACCAAGTTTGTGTGATCAGCTTCAGATTTTCTGGAAAATGAATTAATCAATCCCTAATCCAATGTCAAAGAGTAAGTTGAAAAAATTAGCTGAGATAGTCAATCAAGTGTGATGAGCGTCAATCAACGGGCATGGATCGTTTGCTACAATTAATCTTGTTGAATGTTCTCGATCTGCAAGATTTGCTTCGGCTTCATTGATTCAATGTCCACAATCGAATCATGCATCAAAAAATTTCTCAAAAGCTCCTGTCAGGCACAAGATATTTTGATTTGGTTCATTGGTTGTATTGGCTTTGTGAGTCAAGAAAGAGCAACTTTCTTGGCGATTAAAATATTGAGCTCGTCTCGATAATTACGGGCTGCTTGCCAATCTTTCCTTTTGACTGCGTTGTTATAAGCCTTGATGAGTTGTTGTCGATGCAGTTCGTGCGCTACGTCCATGGCTTCGCGTTTGCTTCGAATAATTTATGGATTGATTTGGTGGCCTGAGCGAAGTTCTGATGCGCCGTGGGGTGATCAATGAGCCTTGGCGCTTGTTGGACATGACGCTGATTGAACTGCGAATGGCGATATCGGTATGGCGCCATTGATTGCTTGGGTGATGACGGCGAACGACTCGGCTTTACAAGCGAAGGTCGCATTCGTCACCAGGGTGGTCGGTTTGTGTTTTGACAGTCTTTGCGCCTTTGTTGCTTGCGGGCTTTGCCTTGCCAGTCCTCCTGGATGGTTGATCTGTTGCGGCGTTTTTCGGCTCTGCTCTGGAGTCGGGTTGGATCGTTGTTTGCTGAATAGCAGTGAGGCCAACTGTTTTGGGCTATTCGTTCGTTGTCTTCTGCGTCGTTGTCTGGCTTTGACGCCTGCGATTGGACCTGTTGAGCAAGGTGTTGCTTCTGCATCGCGAGCTGGCATGGCGTTGGATGTTTTGCTTCCCCGAGCGTTTTTTCGGCGTCAAGTCTCTGCTTTGTTTGTCGTCCTGACTGCATTTCAGGTAGCGGAGTCGCTGT
>QCTE01000060.1 GCA_003211275.1 Synechococcus sp. AG-673-A03 | reverse complement strand
TTTGACACAAGAGTTTCAGCTGATATTAAAGTTCGCTTTGGTGGTGCAAGCACAACAGCGCAACGCAAAGAAGTTCAACAACTACCTGTAATCAATGCCTTAACATCAACACCAAGCAACCGAGATGTAAGGGTACACGATGCAAGTTTCTTGTGCGACTGCGTCAGTGCTGCGGGGGGTGAGTTGGTTTCATGTTGTTGAGCGTGGAACCCTGATTTATGCAACTTATCACTCAACGCCCCTGCGACCACAGGGGCTTTTTGTTTCTTCAGCCAACACCATAAACCCTTAAATCAGCCTCCAATACCTGGCACGATTGAGCGCAGTTGAGCAGAGATGGATAAAACTTGGTGTAGCTAAAATTAGTTATCTTCTTGCGTAAGCATCTCATCGAGTGAGCGATACATTCAATCTGATGGTTGCTAGTGCTAAGCGGTATCCACTGCTTACAGCACAGCAAGAAAACAACAACAAAGAGGGCAGATGATGTCTGATCCTGTTGTGTTGGACCTGCTCGATTTCGCGCAGCATCCAACCGCCGCACCTGTGAAGGGTCAACCCACTGCCTGGGGTTTGCTTTGCGATCAAGTCGAAGATTTCAGCCCGTCTGATCTGCAGGAACTGAAAGACGCCATTGATAAAAATCCAGAACTGGCTGCCATTGCATTAGTTGCCAGCATCGGGCGAGCCAAGGCAGTGCTTAGCGGGGTCAACCCTTTCTCTTCAGCGGATGAACCCGTGACGGTTGCGGTTGGTGATCTGCTGTTGCTGCTGCGCTCTGCATTGCGTGGCGTCCGCTGAGCAATGGCTGCCAAGCGAAGACCACGGCAGACCAAGGCACGGGCAGAAGCTGAAAACGAAATCCTGGAAAAAGGCAGGTGGAGTCAACTCCGATCCAATGACCGGTTGCACACCCAGGCTGAAAACAACGCAGCACGGCAACGATGCAGGCAGCTGATCGACGGCGGCGCTGATGCGGTGGATTGGTTGGACTTGTACGGGCAGAAGTAATTGCAGGCAAACAAAAACCCCACTCGTGAGAGCGGGGCATTGCGTTGAAACGTCGTGGCTCAGAAGCTCGTACCGCCAGGACCAGAGGTGCTGCCGATGTTGTCAGTGGGCATTTCGAACTGTCCTGTCATGAAGCTCGAACCACCAGGACCAGCGGTGCCGCCGATTTCAAGAACAGGGTTCAGTGATTCCCCGAAGCTGTTCATGCCAACGGCTGGCTCGAAGGTTTCAGTCATGTAGGTCGAACCACCAGGCCCAGCGGTGCCGCCGATGTTCTCGAAGTAAACAACTTGTATGCCCTTAATGGAACGATCAATGCCGGGGAAGCGGCTACCAATGGGCACGTTTTGACCACAACCTTCTTGGATCCCCACATCGTTGGCGTCGTAGTCACCAACGTGTTTGTCTTCAAAGGATGTGGCACTGCCATTTGTCCAGACATTCATTGGACGACCTTCACCGGTCAGCTCATTAATGGGCTGAGCTTTGAAGGTCAAATGGTCAGAACGCAACTCACCCATCTGAGCATCGAAGGTGCCGGTCAGCTCATCAATGGGCTGAGGTTTGACGAAGGAAATGATGTGAGGCATTGATCTAAACGCGGTGGAGGGTTGTTCCCTCTCGATGGACACACCATCTCCGGATTCAGCAGCTGACTTGATGACCTGCATCAACCAGGGCTGTGAGGTTGGTCACAGGGCACTTTCGCTCGTTTGGGGGATGTGACTTCGCTCCCATCCGAAGAAGGTGACTTCAGACGAAGTCAATCAATGAAAGGTCTTAAGCGTGTTGTTCTCGGTTCTGCTGTTGGCGGTCTTCTGGGTGCGGCGGCGTTCTTCGCAGTCGACGGGCTGATTCCACGAACGTCTAAAGCTCAATCAGTAGACATGGGCTTGCACGTCAGGGCTTCAAGTAGTGGTGCTGATAAATGGGTCTATCTGAAAACCTCAAGCAGTGGTGCCGACAAGTGGGTGTATGTCGCCGGAAAATGTCGCGGGAAAGGAAGTGAATGGGTTTATGCCAAAAGTTCGTCCAGTGGCGCTGACGAATGGTGGTACGTGAAAGATTCACCTTCAGGAGCAGACATGACAATCTGTCTTTCAGGAGACATCGACCACTGGTTCGAGACTCTCAATAACTGACCGTCACCACCTGGGCAGGCATCGCTTCCAACCGCCTGACTTCTGCATGGTCTCCCATGCCTCAATCGCGTTGTGCCTGAGCATGCGCCTGACGACAGGCTGGCCACCACCGCGCAGCGGTCTGGTCTCGACGATGACCCATTGAGCGTGTGCCGTGGGCGAATCATTCGTGAAGCTGCAGACCTTCCCCTGCTGATCATTCAGCAGCCAGCCGACACCCTTCTTTGGTGCGTGGTGATCAACAAGTGGGCGGTCCTTGTTCGGCATGACGCCAGGTTGGCGAACCAAACAGGGAAACCGTCAGCACTGCCAGAAGCTGATCAGAGGCGGCGTTGATTGGTGATTTGGTGCAAAACGATGACTGCTGTCACTGTTTTACGCCAAGTTTTACACCAACGGGGTTTGTCCACTTGGTGAGAATCCAGTGGAGCCAAGGAGACTCGAACTCCTGACCCCCTGCATGCCATGCAGGTGCTCTACCAGCTGAGCTATGGCCCCAAAAACGCAGACAAGCTGTTGAACCTGCCTTTGTCGTGCCGAAGCTTACAACGGCAACGCCCGCTGTGAACCCTCCGTGACATCTGTGCCTACATCTGTCGCCAGACGGCGGCGAGCTTGCCCTGCACCTGCACCTGATCAGCCGGCAACTCAATCGGGTCATAGGCGGGGTTCGCTGCTTCCAGCCGAACCGTGAGCCCATCGCAATGAAAATGCTTCAGAGTGGTTCCACTGCCCGGAACCAAAGCACTCACGATCGTGCCTTGGCGCAGACGAGCAGCATCAACGACCGGTTCCATCAGAACCACATCACCGTCGGCGATATGGGCATCCACCATGGAGTCACCATTCACCGTGAGCGCAAACAAACCACGGGTTTCAAGAACAGGAGCAAGATCCAACCGATCTTGAACGTCATCAAAGGTCTCAACCAGACCACCTGCCGCAACAGCCCCAAGCACGGGGATACCCGAAGCAATCCCTCCCAGCAACTGAAGGGTGCGCGCCTGGCCCTCCTGCCAGGTGATCCAGCCTTTTTGCTGAAGATGGCGCAACCGACTCTGAACGGGAGCCGGGGAACGCAGGCCCATGGCCTGCATCATCTGACGAATTGAAGGGCTGTGATGATTGCAACCGATGTAGTCGGCAAGCCAGTCATAGAGCTCTTGCTGAGCAGTCGTTAGTGGCTCGGGGGATCCAGCAGACACCGGCAATTCATTTGTTCGTCAATACATGTGTACCGGTCATCATCGAAGATGGCAAGGGCTCAGTCAGGAGCTGGCAAAGCGCAAATCCAACGAACCTTCGCCGAAGTGTCCTCCCGCCCGACGTAAGCAAGCCATTGCCCCTGAGGGCTGCTGCGCTGCAGCGTTTGCTGATTGCAAATTGCTCGCATGCGCAATTCGCGCACCTTCCAGGCATCCTGGCCCTGTCGCTGCATCAGCACCGCAGCATCGAATTCCACACCGACTGGCGTGCGCGCGGGATTACTGAGGTACTCGCCAGCTTTCAGGTTTGGTGAATCCATCGCCTCCATAAACAGCCAGGTGCGCTGAGACAACTGGCCCGAACCCTGGAGCGACCGGCGGGTTTGCAACCAGGACAGCGGTTCTGGAGACGGTGACCAGTCTTCAGCTCGCGCAGCTGCACTCCCAAGAGTGAGGGTCAGGGCGAGGGCGCTCAATCGAACCAGGTTGTTCACTGTTCTTTCTGCTCCTGAGAACGCTTGGATCGTTCTTGGATCAGTTTCGCCAAGATTTCCAGCTTGGCGTTTTCAGACTCCGAAGCTCTCGATGCCATCCAGGAGCTGGCGACCTTCATTTGCGTGACTTGTTGCAGCAAAGACAGAGCTGTTTGCCTGAGGGTTTCGATGTCATCGCAATCGCGAATGAGCCGCCCCCATCGTTCCGTTTCAAACGACTGCTCAAGACCTTGCTGAAGAGGATCGATGTTCAAGATCCAGCCTCCCAAGTCAGCATCGGATCAGGATCACCACTGCAAATGGCTCGAGCACGAACGTAGAAGGCACTTTCGGTGTCGCCGGCCGCTTCTAGGGAGTCGAGAACCTTTTGCCAATTGTCTCGTTCCTGCTGGTCCATTGGTGTGATTCGTAGTGCGTTGACCCTAAAGACCTTTCAAAAAAATCAGAGTTTGATCAGCCACCGTTTTCCACTCAGCATCTGCGGTGATCACGTGGCCACTGCCCGCCAACCAGTGCACCTCCACACGTTCAGAACCGACCCGCTGCTGAAGCAACTCCACACCACGACGCGTGATCACTTTGTCGAGCGTGCTGGCCATCACCATCAAGGGTTGATGCAGAGTCCCCAACTGCCTGCGGGTGGTGGCAATGAGATCCAACACGCGCACGCTGCAACGACTGGGCCAGCGGGGGTACTTCCAAAGACGCTCAGGTGTTGCCGGATCCACAAAATCATCGGCAGGACGCGGCACTGAAGACACAAGCAGAGACAACAACGGGGCAATCAGAGCTCGAGGATCGCCACTCACGATCGGTGGCGAATAGGCAATCACGGCTTCAACATCCGAACGCCGCATTGCCGCCTGAATCGCGAGGATTGAACCTAAGGACAAGCCAGCAACGACAACGCGTTGGCCCTGACCCAGAAGTCGGTCAACGACCCCATCGATCTGCTCCAACCACTGGTGGGGCTGCACAGGCATCAGATCCTCAAGGCAGGTTCCATGGCCGACAAGCAAAGGTGCTTCCACACCAAACCCTTGGGCATGCAACGCCTCAGCCAATAGAGAGAGCTCCGCTGGGGCCCCGCTGTAGCCATGCAAGAGAACAACGGTGATTGGCCCACCAGGCATCGAGAAAGGTTCAGGAGAAGCTGCGATCAACTCAGCGGCACCGGTGCATTGCCAGGATTCTGGCGAACCCTTCAGGCTGCATCAGCAGGAACAACAACATCACAGCCATTGCCAACAGCAGCGATGACAGAGGCGGCCGGGCTTGCTATGTCCAACGGAGGATTATCAGCTGCAGATGCGTTTCATGCAACGACTGATCAAGCTCGCCTCCATCCTGCTGATCTTCAGCGCCATTGGCTGCGGCAAAGAAGCTGTGACGGACAAAGCCGGCAACGACCAAGCCGTCCCTTCAGAAAAAGCGCCAACAGACAACAAGCCAACATCCCAGGCCGTGCAGGGCCAGGCCTCCTGGTATGGACCTGGGCACTACGGCAACAAGACCGCAAGCGGTGAGATTCTCAAAGAAGGAACGATGACCGCGGCCCACAGCAGCCTGCCGATGGGAACCAAAGTCAAAGTCACGCGCCTCGATAACAACAAAAGCGTGACGGTTGTCATTAATGACCGCAAACCGTTCAAGCAAGGCACAGTGATTGACCTTGCTCATGGCTCAGCCACTGCACTCGACGTTGACGACGACGGCAAGACAGCCGTGGAGATCGAAGTGCTTGATTAAAAGTCGACCTCGTGAATCATCAATTCAGAGAGCTCTGCGCGGCAAGACAAAATCGAGATTAGGCTTCATGGAATTGACAATTTGAGATGGCAAATTCAGGACTGGACTACTTACTGAATTTCAGCAAAATACAAAAAAATGAAAAAATAGGAGATATCGAAGCGATTGATTTTGAAACAATCAACAGTGGTACTCAGATGGGGCACTTAATTGTAAAATGCAAATGCCATAAATATAAAAAAGACTTCAATATTGCGGCCAGCGTCCTTAACTGGAAGATCACCAAATACCTCAAAAGATCGACGCAATCACTTGACTACGCAACGGTTCAAAAACTCGATCTAGAGTGAGTTCAGCCTAGGAATAGCTAGGACGGAACGACAGTCTTGGCATCACTCACTTAATAGAAGTGATTACCAAACGGCTTCACAATGAGTCCAGCCGATGTGCTGCAGCTCCTTGTACAACGAGATCGCATCCTCGTAGCGCATATTGCGACGAGACTTCAAGAGTGCAGGCTGATCCCGAGACAACTTCCTGCCGTGATCAACGAGAACACGAACATCTTGATGGCCACTCTGCGGCTCCCTGTGAAACCTCACCGCCCAAGACTTTTGTGGATCCTTGAGCCAACCGTCCGTCATCAGTTGATTGTTCAGCGGACTCGATGTCTAGCGAGTGCTCAGCGCTGGCGCTTGAGTTTGTAAATGCAAAAACGGTTCTCAATAGCCGGCTGCTAGTGAGCTGAAACCACCATATCTGGAGAAAGCACAGGAATAAGCCTCAAACACACCAGAACTAGTGCTGTTGTTTCAGCAGCCAACAACAGTGCCACGCAGAGATCGGGATCAAAACCTGCCCGATCAGGACCGTTGCACGACGTTGTGACGCTCCGCGAGGGTGTGCTGCCTCTTTCTGCTGAGCGGGTCAACATGCCTTCAACGGCTACCAGTCGGTGGATGAGCGCAAAACCAAACCGCTCCGCAAGGTGCGCGTTCGTTTACCGATGTTGGTGAGCACCCATCTGTCTGCAATCAATCACCGGACGCTTCGGCCATCTGTTGGCGACGTCGTCATGCAGCAGGGCGCTCTCGCTGAACGTGTCTTGGTGGTGCAGGCCGGAGAACTGAGCGTTCAGCGAACGGAAGCCGGGGGACAACCTCGACTGATTGCAACGGTTGGTGCTGGCGAAATGGCAGGCGAGATGGCCTTGATGGGCGACCAAACGCACAGCGCCACCGTCACGGTCAGCAGTGGCCCTGCTGAGCTGCTGGAAATCAAAGCAGATGACCTGCTGCAAGCGGCGGTCTACGACAGCGAGTTAATCGTTGAACTCCTGGCTCTTAGCAGTCATCGTTGCCGAGAAACCAGCCGCCATCTCGCCCTCATCCTTGAATCGCTTGATGCCCTGAATCAACGCGATCATTCCATCCTCCAGCGTTGCTGCGAAGAGCTGGACAAGGAAGGCGGGCAATTCTGTTCAAGCAGCTCAGATCAGCTGAAACAACTGGCAGAAACGATTCAAGCAAGACAACCTGGAACGAACGGACACAGCTCAGAGATCGTCTCCGACGAGGCCTAACGCAGCGCAGCCCTTGGGTTCAGGACTTTTGCTTGGAGGGCTGATCGTTCTTGTGATGGTCAGCATTGGGATTGTTGCAGCACATGATTTGGATCGTTCTGACTGGATCCAGCTTCAGCCTGATGCCGTGTCTGGTCATCCCCCAAACGGGCGATTCGTAGACGCTCCTCGTGAGTTTTGAACACGAGCGACCCTTCACCTTGGCTTTGCCGTTGTCAGCAAAAGGTGGGCCAGCTTCTTCGGGAAAGCTGCACCCTCGGGATCAGCGATCCACTGCGCCTTCACAATCAGCTGGGGCGTAACGGCTCACGACCATCACTTGCCGCACCTTGATGCCAGCAATGACGATGGGACGAACGAGAGTCTCTCCATGGAATGGATTGTCCGTCCTATTCGTGCCGTCTTCTTCGCAGATGAGCAAGCTTTTAACTGGATTCAGAAAAAGCTTGGCCTGAGCAACTATCAGATGGCAGCACTGGTTTGGCTCAAAGGCCTGATCATCGGCTTGCTCCTGGGATGGTGGCTGCTCTAAGCAGGTGCGCGTTATGAATTGGCTTGATTAACAGTCGTAGATCAACTCCGACTGTTGTTCACGTCTGATGTCGTCGCTTTCTTTCATTTGCGACTCGTCGTAGTCAAGGGCCCGCAAAGAACAAGCTGGTGCTCGATAGGGCAGGCGCTTTCCGTCTGCAATTTCTGTGCCGATTGACTGGGCCGAAGCCGTACAGATCACAGTCAAAGTTGTTTCGCAACACTGGCGTGATAACCACGATCAGCAGGCATGTCAGCTCCTGTTTGTGCTTTCCATCACGCGACGACATCAACTGGCTTGATTCCATCCCAGGGAGCAATGGACGCTGGGGTCAGCGCATGCGTTCAGGCTGCGAGGCATCAAATGCTGCAGAGGAAGCGACAGGGAGCGGTCGTCAACACTTCGTTACCTTCGTTAATATATGCCGAACAGCTCTTCCGCAATGACCTCTTCAACCTCCAACACCCCTGATCCACAAAAGGTTTTCAGTGAAAAGCTCAATGGTCGCGCTGCCATGTTGGGCTTGATCATTGGTCTTGCAGTGGAAGCGGCCACCGGCAAAGGAATCATCCAGCAGGTCTGGGGATTCAACGAATCCACCAAAGGGATCGATTTCTCTGGACTTCTCAGCTTCTTCAGCTGAATCATTGAGGACTAGAAGCTGATCTCACTGATCATTGCTTTTAGGGATCACACTCCAACAAAATCCATTCGAGGCTGGAGCAACCAGCCTCTTTTTTTGTCTTTAATCACCTAAGTCATTCTTGACCCAACGCACCTGAGCAGTGGATTGAAAATCTCACAATATTCTGAGCTAACAACAGAACAACCCTGATTCTTTCGTCGTCTCAACCAACACTCACTTGAGCTGAAGTTCAGGCCGCGACCATGAACCGTCAAAATAAGCTGGCTTGGGATTGTAAATTCGTAGAGTTGCATTCCATCCGGGATAGATGCCTAGATAATTATCCTGACTGGAATCACCACCAAAACTCAAAACAACATCGCCTTGATCATTGAATTTCGCGAAGGCACTGTTGATGTTGTAATTTTCACCAACTGGGAAGCCATCCTTGTCGTAAACAGTGAGAGACCAAAACGCATTGCTTCCATTAGGCACATCTTTCAGAGTGAGGGTTTGTGCCTCCTCTGAAGACGGCGTATAGAAGAGGTAAACGGCTCCTTCTTTCGGGAGACCACCAATACCAACCGCAACCCCCATATTATTCTGTTCTGGAGAAATAGTTCCTTTTTTACCAAACAAATCCTCAGACTTCACACCCTGCTGATTGCGCTGTTGGTTATAAGCAGCACGTAGTGCAAGCATTTCCTCTTG
>QCTE01000059.1 GCA_003211275.1 Synechococcus sp. AG-673-A03 | reverse complement strand
TGAGCAGTGAAATCTGAGCAGTGACATCTGATCAGTGACTCAGTTCCAGAGGTGCGCTGTTGCCATGGCCGCACTGCTCAAGCATTTGATTCACCACAGGAGCCAACCGTTGCGCTTCGTCGCGGTCAACCATGGCCAGCCGCGTCCGCCGGGCCAGCACGTCTGTGATGCTTCTCGCCTTTTCGGTCTCGATGGTATGCCGCAGCTCTCCGCTGCAGATGGGCATCACCGGGCTGAGAGGTTCACGCTCTGCTGTTGACCAGCTGTTGACCAGGGCTTCCGCATTGAGGCCATGACTGCTTTCCAGATGCTCGATCTGTTCCGCTTGCTGCGGCGATTTCGGCAACAGATCCTGGAGGGTGGAGCGTTGTGTAATCAGACGGTTTGGGGTTTGCAGGGGATCGCTGTCTGAGCCGATGAGGGGTAGTTCCTTGGCCGGTGGCAGTGACTGTCCCAATTGCTTCGCAACGGCTGTGAGGGTGTCGAGAGCCATCGGACGGCAGGTGGTCCATTTGCCTCCCATCACGCTCACCAACCCACTTGGCAGCGTCTCGACCTCGTGCTCGCGAACAACACGACTGCTGTTCACGTCGTCATCGGCAGGCTTGAGCAGGGGTCTTCCTCCAGCCCAGCAACTGCCGATGTCAATGCTGTTGAGGCCTGGGAACCATCGCTTCACGTAGTCGAGGAGATAGCTCTGCTCCTGATCGGATGGCACAGCTGCCTGCGGCTGGCTGCAGGGCGTGTCGGTGGTTCCGACCAATGTGCTCCCGAAGAAGGGCAGCATGAACAGCACCCGGCCGTCATCGGTGGAGGGCAGCAGCAGGCCGATGCGTTGCGGACAGAGACGCTGCTTCAGCACCAGATGCACTCCGCGACTGGTCAGCATGCGTTCCTGGCACTCGGGTTCGGCCATGCGCCTCAGCGCATCGGCATGAATGCCGGTGGCGTTGACCACCACGCGTGCTTGCCAGCGCTCTCTGTGGCCATCGGCGTTTTCACTGATGGCTGCGCATAGCTTGCCGTTGCTGTCTTTCTCCAGCTCCACCACAGGTGTGCGCGTGCGCACGACCGCCCCGTGTTGCTCGGCGCTGAGTGCCATCAACAGGTTCAGCCTGGCATCGTCAAACTGCCCATCGCTATAGGCAACCCCCCCGCTGACATCGCTGCGCAGCTCGGGCAACGCTTCGTGTAAGAGCGCCCGTGACAGCAGGCGGCTGCTGCCAATCCCTGAACGGCCTGAGAGGGCGTCGTACATGCCGAGCCCAAGGCGGTAATACAGCTGGCCGATCAGCCCACCTGTGGGCAGAGCCAGTTCAAGGCGATGGGCAAGAAACGGCGCCTGTTTCAGCCAATGGCCGCGTTCCAGCAACGCTTCTCTCACCAGTCGAAGCTGAGCGGTGTCCGCGGTTTTGAACGCCAGTTCGAGATAGCGAACACCTCCATGCAAGAGCTTGGTGCTGCGCGAACTTGTGCCGCCACCAATGTCATGGCCTTCGAGCAGGGCCACCTTGAGTCCACGGCAGACCGCTTCGTAGGCCACGCAGGCTCCACTGGCCCCGCCGCCAATCACCAGAAGGTCGAAGCAGTTGTCAGTCATGCCAGCGCAGGCTCCTTGAGATAGCGTCGCTCCACTGCTTCATCCATTGCTGGCGTTGTTCAGCACTGAGCGAGGGTTCAAACACGTCGGCCTGCTCACCCCGAAGGGATTCCAGATCCTGCAGGTTGTTAATCAGTTCTGCCTGAACTCCTGCCAACAGTGCGACCCCACGGGCGGTGCTTTGCAGATAAGCCGGACGTCGCACTCTCAGCCCCGTGCTGTCGGCCTGGGCCTGCAGCAGTGGATCTGATGCGGCCGCACCACCATCCACGGCTAGCTCCCCGAGTCCATGGCCGATCGACTGCTCTGCCAGCTGCACCAGCCCTGCCACCGAGAGTGCGATGCCATCAAGCGCGGCACGGGCGATCTGGCCGCGACCAGTGTCGCGGGTCAATCCGATCAAAAGCCCCCTAGCGCCAGGATCCCAATGCGGTGTTCCCCAGCCTGTGAAGGCGGGAACCAGCATGACCCCACCTGCATCGGCAACGCTGAGGGCCAGCTGGTTGATCTCTTCCGCTGTCTCGATGATTCCCAGTCCATCCCGCAGCCATTGCACCACCGTGCCGGCGTTGAACAAGCTGCCCTCCAGGCAGTAGGTGGGCTGCCCCTGGTCGTCGGTCCAGCCGAGAGTGCTCAGCAACCCAGCATCACTGCGTTGAATGCTGCTGCCTGTATTCACCACCAGAAATGCACCTGTGCCGTAGGTGCATTTGGCTTCGCCTGGTTGAAGGCACAACTGGCCGAGTGTGGCAGCTTGTTGGTCGCCTAGCAGGGCATGGATCGGCACTCCTGCAAAGGGGAGTCCTGATGCGATGGTTCCAAAGTCGCCACGACAGGGCACCAGCTCCGGCAATGCACTCAACGGCAGCCCGGCCTGCTCGCAGAACGCATCCACCCACTCACGTTGTTTCAGGTCCATCAGCAGGGTGCGGCTGGCATTGCTCATGTCGGAGCAGTGTCGCTTTTGTCCGCTGAGGTGCCACAGCAACCAGCTCTCCACCGTGCCGAAGCAGAGATCATCATTCGCGGCAGCGCTGGACGCGCTCGCTTCATGCCGCATCAGCCAGCGAATCTTGCTGGCGCTGAAGTAGGGATCGAGGAGCAGGCCGGTGCGAGTTCGCCATTCCTGCTCCAGGCCTTCCTCTTTCCACTGTTGACAGATGTCGGAGGTGCGGCCGTCCTGCCAGACCAAGGCGGCGCCGCAGGGCTGCCCATCGCTGCGTTGCCACAGGATTGTTGTTTCCCTCTGATTGGTGACTCCGCAGGCCACCACAGCGCCCCTCTGTTCTGGGCTGATGGCCTTCTCCAATCGCTCCATCGCCATGCGCTGGCTATCCCAGATGTCCTTGGGGTTCTGTTCCACCCATCCGTCAGCTGGGTAGCTGATGGCTAAGGGAGCGCTGGCACTGGCAACAGGCAATCCACGCGGGTCAAAGAGAGCGGCGCGTGAGCTGCTGGTGCCCTGATCCAGTGCAAGAAGGAGGGGCGTTGCTGCCATAGCCGAGACTTTTTTTAGTGCTAGCGGCACTTGTCGGCTGTCGCCACTCGATGTTGAGGTCGCATCGCCAAGGCAGGTTGCTCTTGGGCACGTTTCAACCCATCAACCGCGAGCTTGCCGCCAGCGCTCTGGAGCTGAGGTCACTCAGACCTTGAGAAGACGTCCTCAGAGGCAATCCATTCCTGAATTCCCCTGGAATCAACACCCGGTGCCTGGGTGTTGAGTGAAGCCCTTGTCGAGACTTGAACTCGAGACCTCTCCCTTACCAAGGGAGTGCTCTACCGCTGAGCTACAAGGGCTTGTGGTGGATGGGCCGGGTTGGATTTGAACCAACGTAGGCAGAGCCAGCGGATTTACAGTCCGCCCCCATTAACCACTCGGGCACCGACCCGAACCACCCGAAGAACTTACCAGTCGACCTGGCGATCCTTTCGGCGATCTGTGCCTCTCGTTGGTTCTCGATACGATCGAGTTTCAAAGGAATTCTCGTAAGGCCATGCGCCTGCTGCTCCTGAACGGCCCCAATCTCAATCTGCTGGGGCAACGAGAGCCTGGTCTTTATGGACGACAGACGCTCGAGCAGATTGAGCAAGATTTAAATCAGCGTGCGTCGGCAGCAGGCGTGCAGTTGGACTGTTTTCAAAGCAATTTCGAAGGTGCGCTGGTGGAGCGCGTCCATCAGGCCATGGGTGAGGTGAACGGGATTCTTGTGAATGCAGGCGCTTATACCCATACGTCGATCGCTTTGCGTGACGCTTTGCTGGGAGTGGCGATTCCCTACGTGGAGCTTCATCTCAGCAACACGCATGCCCGTGAGACCTTTCGCCATCACTCATTTCTGGCTGATCGTGCGGTTGGTGTGGTGAGTGGTTTCGGGCCTTTCAGCTATGGCCTGGCCTTCGATGGCCTGCTGAATCACCTGCGCAAAGCTGCCGTATGACCATCACCTCGTCGGTGACGAGCATCCGCTGGCTTGCAGCGCCCACCAGTCGTCGCTGGGTTGAGCAGGCCATCGCCAGGCCCATGGAGGTGCTGATCGACCATGCCCATTGCGAACGCAAAGCGGCTGGGGCGGCAGTGCAGCTGATGTTCCGTTATTTGTGCGAACCAGGCCTGGGCGAGGCTCTCAGCCCGCTGGCGCGGGAAGAGCTCGAACACTTTGAACGGGTGTTGAAGCTGCTCAAGGACCGGGGGCGCTATCTGGAGCCCCTGCGCTCTCCTGGTTATGGGGCATGGCTGGCCAAGCAGGTGCGCCGGGCAGAGCCCAAGCGCATGCTCGATTCTTTTCTGGTTGCCGGGCTGATCGAGGCCAGGAGCCACGAGCGCATGGCACTACTAGCTGAGCACAGTCCTGATCCAGACCTGCGCTTGCTCTACGGCGACCTGCTGAAGAGCGAAGCCCGCCATTTCGGTCTCTACTGGGTGCTGTCTGCCGACCGTTATCCAAGGGATGAGATCGTGCTTCGGCTCAAGGAACTGGCCGCGGCTGAGGTGGATGCGCTGCGCGGGGAACTGTCTGCGCCGGAGGCTGTGCGCATGCATTCAGTGGGAGTTGACGCCTGATGGAGGCGAGGCTTGTCAGGTGGTCGAGAGTGGAGCCAGCGCCAGTTGTGAGAAGTTCGTAACCAGAGTCCAAAAGAAGTCTGAAGAGACGCGCTATGGGCCCTGGGTCACTTCTAGGATTGACCCAGCTAATTTGCGATGTCGATGCCTGACCCTGTGATCGCTGTTGCTGATTCGCTGCAAGCTTTGCGTAATGGCACCACCGACGAACAATGGGATGGACTCAAGTCCAATCCCCTTGTCCGTGATCTGATCGGGCGTTGTGCCGACCTGGAGGCAGCGATGCTGCTGGATGATCAGACATTGGCTGCCGAGCTGCCCATCAGCCGGATCGCTTCGTTGAAATCTGCTGTTGACGCGCGTTTATTGCTGGCGGCCTGAGTGTCTAAGACGGATGGAGTCGGGGGTAGCGCTCGGCGATTGAGTCTCCGGTGAATTCAGCGACCCAGCCATTGGGGTTATTGAAAAACCTCAGCGTGCAGAAATAGGGCGTTTCGCCCATGTCAAACCAGTGAGGTGTTCCGGCAGGAACGCTGATCCAGTCGTCTGTTTCACAGAGCACCTGCACAACTTCATCGCCGATGTGCAGGCAGAACAGACCGCAACCTTCCACAAAGAACCGCACTTCGTCCTCTGCGTGGACGTGCTCTTTCAGAAACTTGCGGCGCAGAGAAACGCGATCCGGATGATCAGGAAGCACCCTGATGGCATCAACGCTTGGGTAATGCCCCCGAGCCTGCGTTCGTTCGATTTCGCTTTTGTAGCTCTCCAGAATCTGCGCGGGTGAGGCGTTGCCCTCAGGCCGATGGTGCGCTGGCCAGCGTTCGAATCCAATGCCCCGTTGCTTCAGCACATCCTGGATCCGCCTGCCTTCCTGGGTTTTGAGCAGGATGGTGTTGGATCGTGCCGAAAACAGCGTCAGTTCGCTCATGGGCCTCAAGCAATCCTGAAGCCATGCATCAAGGCTCCTTCCACCCTGTTCAGCATGCTGGATGGCTGGTTGACTTGCATTGCCGTTGTCCATCACGTCCGAGTGTTGCCCAGATCAGCTGGTGCTGGTGGGAGTCGGTCCCGGGGATCCTGAGCTGCTCACCGTGGCTGCAGTTCGAGCTTTGGAGGCTGCTGATGTTGTTGCCCATCCCATCGCGCATGAGGGGGCTGAGGGCATGGCCCTGGCGATTGCATCCCGCTGGATTCGGTCTGATCAGCGTTGTCTGCCTCTGTTGTTCCCCATGGTGACTGACTCTCAGCCACGAATCTCAGCCTGGAGGCAGGCGGCTGATGTGTTGGCTGCAGAGGTCAGAGCCGGCAGACGGGTGGTGTTGCTCTGCGAAGGGGACGTCTCGCTGTTCGCGACCGGGAGCTACGTGCAACTGGCTCTGCGGCGCCATCACCCTGATGTGCCATTCGCCTTGATTCCAGGCATCACGTCGGTGAGTGCCGCGGCGGCGGCAGCGGCCAAAGACTCTTTCGATTTCCCTTTGGCGTTTCAGCAGGAGGGCTTGCTTATTCGTCCCTGTCCTGAAACGAATGCCGAGTTGATCGCCTTGCTGCAGAGTGCTCGCAAGACCTCCACGGTGCTGGGTTTGATCAAGCTGGGCCAGCGTTGGTCTTGGGTGAGAGCAGTACTGGAGCAGGAACAGCTGCTTGATCGTGCCCTTTTTGCGCAACGGGTTGGTTGGCCGGATCAGTGGGTGGCATTGGCTCAGGCGGTGCCCGACGATGTGAGGCCTTACTTCTCAATGCTGCTGATCCGTCAGCAATGGCCTGAGGTGTTGCCTTGATCGCCGCTACGCAACCGTTGACACCCCTGCAATGGCTTGCGCTGGTGCATCCGGTGCTGATCATTCTGTTTGTGTATCCGGTGATCGGCGCCACGATCCGCCTTGGAATTCTGGCCAGGGAGCGCCGTCTGGAGATCAACCCCATCGCTCCAACAGTGCCTGTTGAACATGTTGATCACGGCCGTTGGGCGACGGCTGGTCTGCTCCTGGCTGTGCTGTTTGCTTTGAGTCACGACTTGGCTGCCGCCGGCGCCGGCTTCAGCAGCTGGGCAGTGGTCATCCTTCAGGCGAGCGGCGTTGTGTTGTCGTTTCTGGCCCTGCTACGCACCCGACGACTGGCCCTGAGGCTGCTGTTCTCCTGGAGCTGTTGGCTGTTTCTGCTGCTGATCACGATCCAGCCTTTGCTGGTGAGTGAGCGTGCACTGGCTGCTGCTGCCGTCTGGCAGTCGCACACCTGGGGCGGACTGTTGCTGCTCGCTTTTCTGCTGCTGACCATGGCCTGTCAGAGAGAGATCGCCGCGCGCCTGTGGATGCGCCGTCTGCATGTGTCGGTCAATCTTCTTGTGGCCCTTTTGCTGGCCACTCAGGCCATCACGGGGACCCGTGATCTCTGGCTTGGCTGAGTGTCACTGCGGCGGGGTCTGTGGCATCAGGCAGCGGTGGAACGGGCGTCGTGACGGCAGGATGATCAGACGACTGATCAGGGCAACCAATGCTCGCCACTCCGGCGGTGCCTGACGATCCGGCCAGCAGCCTGGCCGGCAGAACAGCCAGAGGATGAGCTCTTGTCGAGTCTGGTCGTTGAGTTCCTGCCAGCGAAGCGCCAGTCGATTGCCGTGAGTGCTTTCCCAAGCCACGGTCAGGGGCGACACGTCGTCTGTCCAGCGAAGCCGTTTGATCTTCAGTTGTGCTGGCATTGAAGTGGCCAACTCCAGCTCTACGCCGCTTTCGCTCAGCGCCGTGATTCGACAGGTTCGCCGCTGACCGTCGCTGTCTTCCAGCTCTGCTGGCAAGCAAGCGGCCTGCCATGGGGCCGGGTCGCGTGCAGGTGGATCCCAGCAGGCGCGCAGTGCAATCCAGAGGCTGAGCAGATTGATCATCGCCCAGGTCAGGCCAAGCGGCCGTGAGTCGAGGATCTCGCTGTCCAGTGAAGTTGTCGTCACCAGTCCAAACAGGTTGACGAGGTTCAGCAGCAGCAGTGCCAGCAGGGGGATCACCAGAACGAGGCTGAAGCTGCCCCGATTGCGTTTCTGGTGTTTTGGTGTCACACGAAAACCACCGATGTGTCCCATCAAATTGGTGAACACCGTCAGCGTCAGCGGCACCGTCAGCACCCAGCCGGTGAGTTCACTCAACAAAGCTGTGCGTGAGCCGCGGTTGATCCAGCCGATGCTGAGCAGAAGTGTGGCCCAGAGAGGCAACAGCAGCTGGAGAGCTTCACTGCTGCTGATCAGAATGGGAACAGTGCCAAGCAGGCCGTAGCTGAGTGGCATCAGCATCAGCACCAGCCGGGGCATGTTGTTGAACCAGTGCACAACGCCTTCGAGGTAGGCCATTCGTTCCCCGAAACGAAGCTCGCCTGG
The DNA here is from genome assembly GCA_003211275.1 of Synechococcus sp. AG-673-A03. Classification (GTDB taxonomy): domain Bacteria; phylum Cyanobacteriota; class Cyanobacteriia; order PCC-6307; family Cyanobiaceae; genus Synechococcus_C. Next base: position 1,120 of record QCTE01000059.1, on the reverse strand, counting down.
GCCCAGTGGTCCATCGCGCAGTCGCAGGCTTTGCAGCGTTCCATTGGCCCAGCGCTGGCGCTGACGCACAAAGTCGGCCATGGTTTCCGCTGCCAGGCCTGCACTGAGCTTCTGTTGGAGATAAAGCAGTTTCCAGCCCTTGCGCCGTAGCCGTAGTCCCGTCACGAAATCCTCGGAGATCGCCTGCTCTTTGAATCCTCCGACTGAATCAATGGCGCTGCGTCGAGCCAGAAAAGCAGTGCCGGCGCAAACCACTGCTCCCCAGCCATCGCGAACGGGTTCGATCCATCGATAGAAGCTCTCTTCGTCGGGCAATAACCAACGCTCCATGCCCAGGTTCCGCATCACTGGATCGGCATTGATGAAGGTCTGTGGGGTCTGAAGCAGCCCAACCGATGGGTCTCGGAGAAAGCCGATGCAGCACTCGAGAAAGTCTCTCTGCGGAATGAAATCAGCGTCGAATACCGCCAGCAGCTCTCCGCTGCAGTGCTGGAGGCCGTCATTGAGATTGCCGGCTTTGGCGTGGGTTCGAGCCGGTCGATGGCGGTAATGGCACCCGTGCCGAAGGGCCAGTTCTTTCACCTCCTCACGACCGCTGTCATCCAGCACCCACACGCAACGGTTCCGATAGTTCTGGTGACAACAAGCGATCAGGCTGCGTTCCAGTACCTCAAGGGGTTCGCCGTAGGTGGGCACGAGAATGTCGACCATCGGCCGCCAGGCGCTGTTCTGCCATTGTTTTTTCAGTTGGTCGATTGTGCTTCGACGGTCGGGGAAGCGACGCCAGGCCAGCCACAGAGGCAACAAGCCCGACAGCAGCAGCCAGGCTTCCGCTACCAACAACAACAGGCTCAGTCCTGTGCTCAGGTGCGTGCTCAGATTGAGGCTGCTGGTGATTCGCCAGTGCAGATACCTGGCTGTCAGCAGGCTGATCAGCACAATCAGGCTGCGTCGCTTCCAGATGGGGCTCTGCTGCTCAGGCTGTTTCCTCAACCAAAGGGGCCACACCAGCAGCATCAGTGGCAGCCAGTTCAAGCCAACTGCTCCTGCTGCTGTTGAAGCAGTGTCAGTGCCTGATCCGGGGTGGGTGCACGCATCAGTTTCTGGCGGAACTGCGAGG
>QCTE01000058.1 GCA_003211275.1 Synechococcus sp. AG-673-A03 | reverse complement strand
CTGATGAGCGTCAGGACTCCACCAGCTTCACCATCGATGGCGACAGCGTTTCAATCCGCGTGGGCGATACCCGTCGCGGTTGGGTCGATAGTTATCAGTTGCTGCTCAACCTCAGCAGCGACGAGCGTTTTGCAGGGCGCACGGTGAAGGTTGATGTGGACCTCTCCGATGTTCGCCCTGTCGGCGAAACTCTCAAAGGGTTTGGTGGTATGGCCAACCCGGTCAAGCTGAAGGATCTCTACGGACGTGTGGCTCGTCTTCTAGGCAAAGCCGTTGGACGAAGACTGACATCCATCGAATGCTGCTTGCTGATTGATGAAGCTGCCGTCACCATCGTGGCCGGCAACATCAGACGCAGCGCAGGGATGCGTCAGTTCGCTTCCAACGACACCAGCGCAGCGGGAGCCAAAGACAACCTCTGGCAGCAGGATGCTGATGGCAACTGGCGGATTGATCCCGAGCGTGACGCCTTGCGCATGGCCAATCACACCCGGGTGTATCACACCCGTCCCAGTCGTGAGGTGCTGCTAGAGGCGGTCACCCGACAGTTCCAAAGCGGTGAAGGAGCGATCCAGTTCGCACCTGAAGCGATTGCTCGCTCCAACGCCGATCTGCTCTCCACCCCTGAACTGCGTCGGGAGTTCATCGACATCTATTGCGATCAAGGCAAAGAAGAGGCCGGTCGATGGCTGAATCTGAATCACGGACCGATCGCTGCTGACGAACTCGAACATCGACTCGGTCGCTATGGGCTCAATCCTTGTGGTGAGATTCTCGGGGCTGACTTCCACTGCAACCTCGCTGAAGTTCATCTCAACCAGATCGACCCAAGCGATGATGAGGGGCAGCGAGACGCCTTCAGAGCCGGTGCCTTGTCGGTGGCCTGCCTTCTGAACCATGAATTTGAAGTGGAGCGCTACCGCCAAAGCCGTGCTTGGGATCCCATCGTCGGCGTGAGCTTCACAGGCCTGTTCGATTTCTTTGTGCACGCCTTCGGAACTCCTTGGCTGAAATGGTGGGAAGCCGGTCGTCAAGACACCGAAGAAGGCCGCGAATTCAAGCGCCAGGAGGCGGAGTATCTCAGCCGCTGGAAGACAACCGTGAATGAAGCGGTTTGGGACTACTGCGACCGTCACGGACTGCGTCGTCCCAATCGCTGCACCACGGTTCAACCTGCCGGGACAAAGAGTCTGCTCACCGGTGCTGCTCCCGGTTGGCACCCTCCCAAAGCGCAGCGTTTCATCCGTCGCATCACCTTTGGCAAAAACGATCCTGTGGCGATGGCCTGCATGGACTACGGCTACACCGTGGTGCCATCCCAGTCCGACAAAGACGAGCAGGGTCGCTTGCTCGATGATCCGTTTGATCCCCGTTGCACGGAATGGTTGGTGGAAATTCCGACCGAAGTGAGTTGGGCGAACTTGCCAGGAGCTGATGCGGTGGATATCAACTCCTTCTCTGCTATGGCCCAGTTTGATTTCTACATGCAGGTGCAGAGCCATTACACAGCTCACAACACATCAGCGACGATCGAATTCCGTGAGCATGAAATCGACGATCTTGTCGATGCTCTGCACGGCACCATCGATCGGGGTGAGGGCTACATCTCAGCTGCCTTGCTGGCCCGGTTCGATGCCAACGCCACCTTCCCGCGCCTGCCATTCGAACCAATCGATCTCGCGACCTATGAGCAGATGCAATCTGACGTCATTCAGCGGCGTGTGAGTGCTGATTTCTTTGAAGCACTGCAGCGTTACGACATGGGCGAGATCAGCGAAGCCGGCCCGGCTGGATGTGATTCAGACAAGTGCCTCTTGCCTCTGGCGAAGCCCAACAACTGAACCACAGTCAGGAGTCATCGCGTGGTGACTCCTTTAAACTGATCCAGCGGGTGTCATCGATGTCACGCAACTAGGAGAGGTGGTCGAGTGGTTTATGGCTCTGGTCTTGAAAACCAGCGTGGATGCAAGTTCACCGTCGGTTCGAATCCGACCCTCTCCGTTCCAAAAACCCAGTCATTGACTGGGTTTTTTAGTGTCTAGACCTGGCGTTACAGGCCCAATTCGGGCAGCTGAAATCACTTTCTGCTCTGTCATTCGCCATGACCACCAACCCGCTACGTTTGATCCTTCTGTCGGCAGAGCAGACGACGTGGCTTTTTGCGTGTATCGGCACGACAATCTTCGTTTTCGGCGGAGTCACTCCATCGGCCCAAGCTGCATGCGCAACAGATATAAAAGTTGAGGCTTGGACCCTTAATCCAATTACTGGAGAGCGAAGATCCCTAAAGGGTGCAGCGCTCGATACGTGCGGAAATATCCATGGATCATTTACTGCCGTAGGTGATGGAAATCTTCGCTTTGGAACAGCTATCTGCTTTTCAGATTGCGCCAAAGGCTTCAAACCAAATCAGAGAAGTGTTCAAGTCAACGGAGCTCACGACATCAAAGGGGCAGTTTCTTCATTCCCTGGCAGTGTCACCTGCGTTTCTCAGCCAAACAAAGCACTTCTTTATTGCTGGAAGAAATGACCTTGATTGGCAACGCTTGCTGCTCAACCACCACACAGAACACCGAGGCCCAGCTCGACCTCCTTGGCCGCTCAATGGAGGACTGCGTCAGCCGCGTGGCCGAACTGCTCGACGAAGGCAGAGGCCGGGCTATGGATGAGGGCGTGAAATTCGGCCGCAAGCGCAGCTGGACGCCGGAACAGGCCGGGGCGACTTCATTCAGGCTCTGCAAACGCTTGCTCATGGTCAGGTCTATCACCCCGAGGAGATCAGACGTTTGGTTTCAAAAGCTCCTCGGCCCGAGCTTCCTCCTTTGGTAGAGCCGCTCTCAGATCGAGAGATCGAGGTTGTCTCCTTGATTGCTCTGGGTCTCAGCAATCAAGCCGTTGGAAGCCAATTGAACATCTCGATCGAGACAGTGAAAACGCATGTCGTCAATGCCACGGGAAAGCTCGGTGCTCAAGGCCGTACGCAGTTGGTTGTCAAAGCCATTGCCCATGGCTTGATCGATCCATCGAGTTGACAGCTCTCAATTACGTGCAAATAGGCATCGAGCCTCCAGCTCCTGCCTGATGCTGGGCTTTCAGGCCAATAAAAAAGACCCACACCAGGCGTAGTGCCTTGGCCGGGTCCGGGTGATGGGGAAGTCCAGTTTGCTACCGCCAGCCGTTCGCGTCAACGCTGCATATGGTGTCCAGTGCCTGCCAAATATGACTTTGTACACCTAGATACAAAATTCACTGAAAGTCTGACTAATCTTTTCGCATCGGCCGGGTGATGGGGATTGTCCAGCCTTTGTAATTGAGTCGCCGCAAAAACGGCGGCTTTTTTATGACCTTGGTTCACGGCCCATCAAATAACAACCCTTCTGCACCTCGGGGGAATTACTTCAAGTCGGTCTTCGGAATCTGTTGGATCTGCCAGCCATCAGCATCGGACTGTCAGCTAGTGATGACTCGACGAGGTTGAGCACATGGTGATGGCTACGAAGTGGGTTCCCTCGCTTTGACCAATCGTGCAGATGTATCTCGCAGACTGCCTGTTTCCGGATATTGAAAGCCAGCTCGCTGCCTACAAGAGCTTTTGCGAGTTGTGGGATTCAGGTGAGATGGCCAAGGCTGACAAGTTTCCAGGCTTTGAGATGTTGTTTCGCGTTCATGCACCTGGTGCTGGCCGTGTAACCGCACTCTTCAAGGCTGAGAGCGATGCACAAATTTTTGAGCACTTCGCTCCTTGGCGTGCTCAGTACGGGATCGAAATGGATTTCACGCCAGTGATCGGTTGCCAAGACGTTGTGGACCATCACAAAAAGCTGTTCGCAAAAATGGGCTGAAGACTCATTCCATGCAGCAGGAATGAGCAGTCCCTGTGGCCAACGTTCACCCTTTCGGGTGATGCTCATCTCGTCCCTGCGGGCGATGCTGAAAAAGCACACCTCTGGCAGGTCGATCCTTCGGATCGAAGCTGTTCTGATGTTGTTGTCGACAGTGATCAAAAGGATGCTGTCGACGATGACCTGCAACTGGCTACTGCTCGGGTCGACTCCGATCCAGGCCCAATAGCCAAGGTTCTGGCGATCTCGTGATGCCTGGCCAATCATCTGACCGGGTCCACCCCCTAACCAGGAACATAATTTTCGGAGTGGTTACTTAGCGATAAATACAAGTCGTTCCGTTTGCGGTGGAGATACAGCCGCTAGCGATATCACTCGTTGTTGCTTGATAGGTACGGCCATTCACGGAGTCGTAAACGGTATTAGCCGCAAAGTCGTATCGGGTTACCTTGCCATCACTAGTCCACGTAACAGTGGCAGTCTGGCCAGCCCACTTGGCACTGCATTGCTCAGGAGCGCCATTCCAGTAACAGGTCCCAAAAGATGGCGTTGATGGGGCAGATGCTTGGACAGTGGCTGGTGTTCTCGCTGGAGGGAGAGGGGGAGCCTGTGTATTCACCAGGCTTGAGGACTCCTTGCTCTCTATTTGTGCGCTGTAATTTTCGGTGTTTGTGTTCGTCTTATCTGCAGACGAGTTGATAAAAAGCGAACAGCTCCGTCGTCTTTGGAATGGTCATTGCCAGAGCGGGCTCCAAGCATTGATCAATGAACAACCGTGTGGCATCCATCCTTGACTCACATTCCGATCGGCTCTCCATTAGCAAGCCATCAGGGTCTTCACCTCTAAGCACTGCCTCAACCTCATCTTTTGGCATCTGCAGAGCCCAACTGAACAGCTGACCCAGCGGATCACGCCTGAGTCCACATCAGCGATCTGAAAGAGGTTGTGAATGCTTGGGTCAAGGGCACCGCCGCCGCAGTAGATCACCTGGCCCATCCACGAATCCTTGTCGGCCTTCTCTCCGGTCAGATAGTCGTGGCGCACGATCCCCGTCATCCCTGGAGCCACACTGAGGAAGATCGGCCGTCTAGGTGAACGGCAGTTTTTAGGGATCGACTTTTTTGGTTCCAGCCAGGAACCGTCGACGTTCCCAAGCTGTGAGATGGCCATTGGCATCAAACACAATGCTGAGCTGCTGAAACAACTCGACAGTGTGTAGACAGCCGATCTCCAGCTGATAGGCACCATCCGGTAGATACTCAGGCACCGAAAAAATGAGACCTGCCGGCATGGCGGCAGTCCTTTCATGCCGCATGAAATGCTCTGGCACAAAAGCCGACGGCTTTAGTGAACTCACCCGACCGATGCAACCAGGCTGTGGCTGAAACGTTTCCGCCAGACTGGACCAACCTTCCAGCGTTGCAAGCATCGCCTCGGGAGGCGTCGATGCAGGACGTTCCGGCTCGGGCAGAGAGGTCTTGCGGCAACGGAAATCAACGACGCCCACCAACTGCAGACGCCAACGCGTTCCCATCGGCTCCCAGATCAGCAACAACATGGATCGGGACCGGCCGTGAAAAAGATTGATCTCGTGGCCGAAACGACGGCGATCAACATCCGGAGCAAGACTGGACTGCCCCCCAGCCCCCTGGAATTGCCAGCATCCGCCGCCGGTGTTATAGGTGCTGCGGCTGATGTCGTACCTGGCCTGACCGCCTGGTGCAAAAAACAATCCGGATCCATCCCAAACACCATTGTCGGGATCACTGAAAGCGATGTCGTACGTCGTGGGATCCATCACCCTGACCGGTGATTCGAGATCAAGCCGATCCTCAGAATCACGCCCAAACCATGTGCCACGACCCTGCCAGCAACCCTGGAAGTTAAGCCAATTCAGCTCCCATTGATCCGTCATGTTGATCTCCATCGCAGGCCCCCAGACTCTCTAAGTTCAGCTCTTACCTCAACGGAGCCATGGGGCTGACAATCGTTGGTTGCGGATACCTCGGCGAGGCCGTGGCGCGTCAACTGCAACCGCGCCGAACGTTACTACCCCTGACCTTGACCACCACCGTGACCGAAAGGCATGCAGCTCTGAGAGACCTCGCCGATCAGCTCTTGCTCTGTGACGCAACGGACCCTTCACAGCTACTGGTGGCATTGCAGCGCAACCATACGGCTGTGTTCTGTCTGGCTCCCAGAGGAAATCAACAAGTGAATGCTGATGGCTACCGCCAGACGTTCATTGACAGCTTTCGTTGCCTGAGATCCCTGTTGCCTGATCTGCCTCACCTGCGCCAGATCATCTACACCGGCAGCTGTTCGGTGTATGGCGACGCAGACGGTGACTGGGTGGATGAATCGACAGCCCCTGCAGCCGGAAATGGGCATCGTGAGGTCTTACTGGAGAGCGAACGGCTGCTCACCGATATGGGAGACAGCAAAAGGCGGGTATGCATCCTCAGACTCGCTGCTCTGCATGGACCAGGGCGTGAGCTGGATGATCGACTCAAAGGGCTAGCCGGCAGGGAGCGCGCAGGAGACGGTCGCTCGTTCAGCAACTGGATACACGTGCATGACGCAGCCGGTGCCTTGATTGCTGCCATGGATGGTGCCTGGAGCGGCGTTGTAAATGTGGTGAACGACGAACCAATCCGGATCCGCGATTTGGTGGACCTCAGTCTCAAGCGTCAACAACTGGAGCCGGTGCACTGGAGCGGCGGGCCCGCACCGGCCTCCGGTAACGGACGCCGCATCCGTAACGACAGGCTCAAGACTCTTGGCTACCGGCTTCAACACCCGATGCTGAATACGGGCTGACCACTACCGCGCAAGGGGCGGGACTCAATAACAACCCATTGGGCATGGGCAGTCGGGTTGTCGATTCTGAACTGGGAAATCTAGCCTTGCTGAGTGTTCACCAACCAACACCATTCATTGGTGGGTGCCGTTCAAACTGTGGACTGTCCTTGTTCGACATCAGTCACGATGGAGAAACAGCAGCTGCTGCTTCAACTGATGGGCATTAGAGGCTCAGCACCACGCCCCTCAGAGCAACAAGCTGCCCGTCTCAATGGCCGCGATCTGATCGATAGCGGTTCCGATCTGATCAAGCTATGGCTGAACTAATCAGTTGTCGCTAAGAGCAACGCCAACTCTCCAGTTCCGCAGTGACAGCCATCCAGCTCGCCATCACATGGCTCCATGTTGGGATGCCCCTTAGCACAAACCTCAGAGCAGAAATGCATCCCACCAACCCTGATTGATCGCGACCCATCAACCCTGCGCTTGCAAAGTGAGCAGTCGCACAAAAGCAAGGCTTCAGTCATAACAGCACTCTCGGAAACAACTCATTCGGTCTATCACCTTCAAAACATCATTTCGCTGGCAGTAAACCGAACAATCAACATCATCGATTGAAACTGATTCTCAAAAGCATATTTACAGCTACTGAATGTGATTCTCAAAAGCATATTTTGATCACTTAATGTTCGGTTTCTACTCTTATCTTTCGCTCTTTTGTGATGTAGAACTGATTCATCCCTCCAAGAGGTTCGACATGACAAATTCAGCTACCGCTCAAGCCCCCATCACCGTCCCTACCGGTCCTGCAGGCAGGGCCATCGCCGAACCCATGTCGGGCGCAATGCTCGATCTGATGCAGGCTCACCTCAACCTTGAGAATCAGTCCGCTGCTGACTATTTCGCTGCTGCTGTTTGGTTCGCTGAACGTGAACTGGTCGGCTTTGCCGAGCATCTCCGCGATGAGGGAAAGCAGGAGCAGGAGCATGCCGCCAAGTTCGTCGATTACCTGATCTCCAGAGGCCAAAGGCCTGTTCTCGACACCGTTGAACCTCCTCGGCAGCAATGGCCTGATGTGGAGCAGGTGATCGCCAATATCTTCCGCATGGAAGCTGATGTCACCGCGTCGTTGCTGCAGCTTTACGGCAATGCTGAAAAGGACATTGATCGGCGCACCACTGTGTTCCTCGACGCAATCGTTGATGATCAGCGTCTTTCTGAGCACGAGGCCGCTTATCTGCTGGGTCGAGTCAAGTTCGCTGCAAACAACCCAGCGGCCGTGATGATCATCGACGCTGAACTCAGGGAAAGCGAGGCCGAACCCGCCAAGCTCGAAGGCTGATCCATCAGCTCAAAGCCCAACCTGCCAACCGAATCCACCATCCCAACGCCCCGCCAAGTGCGGGGTTTTTGATGTATCTGGTCCTTAACCCAAGCAGGGGAGTCAGACGCGTGAAAGGCCACCTAATCAGGAGACGTGGATTCAGTTTCGCGCAGATATGGCGAAGACATCGGAGAGCTGACCTCCACTATTCACATCAAACAAATGAAACTACTTCTCTATCGCTGCTATTGCTATGGAAACCACCTTTATATTTTTTTGGACTACTCCCGTCAAAGCGGTACCAATCGATTGCTCCACTTTTGCGAAAAACTGTGAGATTAGTGAAACAAATTTCAACGAGAATCCCCAGTGCAAAGGGGGCTCCCTGGTCATCAAATATGGGGAATAGCGTAAACGCACTCAAGACGTTGTCTGCACTGTTGGGAGAGGCTGGTATTAATGAACCCGTCAACTCTCGATCGGCACGAAATCTTCCTCAGTGCCGTTACCAAGCTCAGTCGCAACGGGCGCAGCTACACAAAGGTCGTCATCATGCGAGGACTGACGCCTGATCCATACTTCGCCGCCTCTCAATTGGACTGCTTGCCTAAAGCCGTTAATTCAAATGAATAGGCGAATTGCTTCTACAACGACAATCACCTGCAGAGAGCGATAAACCCACTTGTTGGCATGCTCGCTCATCGCCAGTTGAGCGCCAACAAGCGAACCGAAAATACTTCCAAAAACCATAGGGATTGAAACCTGCCATTCCACCTTCCCACTTCTCGAAAAGATCAGGAACGTGGCAATGCTGAACAAAAAAATTAATCCTGTTTTTATCGGCACTGCTTGGCGTAAGCTTACTCCTCCGATTAAAACCAAGCTGAGCAACATAAAAATAGCAGAGTCAACAACAATCAACCCAGCCCAAAATCCGCAGAAGGAAGTCAACAGCCAGAGCTGAGTTGATGAATAAGGATTACTTTTGAGGTGATCATCAGCACATTCCTTAAGCAGACGTTGCGGTCGAATGAAAAGAAAAACCAATGCTACAAGTACCGCGATACGGACTAGCAACAAACTGGTTGGAGTATCAATGATCGTGGCTAATTCAGCTCCAAACAAGCTGAAAGGGATAAAGACAATGGCAAGCCGGAAAACCGATCTCCAGGGAATGAGTTTCGCTCGCTCAAAAGACCACAACGCTGTCGTGCTTCCAAGAAGAATTGGTAATCGGATCGTTGCATTGGCAATATCAGCAGGCAGACCGATGGAAAGCAGGGCTGGCAATATCAGGGTCGAACCACCCGAAGCAACTGCATTGAAGAAGCCAGAGACAACTCCAAGAACAAGCCCTAGCCCGATCAGTGTCCAATCCAGAGTCATGGCTTGATCAGCAACAGGAAGCAGCACTGCTAACAGCTTTGAGTGAGTAAAAGACATTTTGACTCGCGTCCTAGGAAATGTGATTATTGCTCTATGAAATGAGAAGCAGGCATACCCTTAACATCAACATCTGCCATAAATATACCGCCAGCATGAGACATGTAGGACAGGGCCTCTTGGCTAAGGTCATATCTGGCAGTTGTAATGAATAACTTGTCAAACGCAGATCCTCCAAAGCAACAGGAGGTTACCAACGAACAAGGTATTTCCACTGTTGCAAGATGACTGCCATCACTGGGATTCCAACAGGTCACAGCACCTCCCCCCCAAAGAGCAATCCACAGCATGCCATTACAATCAATTGACATACCATCTGGTGAACAATTCCACTCAGAGGGTATTTGAATACAGACATCTCCATCGCCTATCAAATTACCACTTTCTGAAATCAAAAACTGTTTAACCTGAAGAGTTGGTGTATCAATATAATAAAAATATTTTCGATCCAAGGACCAGGCAAGACCATTGGAAATGGTGACTCCCTCAATCATTTGCGTGGAATTAAAAAATTTATCCAATCTCCAAAGAGATCCTCCACAAGGCAAGAAATCATAACGAAGACTGCCCGCCCATAGCCTTCCCCAATGATCACACTTTCCATCGTTAAAACGATAATTGGAATGATCGTCGATAGGATTACTCAATGAAGCTATTTGTCCACTATCGGGATTGATCATTTTAAATCCATCTGATGTTGCGGCCAATAAATTACCTTTGCTTGTCGGCACAACACAGCCCACATGAAAGACAGTATCTATAAAATGATTGGTTTCACTCTCAGGATCAAACAAGCCAATACGTGAATCTTCGATATCAACCCAGATTAAAAGCCCACGTTCATCCCACCAATGCGGGCCTTCGGCAAGTCGAGCCCCCACATCAAGGATGCATTCTGCTGAAAAAACTTTAACATGTTCTTTCATAATTCAAACTGACCAAGTCAAAAATGATTCTGACAAAACT
>QCTE01000057.1 GCA_003211275.1 Synechococcus sp. AG-673-A03 | reverse complement strand
GGGAATCGCGAGGCTGTTCACCAGTGGCGAGCACTGTTCCAACGCCTGAAGTCTTTGACCGTCCCAAAGGCGCAATCCACCTCGATAGGGGTGATAGCCGCGGATCTGATGGTGTCGAAGTCCGCAACACATTTCAGGGTCGAGGCCTGCTGCAGCCGCATAAGTCTGTGCTTTAGCAAGCAGTTCCAACTGCGTTGATGCATCCATCTGGCTGACGTCGAGGGCTTTGAACAGTCGGCGGTTGAGGAATCGATCGCAGAGATCGGCAAGCGGCTCCGGTGCTTCCTCTCTCCATCGCTGAAAGTGATAACCGGTGCGCAGGTCGTCGTTGGCTAGATAACTATGGAGGTCAAGCTCCTGGGTCTGCCACAGCCAAGCCTGCATGGTTTGGTCAGCCCAGATGCGACCAGGGCCCAGCAGTCGCGCTTGGCGGATCAACTGATCCAGCAACCAATTGCAAACCACATTGAGGCGGTGGTTATAGACGCTGCGGTACATCAGGCTGCGAACTACCAGGTAATGCTCCACCGCCATCAGCCCTTTCGGATGAATGGCCAATTCGCCGTCGGGCGCCAGGGTGATCGCACCAAGGATGCGATCAAGATCCAGCTGGCCATATCGGGCACCAGTGCTGTAACTGTCTCGCAAGAGGTAATCCAGACGATCGCAGTCAAGCTGGCTGCTCACCAGGGCCTTGATCACGCCCCGTTCTGCACGTCCATGTTCGAGAAGATCGGCCACCGAGGCAGCTGTGCCTGTTGAAAACTGTTCGAGGGGGGCCTGAATGTCGGGGTGTTCCCGGATCACCCGTGCTGACCACTGTTCATGGTGCGTGCCAAACATCTCCTCGCCTGAATGGCTGAGAGGAGCATGGCCAAGGTCATGGAGCAGAGCGGCGGCGTAAAGCACGCCCTTTTGTTGCTCCAGAGAGGGATCGAGCTCAATCAGGCGGCCCATCGCTCGGCGGGCGATGGCAAAGACACCCAGCGAGTGGGTGAATCGACTGGATTCCGCCCCGTGAAACGTGAGGAATGCTGGGCCGAGCTGGCGGATACGCCTCAGTCGTTGAAAAGGAGCCGAGTCCACCAACGCGAGCACCATGGCTTCGGCGGGTTGATCGGCGTCCAGGCTGATGCCGTGATGAAGTGGGTCGTGATAGGTGCGGGAGCTCATTCAGCTCGTTGGCTCCGCTTCAACGTCATCTGTGATCGGCATGGGATCTGGACTGGCCTGACTGGCTTCCTGATCAATCATCGACTGGAGCACCAGTTCGGCGTCGCTGAGCCAGCGATCGCCTTCTCCGCCGGGATTCAGTGGTTCCGGTCCGTCCAGAATCCTGTCCGGAGTGATGCCTTCGCCCTGGATGTCTCTCCCGCTCGGGGTGACATAGCCCGCCACCGTCACGGCGAGTCCACTGCTATCACTGAGGTTGGTCAGAGTCTGAATCAGGCCTTTGCCGAACGTGTTGCTTCCAAGCAGCAGCGATCGTTCGTCGTCCTGAAGTGCGCCCGCAAGGATTTCGCTGGCGCTTGCCGTCCCTTCATTGACCAACGTCACCATCGGTCCGCTGTAAAGCACTTCAGATCCTGCCTGGATCGGATCGGCGATGCCGCTGCGATTTCGGGTCTCCACAATCGGTTGCTGATCCAGGAATGCATCGGCAACTGCAAGCCCTGCGCTGACCAGCCCCCCCGAGTTGTTGCGTAGATCGAGCACCAGCCCCTCAACGCTCTTGTCGGAGAGTTCGTCAATAGCTGCGCGAACCTGTTCTGGCACGCCCTCGCTGAACTGTGTGATTCGGATGTAACCGAGGGTGTGGGTGTCACTGCGCAGTCGCCTTGTCCGCACCGGCCGCAGATCGATGTTGCGTCGTTCCAGAGTGATTTCCTGCTGCTCGCCTTGCGGCGGCAGCAGGGTGAGCACCACCTGGGTTCCCACTGCTCCCCGAAGACGTGCCGCGATCGTTTCGAGGCCGAGCATGTCCACAGCCTCTCCATTCACTGCCAAGACCTCAGTTCCACTGACGATGCCGGCTTCAGCTGCGGGGGACCCTTCCAATGGGGCAATCACCACGGTTGCATTGCTGTCTTGACGATGACCGAGCTGCAGACCAACCCCGCTGAGGTTCCCCTCGTTACTGGCCTTCATCACCTCGTAGTCCGCAGGTCTCAGCAGGCGGGTGTAGGGGTCATTAAGCGGCAGCAGCATCGCCTCGATGGCGCTGTAAGCGTCTTCGCTGCTTTCAATTGTGTTTTCAAGAGCCTTCTGGCGAAGGCGTTTCCAGCGGATCCGATCGAACTGGTCAGGGTCCAGATAACCCTGGTTCACAAGACGCCAGCTTTCCACCACCAGTTGCTGCGCATCGTTCAGTGCCAGGACCTGCGGGCTGGCAAGCAGAACGATGAGAATGGCACTCGCCAAACCAAAAGCCAGACGTCGCAGACGATCTGACCATCCGTTAACAGTCGGCAACATTGGCTTCATCCATGCCCTCAACTGGAACGACATCGGTAGACTCTCGCAATCCAAGCCCACCTCTGCATGGCGAACTCCTCACCTGTCTACGACTGGTTCCAGGAACGTCTTGAAATTCAGGACATTGCTGATGACATCAGCAGCAAGTACGTGCCTCCACACGTCAACATTTTTTACTGCCTCGGTGGAATCACACTTGTGTGTTTCCTGATTCAGTTCGCGACAGGCTTCGCGATGACCTTCTACTACAAGCCCACGGTCGCTGAGGCTTACACATCCGTCCAGTACCTGATGACGGATGTGAGTTTCGGATGGTTGATCCGTTCGGTCCATCGCTGGAGTGCCTCGATGATGGTGCTGATGCTCATCCTCCACGTTTTCCGGGTCTATCTGACTGGCGGTTTCAAGCGCCCCCGCGAACTCACCTGGGTCACCGGCGTCACGATGGCTGTGATCACGGTCTCTTTCGGCGTGACCGGCTATTCCCTTCCTTGGGATCAGGTCGGCTATTGGGCTGTGAAGATCGTTTCAGGTGTTCCTGCTGCCATCCCAGTCGTTGGAGACTTCATGGTTGAACTGCTCCGTGGCGGTGAAAGTGTTGGCCAGTCCACACTGACTCGCTTCTACAGCCTTCACACCTTTGTGATGCCATGGCTTCTGGCGGTGTTCATGCTCATGCACTTCCTGATGATCCGGAAGCAAGGTATTTCTGGTCCCTTGTGATCCGTTTCAGTCTCTGAGCGCTCTGTCGTTCAGCCCCCCTGGTCTGCTTAAGGTTCAAACAACACCCCCTGATCCATGCACATCCTCAAGAAGCCGGATCTGACTGATCCCAAAATGCGCGCCAAGCTCGCCAAGGGCATGGGCCACAACTATTACGGCGAACCTGCCTGGCCGAACGACCTCCTCTACATCTTCCCGGTCGTAATCCTGGGCACGATTGCCTGCATTGTCGGACTTGCCGTCCTGGATCCAGCCATGCTTGGCGATAAGGCCGATCCCTTCGCAACCCCTCTGGAAATTCTTCCTGAGTGGTACTTGTATCCCGTTTTCCAGATCCTGAGGGTTGTTCCTAACAAGCTTCTAGGAATCGCTCTTCAGACCCTTGTTCCTCTTGGTCTGATGTTGGTCCCGTTCATCGAGAGCTTTAACAAGTTCCAGAACCCTTTCCGCCGCCCTGTTGCGATGGCTGTGTTCCTGTTCGGTACAGCCGCCACCATCTACCTCGGTATCGGTGCAGCAATGCCCATCGATAAGTCTCTGACTCTGGGACTCTTCTGAATCTCGCTCTGATCGATGTCATTGGCCCAGCCCCATGGCTGGGCTTTTTTAATGGTGTTCCCAGTCGTGATCACTGTCTTCAGGAAACTCATCCTCCGGGTCAGGAACAGCCCCTTCATCGAGGTCCAGAAGCAGCACGTCATCTGGATTGACGCGCAGGAAGTGGTGGAGCAGCAGGAAACCAACAATCGTCCAGGTCTGGTAAGTCCTGGACTGTTGCCCCACCCAGGTGCCTGTTGGACCATCGAAGTATTCAGCCCACTGTTGCCTTGGTAACTGGTTGAGATGACTCCAATAGCATTCCTCCAGTAGTGCTTTCATCTGCCCCATCAGCAGAACATCGGCATGGGGGTGGCGGCGCTCGTGCAGAAGGATGGAGCCACCGAAGAACCACAACAGGCTCGGCCAGTGACCGCCGTTGTGATAGCTCCAGGGCCAGTTCTTCGGATCGGATCCGGTCTTGTTCTGCCACTCAAGGCTTTCCATCGGAGGGTGGCAGATGCGCATGGGCATCTCGGCCATCAAGTGGTCGCGGTTGTGCAGCGTCAAGCGGAACAGTGCACGTTGTTGTGGGGCCGTCAGCAGACCGAACAGGCAGCCGAGTGAATTTCCGAGGCTGTAGAAGCGGAAGTCAGGACGTCCTGTGCGCATGTTGCCGATCAGGTAGCCCCCACGGTTTTCGAGCCAGTCCTGCAGCCAGTCAGGAATGACTTGCGGCTGAACATTGAATTCGTTCTGATGCTGGTTGTCTCCGTACTGCTCGGTCGGTCTGCGACGCAGCACCTGCATGGTTTTGCTGGTGACCCAGTAGTGCTTGAGAAGAAACTGGCGAAGGTCGTGAACCCACTGCCGGGTCAGCACCAGTCGTTGGTCCAGCAGCCTGCTGTTGTGATGCTTGCGTCCCAGCTCCATCAGCTGTGTGCAGCAACGCAGAGATCCGTACAGCAACACCTCCACTTCCAGTGGTGCTCCCCAGACGTCCATCGGACGGTCAATCATGAAGGCACAGTCCGGCACGAACAGCACCGGAGTTCCTTCAAAGGTGGGATGCAACACAAGGTCCAGCAGCAGCTGAACACCGCGCTGCACAGCCTGACTGGAGGCGAATTCCTCGTCTCCACTGGACTTCACGTACATCCAGCACAGAACCGGCCACCAGAGACTTGCATCGACTGATGTGATCCGTCCGATGGACCGCTGGCCGTAGTCAGCAATCAGATGTCCTTCCTCTTCCACGAAGCTGGTGGGAAAGACTCCTCGTGTTTGGTAGGTGGTGCTCTGCAGGTCAAGGCAGATGGTCAGGAACTGACGGACGATGTCGAATCGTTTCTGCGTCAGTAGGTAAACCATCACGGGAACGTTGTCCCTCAGGAAGATCTCGCCGTAGTTGAGAGCTTCGTCATGACGGGGGTGTTCCAGGGCGGCGACGCTGCCAGCCAGCTGTCCACGCAGGGGAATCAGCGTTCGCTCGAAGTGCTCGCGGGCCTTCTGGACCACCTGGTCTTCTTTCGAGCTCGGTCGGACACGCTGGTTCTGCTGGCTGAAGCGTCCTGCCATGATCCGTTGCGTGTAGCCAAAACGTAGTGCTGGC
The DNA here is from genome assembly GCA_003211275.1 of Synechococcus sp. AG-673-A03. Lineage (GTDB taxonomy): Bacteria > Cyanobacteriota > Cyanobacteriia > PCC-6307 > Cyanobiaceae > Synechococcus_C. The sequence goes on along the minus strand of QCTE01000057.1, from coordinate 5,920 downwards.
TTTCGATTACGGCAGTGGAAGCAAGTCTTGAGATGCGATCAGTTGCGTTGAGGGATGTTTGTGAGCTATGTTTTTGGACTGCGCGACAGGCGGAAGCCTGGAGTGCAGCTTCTGAGCATGAAGAGCGCGAGCTTGAAGTGTTTGGGGGTGCTTACAAGGCCAAGAGGGAGCGATCCCACGGTGTTGTAGGTTTCACAAGCGGTCGCGAGACCGCACCGCCAACCGTTCCTGAGAGGGAACGCGACGGCAGAACCTGGACAATCGAAAAGTTTAGGAACTGACGCTTTCATCGCGTCGAGTATCGAATGCTGAGCCGAAAGGTTTAGTAATTGAGCTTGATGAAAATGCGATGTAAGTGTGAGGTCCCGTCAACAATTTTTAGTTGCAAAGAAGCAACGTGCTTACAAGATTGAAAGTTTTCACGAGCTTTTGATGTTGTCGGTGTGCGCGTTGTGGAGCAACGACCGGATCTGAGATCCTGGAAAGTCACGAGGGAGAGATTCTAAGTGCACTCTTATGAACCCTTCTGTCAGAGGAAGGTGGTTTTAACTGCAATCAGTGCGCCAGTGCTGATGAGTGGGTAAAGCAAATCAAGTTGAAGAGGTGAAAACCTTTAAGAGGACTTGATCTACAACGGAGAGTTTGATCCTGGCTCAGGATGAACGCTGGCGGCGTGCTTAACACATGCAAGTCGAACGAACCTTCGGGTTAGTGGCGGACGGGTGAGTAACGCGTGGGAATCTGCCCTCAGGAGGGGGATAACGGCTGGAAACGGCCGCTAATACCCCATATGCCGAGAGGTGAAATGAATTTCGCCTGAGGATGAGCCCGCGTCTGATTAGCTAGTTGGTGAGGTAAGAGCTCACCAAGGCATCGATCAGTAGCTGGTCTGAGAGGATGATCAGCCACACTGGGACTGAGACACGGCCCAGACTCCTACGGGAGGCAGCAGTGGGGAATTTTCCGCAATGGGCGAAAGCCTGACGGAGCAACGCCGCGTGAGGGATGAAGGCCTCTGGGCTGTAAACCTCTTTTCTCAAGGAAGAAGATCTGACGGTACTTGAGGAATAAGCCACGGCTAATTCCGTGCCAGCAGCCGCGGTAATACGGGAGTGGCAAGCGTTATCCGGAATTATTGGGCGTAAAGCGTCCGCAGGCGGCCTTTCAAGTCTGCTGTTAAAACGTGGAGCTTAACTCCATCATGGCAGTGGAAACTGTTGGGCTTGAGTGTGGTAGGGGCAGAGGGAATTCCCGGTGTAGCGGTGAAATGCGTAGATATCGGGAAGAACACCAGTGGCGAAGGCGCTCTGCTGGGCCATAACTGACGCTCATGGACGAAAGCCAGGGGAGCGAAAGGGATTAGATACCCCTGTAGTCCTGGCCGTAAACGATGAACACTAGGTGTCGGGGGAATCGACCCCCTCGGTGTCGTAGCCAACGCGTTAAGTGTTCCGCCTGGGGAGTACGCACGCAAGTGTGAAACTCAAAGGAATTGACGGGGGCCCGCACAAGCGGTGGAGTATGTGGTTTAATTCGATGCAACGCGAAGAACCTTACCAGGGTTTGACATCCTGCGAATCTCTTGGAAACGAGAGAGTGCCCTCGGGAACGCAGTGACAGGTGGTGCATGGCTGTCGTCAGCTCGTGTCGTGAGATGTTGGGTTAAGTCCCGCAACGAGCGCAACCCACGTCTTTAGTTGCCAGCATTTAGTTGGGCACTCTAGAGAGACCGCCGGTGATAAACCGGAGGAAGGTGTGGATGACGTCAAGTCATCATGCCCCTTACATCCTGGGCTACACACGTACTACAATGCTACGGACAAAGAGCAGCAAGTTCGCGAGGACAAGCAAATCTCATAAACCGTGGCTCAGTTCAGATCGTAGGCTGCAACTCGCCTACGTGAAGGAGGAATCGCTAGTAATCGCAGGTCAGCATACTGCGGTGAATACGTTCCCGGGCCTTGTACACACCGCCCGTCACACCATGGAAGTTGGCCACGCCCGAAGCCGTTACTCCAACCCTTGTGGAGGAGGACGTCGAAGGTGGGGCTGATGACTGGGGTGAAGTCGTAACAAGGTAGCCGTACCGGAAGGTGCGGCTGGATCACCTCCTAACAGGGAAGACAAACAACGATTTTGATGTCTGAGTACTTAATTCTTAGGCCGAAATCCTGTCACCTTAGGTCGATCGGTACCTCAATTTTGAAGTCAAGAATGCATAGCGATATGAATTGCTTGATGGAAATTTTCAGTTCCTAAACTTTGTCTAGGTCACATCCCATAAGGGTTGAGTCTTCCTGGGCCATTAGCTCAGGTGGTTAGAGCGCACCCCTGATAAGGGTGAGGTCCCTGGTTCAAGTCCAGGATGGCCCATTCGGTGTTGGGGGTTTAGCTCAGTTGGTAGAGCGCCTGCTTTGCAAGCAGGATGTCAGGAGTTCGAGTCTCCTAACCTCCACTGATCGAACTCAATCTCCATCTTCTGAATGATGGAAGGTGAACTCGAATGTGATGTGATTTAGATGTGTCCGCTGGCATGACCCCAGCTTCCTGTCATTCCGAAATGACGTGAGTTATCACAATTTTTTGGTTGATAAGATGCTGGGCTCGAACTGTTTAATCAGTTTGATGTTTAGCAGAACCTTGACAACTGCATAGGAAAAAGTCTGTAAGAATAAAGCATCTCTCATGGATGCATCATTCTTTTTAGGATGATGTCAATTCTTGAGCAAGAGCCGAGACTCCATAACGTTCTTCTAATTGTGTCGAGCAATTGGGAGTTTGATGATTGATTCAGCAATGAATCGTTCAGAATCTGTTTCAACAACAGCAAGCGTTTTGGAGATTAATGGTCAAGCTACAAAGAGCTCACGGCGGATACCTTGGCACACAGAGGCGATGAAGGACGTGGTTACCTGCGATAAGTCTCGGGGAGCTGGAAACACGCTTTGATCCGGGAATTTCCGAATGGGGCAACCCTTAGAACGGCCAGCTGAATCCATAGGCTGGCACGAGCCAACCCAGCGAACTGAAACATCTTAGTAGCTGGAGGAAAGGAAAGTAAAAACGACTCCCTGAGTAGCGGCGAGCGAACGGGGAAGAGCCTAAACCGATGGTTTCGACCATCGGGGTTGTGGGACAGCAATGTGGAAAAGGGATGTTAGTGGAAGTGTTTGAAAGACACGCCAAAGAAGGTGAAAGCCCCGTACACGAAAACTGAACTGACCTAGCTGTATCCCGAGTAGCACGGAGCACGTGAAATTCCGTGTGAATCCGCGAGGACCACCTCGTAAGGCTAAGTACTACTGTGTGACCGATAGCGAAACAGTACCGCGAGGGAAAGGTGAAAAGAACCCCGGGAGGGGAGTGAAATAGAACATGAAACCGTGAGCTTACAAGCAATGGGAGCCCGACTTATCGGGTGACCGTGTGCCTGTTGAAGAATGAGCCGGCGACTTATAGGTACTGGCGGGTTAAACCGGAAATGGTGGAGCCACAGCGAAAGCGAGTCTGAATAGGGCGTTTGTCAGTATTTATAGACCCGAACCCGGGTGATCTAACCATGGCCAGGATGAAGCTTGGGTGATACCAAGTGGAGGTCCCAACCAACTGACGTTGAAAAGTCACTGGATGAGCTGTGGTTAGCGGTGAAATGCCAATCGAACCCGGAGCTAGCTGGTTCTCCCCGAAATACGTTGAGGCGTAGCGTCTCGTGCTCCAGCAGGGGGGTAAAGCCACCATTTCGGTGCGGGCTGCGAGAGCGGTACCAAATCGAGATGAACTCTGAATACCCTGTGTGTAGCGAGGCAGTCAGACTGTGGGGGATAAGCTCCATGGTCGAGAGGGAAACAGCCCAGACCGCCAGCTAAGGTCCCCAAATCAACGCTAAGTGATAAAGGAGGTGGGATTGCCCAGACAACCAGGAGGTTTGCCTAGAAGCAGCCATCCTCAAAGGAGTGCGTAATAGCTCACTGGTCGAGCGATCCTGCGCCGAAAATGAACGGGGCTAAGCGTTGTACCGAAGCTGCGGATTTATGGTAGGGGAGCGTTCTATGTGGGGCGAAGCGTTAGCGTGAGCGGGCGTGGACTGCATAGAAGTGAGAATGTCGGCTTGAGTAGCGAAAACATGGGTGAGAATCCCATGCACCGAAACCCTAAGGGTTCCTCCGGCAGGCTCGTCCGCGGAGGGTTAGTCTGGTCCTAAGGTCAGGCCGAAAGGCGTAGTCGATGGATAACAGGTCAACATTCCTGTACCGGTTATGTTTTGGGAAGAGGGACGGAGAAGGCTAGCCGAGCCAGACGTTGGTTACTGGTTCAAGCGTTCGAGGCTATGAGGAGCGGCGAAAACGTTCCGAGCTGAGGCGTGAGTACGAGCTGCTACGGCAGCGAAGTCGGTGATGTCATGCTTCCAAGAAAAGCTCTATACCCGTTAAGGCATAACTGCCAGTACCCGAAACCGACACAGGTGGGGTGGTAGAGAATACCGAGGTGCGCGAGGTAACTCTCTCTAAGGAACTCGGCAAATTAGCCCCGTAACTTCGGGAGAAGGGGTGCCACCGCAAGGTGGTCGCAGTGAAATGGCCCTGGCGACTGTTTACCAAAAACACAGGTCTCCGCTAAGTCGCAAGACGATGTATGGGGGCTGACGCCTGCCCAGTGCCGGAAGGTTAAGGAAGCCGGTCAGCGTAAGCGAAGCTGGCGACTGAAGCCCCGGTGAACGGCGGCCGTAACTATAACGGTCCTAAGGTAGCGAAATTCCTTGTCGGGTAAGTTCCGACCCGCACGAAAGGCGTAACGATCAGGGCGCTGTCTCGGAGAGAGGCTCGGCGAAATAGAATTGTCTGTGAAGATGCGGACTACATACACCCGGACAGAAAGACCCTATGAAGCTTTACTGTAGCTTGGTATTGTGCCCGGGCTCTGAATGCGCAGGATAGGTGGGAGACGTTGATCTAGTGCTCGTGGGTACTAGGGAGTCAATGGTGAGATACCACTCTTTCAGAGCTAGGGTTCTAACGTTCACCCGTTATCCGGGGAGCGGACAGTATCAGGTGGGCAGTTTGACTGGGGCGGTCGCCTCCTAAAAGGTAACGGAGGCGCACAAAGGTTTCCTCAGGCTGGTTGGAAATCAGCTGACGAGTGCAAAAGCAGAAGGAAGCTTGACTGTGAGACCTACAAGTCGAACAGGGACGAAAGTCGGTTTTAGTGATCCGACGGTTCTGAGTGGAAGGGCCGTCGCTCAACGGATAAAAGTTACTCTAGGGATAACAGGCTGATCTCCCCCAAGAGTTCACATCGACGGGGAGGTTTGGCACCTCGATGTCGGCTCATCGCAACCTGGGGCTGAAGTCGGTCCCAAGGGTTGGGCTGTTCGCCCATTAAAGCGGTACGCGAGCTGGGTTCAGAACGTCGTGAGACAGTTCGGTCCATATCCGGTGTATGCGTAGGAATATTGAGAGGATTTCTCCCTAGTACGAGAGGACCGGGAGGAACGCACCTCTGGTGTACCAGTTATCGTGCCAACGGTAAACGCTGGGTAGCCATGTGCGGAGTGGATAACCGCTGAAAGCATCTAAGTGGGAAGCCCACCTCAAGATGAGTATTCCCATGGGGTAACCCAGTAAGGTCACGGGAAGAACACCCGTTGATAGGCTCTACGTCGAAGTCCAGTAATGGATGCAGCGGAGGAGTACTAATAGACCGAGGGCTTGACCATGATTTGGTTCTTGCCTGAGGCGATGATTTATTCAATTCAGACGCATGATTAACAATGAAAGTTGTTGATGATGTCCTATGCAGTTCTCAGGGTTCAACCTTGGGAATGTTTTCTATCCTGGTGTCCATAGCGTTGTGGAACCACTCCGATCCATCTCGAACTCGGTTGTGAAACGCAGCAGCGGCGACGATATTTGGGGGGTAGCCC
>QCTE01000056.1 GCA_003211275.1 Synechococcus sp. AG-673-A03 | reverse complement strand
GGCAAGAAAAACGCAGCAGCTCGCGCAGCGGCCAATCGCTTACTGGCCGACAACAGGCTGGCCAGGCATCAATACGACATCCTGGAAACGCTGGAAACCGGAATTGAACTGGTGGGCACCGAAGTGAAATCCATTCGAGCCGGCCAGGCCAATCTCCGGGATGGTTTCTGCCTGATCCGCAAGGGTGAAATGCAGCTGCACAACGTGCACATCTCACCCCACACCCATGCAAGCGGGTATTACAACCACGATCCCCTGCGTGTGCGCAGGTTGCTGGCCCACCGACGCGAAATCGACAAGCTGCGGGGACAGCTTGATCAGAAAGGACTGACCCTGATCCCGCTCAACATGCATCTACAGGGGTCCTGGATCAAACTCACCATCGGGCTCGGCAAAGGCCGCAAGTTGCATGACAAGCGCGCTGCCGAAAAGGACAAACAGATCAAGAAAGAGACCCGGGCTGCCATTGCCCGCTACTGACTGCCCTCATTGGGTCCTGCAGTGGAATCAGGGGTGGATTCAGCGGGCAATGGATTGGGTGCATCGGCCTCTTCAACAGGAGAATCCACAGCACCGGCAGGCCGGGGACCGGGGGGGTCCGGAAGCGCCTCGACAGGGCCCTCAGCCCCAGTGGCCGGATCGGGAATCGGGTTGAGATCAACCTCCGGCAACGGCTTCGGTGCTGGCGCATCGGCGCGGCAGGAGAGCGTCAACAAACCAGACGAGACGCCGTCGTTGGTGACCAGCACCTGCACAGGCGAACCTGCCTCCACAGGCAAGGTCACAACACGCAGCGGTCCACGATCGGCAGCGACCTCCCCATCGGAGCCATAAACAGTCATCTGCATCAAAGGGGTGCCGTTGATGCCCAGCACCAGGCGACGACCGGCGGGCACCGAGATCGAAATCAGGCGGGCACCACCAGCGGAGACTCGGCTGGACAGAACCGTTGGCGCCTGCGAACGCGCTTTGACTTGTTCAATCCGCACATCCTCAAGACTGCGCAATGCGGCAGCGATCCACAGCTGACGGAAAGGCTCAGGCGGCTTCACCCCTGCCGGAACACCGGGAAGCAACGCCTGAGCTGAAGCGCTGACCAGCTGCTCCACCACCTTGTTGTTCACACCCTGCGACACAAGGGCCTGGCGTTGCCTTTGCCAGTCGGCAGGCTTGAGCTGTCCCAGACGACTGCGCAGCGCCGGCGTCAGTTGCTCCACCCTGGCCAACCACTCCTCGGCGAGTTCGTTCCAGACACTCCTCAAAGGGGCGTCTTCCAGGGAATCACTGGGCAGGCGTCCACCACGCTCAGGGAAACGGGCCATCAGGCTTGCATCCACCAACTGCAGAAACCAACTGCGATCAACCTGCAGAGCTCGCAGACGACTGAGCAGCTGCTGACGTTGATCAACCTCTGCAGGAGGAAGGCTTGCGGAAGGGGAGCGCCCGATCACATCGCGATCCGTGGAGGGAGCACCAGCGGGGGGATTACCCCGAGTGAGCAGAAACCAACCGATGGCTGTTCCCACCAGAGCCGAGACCAACAAGGCACCGACAACGGGCCATAGACGGCCTTCCGCCGCAAGCTGTCGCTGCTCCGCCGAAGGTCGGCGCCGTGCCTGCTCACGATCTGAAGCGCGAGATGTGTTGAACGACGGCAAATCCGGAGACTCACTCGCTGCAGGCGATGCGTCATCCGAAACAACTGGAGCAAGAACCAGGGTGCGCTCAGCCCGCGCCTGAGGCCCTGTTGTTTCAGGCATCGACACAGCCTGCAAAGCCTGGAGGGCATCAGCAGCCAGCTCAAAACGGCGTTCAGGCTGCTCCGAGAGCAACCGTTCCAACACCTGCCGGTAGGCAGGGTCCAAGTCAAGATCGTCGGGCAACAACCAACCCTCTGCATCAGCCTGCAACAACTGCGCAGGGGCACGACCGGTGAGCAAGGTCAGAGCCGACACACCGAGGCCATGCAGATCCATCCACGCAGCTGCAGGGTCTTGCCGGACCTGAGAGCGAGGCGCATAAGCCGGTGAGGCTGCGATGAGAGGCTGCTGACCGCAGCGCTGCAGCAACCCGAAATCCAACAGCACGGGCAGGCAATCCTGATCGCGCCGCAGCAGATTGCGGGGATTGAGATCGCCATGGACCAGCTCCTGACCGTGCAGCACAGCAAGAGGTGGCAACAGCTGCCTCATCAGCAGCAGCACCTCTCCAGGGCCGAACACCAACTGACGCTGAAGGCGTTGCGTCTGGATCTGGCTCAGAGTTGAACCCTCCTGCCACTCACGCACCAGCCAGAGGCTGCCCTCTTGCTCCAGCAGGCCTCCGAAGCGTGGAATCTGGGGATGCAGCAGTGACTGCATCGACGGCCACAGACTGCGAAAGCGATCCTGAGTGGCCTGATTGTTGAGTTGCCGCAACGCAACGGGTGCATCGCCCGCTAATTGATCAGCGGCACGCCAGAGAGTCCCCTGGGGATGATCCGGATCAGACGACAGACAGCGGTCCAGGCGATACCGGTCGGCCAGCAACGTGCCGATCACAAAGGAATTGCGATTTGGGCAGATGGTAGGGGCAGTCTTGCGCTGACACCTGACGGGGATCCCACTAACGTCACCGCCAGCATGATTCCCCTCCATGGCTTCCGGCTCACTCCTGAATCGACTGATGGAGGTGCGTCGTACCAGTGAGGCGCTGATTGAGCCCCTCAACACCGAAGACCTCAACCTGCAGGGCATGGCCGATGCCAGCCCGCCCAAATGGCACCTGGCTCACACCACCTGGTTCTTCGAAACCTTTGTGCTGAAGCCCAACCATCCGGACTATGTCCCCGCGGACCCCCGTTGGAGTTATCTGTTCAACTCCTATTACGACGCTGTTGGCCCACGCCAACCGCGACCTCAGCGAGGACTGCTCAGCCGACCACCGATGGAGGAAGTCTCAGCCTGGCGCAAGCGAGTGAATGTTGCTCTGGAACAGCTTTTGGAGCGCCACACCGACGCACCGTGGCTTGACCTGGTGGAACTGGGCCTTCACCATGAGCAACAGCATCAGGAACTGATGCTGATGGACCTGCTGGATGGATTCAGCCGTCAGCCGCTCGAACCGGTCTATCGCAGCGACTGGTCTGAACCGTTTGATCAACAGCCCATCACAACCGGCAAAACGACAGGCTCCCAAAGGCATGGACCCTGGCTCGACTGCCATGGGGGACTGGTGGAAGTGGGCCACAGCGGTGATGCCTTCCACTTCGACAACGAAGGTCCGAGGCATCGAACCTGGCTGGAGCCCTTCGGCATTGCTGCTCGACTAGTGAGCAATGGTGCATACCGGTGCTTCATCGACGATGGCGGTTACCAACGCCCTGAGCTCTGGATGAGCGAAGGCTGGGCTGAGCGCAGTCAGCGCAACTGGGAAGCACCCCGCTACTGGCGCCGTGATCCCGACGACCAAGGTCCCTGGGGCTGGGAGTTCACCCTTGCTGGCCGCTGCCCACTGGAGGATCACCTGCCGGTTCGACACCTCAGTTGGTTCGAGGCGGATGCCTATGCGCGCTGGGCCGGCGCCCGCCTGCCCAGCGAAGCGGAATGGGAATTAGCCAGCCATGAGCACGGCGCTTCACTTCAACAGAGCCATGGCCAGCTATGGCAATGGACCTCAAGCCCCTATCGCCCCTACCCGGGCTTTCAACCTGCAGCTGGAGCTGTGGGCGAGTACAACGGCAAATTCATGACCTCCCAGTTCGTGCTGCGGGGCAGCAGCCAGCTCACACCCAGAGGGCATTCCCGCGACACTTACCGGAACTTTTTCACCCCGGCCAGCCGCTGGATGGCGGCAGGTCTACGCCTGGCCCGATGACAACCCAAACGCCTGCGCGTCCTCAACTGATCGATCTGCATCCGCCCAGCGCAGACATGCTTCGACTGGTACAGGACGGTCTGCAACGCGAGCCCCGTCAACTACCAGCGTGGTTCCTCTACGACAACGAGGGTTCGCGCCTGTTTGATCAGATCTGCCAGCAACCGGAGTACAGCCTCACCCGAACGGAAATCGCCCTACTGGAATCAGCAGCAGCGGACATGGCCCATGCCATTGGATCAGGGGTGATCGTTGAATTCGGCGCAGGCAGTGCCCGCAAGGTGGGGCCGCTCCTGAAGGAGATGCGCCCTTCCGCCTATGTGGCCCTCGACATCAGCGCCGATCACCTGCGCCAGTCAACGGCGACACTTCAGGCCCAACATCCCGGGGTGCCGATGCTGGGAATCTGCTGTGATCACAGTCAGCTTGATGTGCTTCCCGACCATCCCTTGATCCGTGGGAGAAGGCGTGTGGGGTTCTTTCCTGGCAGTTCCCTCGGCAACTTCACTCGCAATGAAGCCATTGCGCTACTGCGCAGATTCCGGGACCTGCTCGATGGAGGACCGCTGTTGCTGGGACTAGATCAGCCCAAATCAAGATCCAGGCTGGAGGCCGCCTACAACGACGCCGCAGGCATCTCCGCCGCCTTCGCCCATAACCTTCTGCAACGACTGAACAAGGATCTGGGTTCAAACTTCAACCCAGACAAGTTCCGTTATGAAGCCGTCTGGCAGGAAGCAGAAAGCCGTGTGCGCATGGCCCTGATCAGCGAAGCCAACCAAACGGTGTCGGTGGCTGGTGAACCATGGGCCTTCAGCGCAGGACAACCGCTTGTGACCGAATACAGCGTCAAATACTCAGTGGAGATGGCCCGCGAGCTGGCCAAAGACGCAGGCTGGCGTTGGTGCCAGCGCTGGCATGATCCTGCTGATGACCTCTCCCTGCACTGGCTGGAAGCGGCAGACTGAACAGAGACACGTCCAGCCCTGATTTGATCATGAGCATGAGCAACGCTGGCAGGGCTGACTGATGTCGCCGACATGGCTCGATCAGCTGGAACAGAACCTGGAAGAGCGGCTGGATGCCTTTCTGCACTCCAATCCCGATCAAGACCGCCTGCTGCAGGAGCAGCATCTGCAGGAGCGACAGCGCGATCTCAGTAGCCGACGCGATCGGATGCAGATTCAGGCCAGAGACCTGCGACGGCAGCTGCTGTCACTCGCAGAACAGGTTCAGGCATGGGGAGAACGCACCAAAAAGGCACGCAATGCCGGAGCCGATGACCTGGCGTTGCGAGCTGAAAAGCATGTCAACAGCCTGATGAATCAGGGCAGAGATCTCTGGAATGAGCTTGATGAACTGGGTCGAAATTTCCGAGATCTGGACCAACAGATTTCTGGTCTCAATCAGAAGGCTTCACAACAACGAGGACATCGCAGCCTGGATGAGGACTGGGCCTTGTTTGAAGCCCACCAAGAATTAGAGGACCTCAGACGTCGCCAAGGGCTCAGCTGATTCCTGGAGCAATCAGGCCTTGGGAGCAGGAGGCTCAAGGCTGACGTTCTCGGGCGGTGGGGTCGGATCAGGATCTGCAATCAGCATGTGCTGAAGCACGATCTCAGGACGCTCGCTGTCGCGCCAGCGAATGCGATAAGCGGGCATCTTGGTGCCTCGGCTGGTGGTCTGCTCAACGGGCTCCATCACCCAGCCGCGGCGAGAGCGCCCCTGGGGATTGCGCTTGACCACCGCATCGGCGTGCTTGAAGCGGAAACCTACGCGCTCACCACTCATTGGAAAGGGACCATGCCACTGTGCTCCATTATCCACCCTCAGGGCACAAGGCAACCTCCCAACACACTCAGACTTCGGGACGAAGCAACGGAAAGGCGATGACGTCGCGGATTGAAGGGCTGTCCGTGAGCAGCATCACCAATCGATCAATGCCGATACCGAGGCCACCTGTGGGAGGCATGCCCACCTCCAGAGCATTGACGAAATCCTCATCCAAGCCCTGCGCTTCCAGATCGCCAGCGGCTTTGCGCTCCTGCTGTTTTTCCAGGCGCTGACGCTGATCGACTGGATCAGTGAGCTCACTGAACGCATTGGCGTGCTCCCTGCCAACGATGAACAGTTCAAACCGTTCAACCAGCCCAGGCTTGCTGCGATGCGGACGAGCCAGGGGCGAAATGTCCAGGGGATAGTCCATCACGAACGTGGGCTGGATCAGAGTTGACTCCACAGCCTGTTCAAACGCTTCATTCAGAAGCCTTCCCACGGAATCAGCCAACGCAGGAACGTGCAGACCCTTGGCCGCCATGGCCGCTGCGGCTTCCTCTCGAGTGCTGAAGCCATGAAAATCCAGGCCGGTGGCGTCCTGGACCAGCTCATGCATGGTTGCCCGCCTCCAGGGCGGGGTCAGATCAATCTCGGTGCCTTGATAGGTGATGGTCTGACCACCACAGACCTCCTGGCAAACAGAACTGATCATCTGCTCGGTGAGCTCCATCATCCCCAGGTAATCGGAGTAAGCCTGGTACACCTCCACAGAAGTGAATTCCGGGTTATGTCGAGTGCTGATGCCCTCGTTGCGGAAGATCCTGCCGAGCTCATACACACGCTCGAACCCCCCCACAACCAGCCTCTTGAGATGCAATTCCGTGGCGATGCGCAACGTCAGCGGAAGGTCCAGAGCGTTGTGATGCGTTTCAAAGGGCCGAGCATCAGCACCACCCGGCTGGCTCTGGAGAACGGGTGTCTCGATCTCCAGGAAGTCGCGATCATCCAACCAACGCCGGATTGAACTCACTGTTAACGCACGCCGCCGGAACGTTTCCCGCGACTGAGGGGTCACGATCAGGTCGAGATAGCGCTGCCGGTAGCGCTTTTCCACATCGGCGAGACCATGCCACTTATCAGGCAACGGCTGCAGCGCCTTGGTGAGCATGGTCCACTCGGCCACTTTCACCGAAAGCTCACCGCGATCGGTTCGGCGCAGGATGCCGCGCACACCGATGATGTCGCCTGCATCCACAAGCGAAGTGATCTGGCCAAACGACTCGCCCAGAGTCGACTTCTCCAGAAACAGCTGGATCGTGCCCGTCTCATCAGACAGGGTGAAGAAAGCGAGTTTGCCCATCACCCGTCGCGTCATCACCCGACCGGCGACGGCCACTGTGAGGTCCCGCTCTTCCCCCTTGGGCAGATCAGCGTGAACGTCCTGCAACTTGGCCATCCGATCGGTTGGATCGAAATGGAGGGCATAGGGCTCTACACCTTGCTCCCTGAGTGCATTCGCCTTCTCTAAGCGGGTCTCTCGCAGTTCTGACACGGAAAAGAACTCACATGGGCGCCATCCTGCCGGTCGATGGTGCCCTCAAGTAGAAAATAGGCGTCAGAACGTCAGCAGGACGATCTCAACTGGCCACTGCTGCAGGAGCGTTATCGCGCATGCGCTGGGAGGAATAGCCAATACCGCGAACCGTAAGGATCAGTTCAGGATTACGTGGATCCGGTTCAAGTTTGCCGCGCAGGCGCGCCACATAAACATCAACCACTCGCAGATCCGCAGCTCGGCGAGGTGGATAACCCCAGAGCTGCTCAAGAATTTCTGCACGTGGAACGACGCTCCCAGGTTCCCTGAACAGAAGCTCAAGCAGGCTGAATTCGGTGTAGGTAAGTGAAATGCGCTCACTACCGCGCGTCACCTGGCGACGGTTGGTGTCCACCACGAGGTCACCAACGCGAACGACTCCTTGGCCTGTGGGCAGTTCACGAGGCTCAGCAGTGGCCGAACCTCGCCCCACGCGACGGAGAATCGTGGCAATTCTGGCTTCCAGTTCTTTGGGACTGAAAGGTTTGGGCAGATAATCATCTGCGCCGAGGTCAAGGCCTGCCACTCGTTCTGAAATGGCCTCAAGGGCCGACAAGAAAATAATCGGTACACAGGATTCGGCCCGCAGACGTCGACAAACGGCGAAACCATCGAGTTTTGGCAGCATCACGTCGAGAACGACGAGGTCTGGCGATTCGCGATGAAACACTTCCAGAGCCTCTTCTCCATCCTCTGCGCACACAACGCGATAGCCGGCTAGCTGAAGTCGCATCACCAGGACACGACGGACTGCGGGCTCGTCGTCGACGACGAGCAATGTGGCTTTGACAGACTCTGGAGCTCCCTGGAGAGACCCATCGCCATCAAGTTGGTGGGATGGGTCTTCGGGCATACACTCCATCGGGTAAGAATTGCAACCCTACCGTTCGACGTGAACGGATCGAGCTCCGCGATCCAAACCGGGAACAGGTTTTGGCTTCTTTTAAGAATTGAAGCAGTCGCCAAATAAGGTTTTCAGGGCCAACGGGCACTGGCATAACGGTTCCATTGCTGCTCTGCTTCAAACACGGCCTGATCACTGCTGATCTGACCCAACATGGCCCGCTGCAACTGGGTGTAGATGATGCTCTGCAAGCGCTTCACCCCCGGAGTCGCAGGCACAAGCACCCTGGCACTGTTCAAGGTCTCGGCCGACAACAGACGTGCATCACGGATCTGAGCCTCGGCAGGATTGGATGGCTGCTCAGCCTCAAGCTCCGCACGAATGGCAGCCAGCGCTTCAAGAGAAGACGGCAGCACTCTCGCCTCGCGGGCGAAACGAGCTTGATTGGTTCCGTTGGTCAGGAACAGGGCCAGTTCAACAGCGTCACCAGCCTGCTGACTCTGCCGGGGCACGGCCAGCGTCATCAAGGCCACATTGGCCGTACCGTCCGAACCAGTCAGAGGCGGCTGAGGCGAGGTCACCGCAGCCACACCGGGGGCATTGGTCTGAATGCTGCGCAAAAACTCAGCGCCGCTGGCAAGCAATGCAAGCTCACCACTCTGGTACAGCTCAATGGCTCGCCGCTGCCCCTGACTCACCACTTCGCGAGGTAACAAACCTTCGCGATACAGATCAGTCCAGAACGCAAAGGCCTTGCGACCTGCAGGCGTGTTGAATGCGGCTCTCTGACGTGCATCCAAAAGATTCACGCCCATCTGGACGAGCGATTCCAAAAGCTCTGCGGAGTCGTCGGGAACCACAGTGACAAAGAGACCGTAATGACCCGTGCGCTCGCGGATGCTGCGGGCATAAGCAGGCACTTCATCCCATCGACGAGGCGCCCTGGAGAGACCCGCTTCACGGAGAAGGTCACGGTTCACCAGGCTCAGACGGACAGTCAGATACCAGGGGATGGCGATCTGACCCTTCTCAGGATCCCTGGCTGCCTCCCAGACCGATGACAAATAGTTCTGCTCTGCACCAGGCGGCAAAAGAGCTGTGAGATCAGTGAGGCCACCCTTACTGGCCAAATTGGCGGCGAAAGGGGGATTGAGGTTCACCACATCCGGAGCGGTGCGTGCGAACACAGCCGCTAGCAGCTTGCGCTCCACCGATCCCCAGGGAAGGTCTGTCCATCGCACCGGTGCCTTTGGATGGAGCTTGTCCCAGGACCCAAGCACGTCGTTCATATAAGGATTGAACTTTGGGGCCAGCTGCAGCGTCCAAAGCTGGAGAGTTCCCTCAGGAACCGAACCCGGACGACACCCCCAGATGGACACCGCCAAACCGGAGAGAGCCAGACCGGTCAGAAACCGGCGCCGTCGCAAAGACACAATCATGCGGGTGCTCGCCGTCGCCACAAAAGCAGCTGCCAGGATCCAATCAACGGTGCCAGCAGTCCAGTGATCAAAGCCTGGGCGAGCGTGGTGTGCAGCGCCCACGACTGGATCAGTCCATCGGATAATCCCAGCACCAGCCACTGGAGCCATAGGGACAAACCCAAAACCAGCGAGCCAATCCAGGCCAGCAATCCCAGGTTGAGGCTGCGCTGAATCGGCGGGCCGCGGCGTCCCAGCCGGCCCCACCACCAACCCATCAAGACCAGAGCAGGCACCTGAGTGACATCCCCGAGGCTCAGACCATCAAGCACAAGTCCAATCGCTGCTCCTGCAATCGCACCGGCAAGCGGACCATCCACCAGTGACCAGGGCAGCAACCAGAGAATCGCCCAGCTGGGCGGAACACCATCCAGATTGACCCAGGACGGTGCTGCCATCTGCAGGATCGGCACCACGAGTGCAGAAGCCACGCAGATGGGTTGTCGATGCAGGCGCGTCATCCGTCAGCGCACCTTGACCTGGACCCAATCGATGGCATCAGGCGAGGCGATCAGCTGCACGAGAGCGGTTGGTGCAGGGACCGACCTGGCATTGAGCGACTGCACCACTGCCACGGGCAAATTGGGGGGCAGCAGAGTGCTCGCCGGCGAGGTGCTCACCAGATCACCTGGACGGACCTGGATGTCCTTATCGAGAAATTGCAACTGTGGACGGGCTGTGCCAAGGCCGACCAGCAGCCCATGCTGCTGGGTGCGCGGCAACCAGACGCCGATACGACTGCCAGGGGCCGTCAGCAGACGAACGCTGCTGGTGGTGGGTGTCACGCTCTGAACCCTGCCGACCAAGCCTCCAGGACCGATCACTGCATCATCCTTCGCCACACCTTCAATCGAGCCTTTGCCCAGCAGCAACTGTTGCCACCAACCTGATGCTGTGCGTGAGATCACCGCAGCCTGAAGCCAGTCTCCCGAAGACTGCTGGTCCAGCGCCAACAGCCCCCTCAGGCGGGCGTTGTCTTGCTCCAGAAGTTCGAGGCGGGACAGCTGCTCCTGCTGTTTGGCAGTCTCAACCCACTCGCTCTGGGCAGCACCCGGCCAGAAGGGCCGACTCAACAAGGCGAAGGCATCAGCAAAGCCAGCCCCTTTGCTCAAACGGACCAAACCAAGAGCAATTAACAACATCAGCCAAGGCCATAGCCGCTGGATGGATCGCAGCCTTGCCCCCTGGGGTCTCTGGGAGGAACCCATGGCAATCAGAGAGCAGCAGCAGAGCGCACAAATTCAGGTGTATCGAGCACCCTCTGCAGACGCTTGTAATCCTCAAGAACCTGACCACAACCCTTGACCACGCACAGAAGTGGCTCCTCAGCAATGTGGGTGAAGATCCCCGTTTCGTGGCTGATCAGATCACTGATGCCGCGAACCAACGCTCCTCCACCAGCCAGCATGATTCCGCGATCGACAATGTCGGCGGCAAGCTCGGGCGGAGTGCGCTCAAGTGTGCGCTTGACAGCCTCCACAATCACGTTCAAAGGCTCAGCGATCGCCTCACGCAGATCTCCGGCCTGCAACTGAATGGTCCTCGGCAATCCAGACAACAGGTGTAGGCCGCGCACGTCCATCACCGTCTGATCGAACTCGTCATCGGGGAACGCGGAACCGATGCGGATCTTGATCTCTTCTGCAGTGCGCTCGCCAACCACGAGGTTGTGCACTTTCTTCAGGTAGACGCCGATGGAGTCACTGATCTCATCTCCGGCAACCCGCACAGACTCACTGAGCACGGTGCCACCGAGACTGAGCACCGCAACTTCGGTGGTGCCACCGCCGATGTCCACAATCATCGTGCCGACAGGTTCCGTGACCGGCAGACCAGCACCGATCGCAGCAGCGACAGGCTCATCAATTAAGTGAACCTCCCTCGCTCCGGCAAGACCCGCCTCACGGACGGCACGACGCTCCACGCCGGTGACCCCACTGGGAATCCCCACAACCAGACGAGGGGCCACGATGCCGCGGCCTTCATTGCCTTTCTGAATGAAGGTTTTCAGCATCTGCTCAGCCGCGTCGAAATCGGCGATCACACCATCGCGAAGGGGGCGAACAGCACGAATATTTCCTGGTGTGCGACCCAGCATCAGCTTGGCCTCGTCACCAACGGCCATGGTCACACCGCGTTCGAGATCCAGGGCCACCACGGAGGGTTCCTGCAACACGATCCCCTTGCCAGAGACGTAAATCAGGGTGTTGGCAGTACCCAGGTCGATGCCGATATCGCGGGACAGCTGGAAACGGCGGAACAGCACTGGCGAGAACACATTTCGGCGAATCATAGGGGCAGTTTCAGGCCCCTTCTGTTACAGATTCGTTTGAGGGTGGAACTTCTAGAAGGCAGCCACGACAACCGTCAGTTTTGACAACCGTGGCGCATCATTGACCCACAAACAGGAGAGATTCAATGGGTGTCAACTCCGTGACTTTGGTCGGCCGTGCCGGCCGTGATCCAGAAGTCAGGTATTTCGAATCAGGCAGCATGGTGGCGAACCTCACCATCGCCGTGAACCGCCGCAGCCGCGACGACGAGCCCGACTGGTTCAATCTGGAAATCTGGGGAAAACAGGCTCAGGTGGCAGCGGACTACGTGAAGAAGGGTTCCCTGCTCGGCATCATCGGCAGCTTCAAGCTGGACCGCTGGAACGACCGCAACAGTGGTGAAGAGCGCAGCAAACCCGTGGTTCGGGTTGATCGACTGGAACTTCTGGGCTCGAAGCGAGACAACCAGGACTCAGGCGGCAGT
>QCTE01000055.1 GCA_003211275.1 Synechococcus sp. AG-673-A03 | reverse complement strand
AATTTCTAAGCTGAAGGCTATGGAGTCTTTTCCGCGTTCGCCGTTTAATAAAAGCAGTTGATTGGTATGAATACTGAAAATACTGAGATCTTTGAGGTGAACTACGGAAAAGTGGCCGCGAAGTCGGCCTGGTGAGAGTTGTAGAACATTAAAGGTTTTCCCCAGCCTGAGCAGTGCAGCCGCTAGCTCACTGGCGCTGTTGAACGTTGTGCTCCAGTCGAAGCTTGCCTGTGTTGCCGGAGGAAGGGTGAAGCGGCTGTTTGTTGTGCTTGGGGGCTTAACTATCGCTTGCGCCTCCAGCGACTCCGATGCAAATTATGCATTGGGAGCAGTGGCTTCGGGCGACTGCCTTCCGAAAGCGGGAATTGCGAAACACTGCACTTGTGCATGTGCCAGTTTCCCGTAAGCCGCTGTAGGTCGTTTCCCGGAGAGTTCTTGTCTTTTTCCAAGCTTTCTGACGCTCTTGTTGCAGGAGGGTGCATTCGTCCCGGCACACTGCTCGCAGGGCTGAGACATGGAACTGTCTCTGTGAAGCGTTTACCCGTCGCCCTACTGATGACGGTCAGCGGTTTAGTGGTGGAACCCTTCGCCTGGCTGCAATCCCTGTTGTTTCATCGCAGGATTCAGGCATTCGCTTGCCCTGATGATCCTGTGGTGGTGATTGGCCACTGGCGCAGTGGCACCACCTATCTGCATCAGTTGTTGGCGGCGGATCCCTGTGCTGCCACCGCTCGTAACCAGTTCATCATTGCTCCTCAGGCTGCATTGATCTTGAAACCCCTGCTGAATCACTTTCTAAGGCGTGTGATGACACGGCATCGACCCATCGATGCTGTGACGTGGGGGCCGGAGGATCCTCAGGAAGATGAGGTGGGTCTAGCTCGCCTCACCATGGATAGTCACATGGCTGGGATTGCTTTCCCTCAGGACTACCCAAGGCATTTTCGTCGCACTGTGCTGCATAGTTCGACTCAATTTGAACGACACTTTTTGCAATTCACGCGGCTTACTTGGCTGTATGAGGGGCCTGGGAAGACACACCTGGTGATTAAAAATTCTGTGCATACCGCTCGGATTGCATTGCTGCTGAGATTGTTTCCGCGTGCCCGTTTTGTGTATCTATACCGCCGACCGTTGGATTCAGTTCGTTCGTTGGTGCAAGTGAAGCAGCGTTTGGCTCATTTGGTTGGATTGCAATTGCCTCCATCCATCCTCCAGCAAGTGGAGGAAACAGCAGCGGCCCATGACCAATTGCAGGAAGCCTATGCGCGGTCCAAACATCTCATTCCGGCTGGACAATTGATCGAAGTTGATTACGACGATCTGGTTCAGTCAACTCAGGCCACGCTGCAGCAGATCTATCGCTCTCTTCTGATCAGTGGATGGAGCACAGCGCGACCTGCAATTGAGGCGCGCATAGCTAAGACCAAGATGTACCAGGCTGAGCCTGTGGTCTTGGAGCCGGAGGCTGAGCAACGCCTGCGGGCACTGCTCAGCTAATCAGGCCTTGACGTTTACTGACCGAACGCCACCTGACAGGCGGCATTGAGCAGCTGGGCTTCGTTGCCGTTGTTGGGCGTTCCACCGTTGATGGTGCCTTGCCGGCAATCGGCATAGAACCTTGCTGTGGAGTCGCCGTCGTCGGCTTCGAACGTCACCGTGTCACCGGTTGCGGTGACGCTGGGGTAATAGAGGGAGTACTCCGAGTCGGGCACAACGATGTAACTCACCTCGTTGCTCTGGGCAGTGTTGACCAGGCTGTTGATCACCCCGAAGGTGGCCATGCTTGCCACACCCCAGGCTGCTGCCCGGCCTGGATACCAACCCCAGTTGTTGTAGTAGGAACCGCCGTACCAACCGCTGTTCCAGGGGCGGTTGTTGTACCAGTTGTTGCCGCTGTACCAACCGTTGCCGTAGCGATCCCAGTTGTTGACTGCATCACGACGCGTCTTGCTCCTGTTGTCGAAGCGGTCCGTACGGTTGTTCTGACGTGAGTTGACGCGGTCAGTGCGGTTGTTCTGGCGGCTGGAGCTGTTGTTGCGCACTTGGTTCTGGCGGTCGCTCCTAGTGCCCTGCCGGTTGCTTTGGCGATTGGTGCTGTTAGTGCGTGCTTGACCCTGGCGGTTACTCCTGGTGCTCTGGCGATTGCCCTGGCGGTTAGCACTGTTGGTGCGTGTCTGACCTTGGCGGTTGCTGCGTGTGCTCGAGCGATTGCTCGACCGGCTGCCCGATCGACTGCCGCTGTAGTTGCTGAATCCGGTGCGGCCACCACTTCTGGAACTGCTGCGGGAACTGCTTCTGGAGCTGCTACGTGAACTGCTGCGTGAGCCACCCCGCGAGCCGCCGCCACGCGAGCCGCCGCCACCGCCGCGGCGTTGGGCCAGTTGGATCTCCTCACTGGCGTTTGGGGTTGCTGCTGGTTCAGTACCGATGGCAGCCAGTCCAGCTGCCGGTTGCAGTGCCAGAACCACACCCAGCAGGCCGGCAAGACGACGTCTGGAGGATTGGCGAGTGTTGATTGTCATTGTCTGATGGCCTCCTTCAGTCGATTACAGCCGTTGTCGAAACACGCCACATCCACGCGGCCATTGGCAGCAAAGACCATTCCCGCCCTGGTGCGCCCTTGCATGGCATCACCGCTGCCGACCAACACATCGGCGAGATATTTGGTGTTTTTCACGCAGAAGGTTTTGTTGTTGAAACAGAGCTCCTCTGCCTTGAAATCGATTGTTGCGTTCTTGACCGAGCTCCACGGTTTCGTGTTGCTGGCTCGGCCTTCGATCCGCACATAGGGATCATCGATCACGCGATAACTCACGGTTTGCGATCCAAAGGTGTGGACGTATTCAGTGGTGTCGTCGACATTGGATGCCACGACAGTGCAGGAGTGGGTTTGACCTGCGCTTCTGCAGGTGGTTTCCAGGGTGTAAAGCTCCTGGGCCACCGCTGCGGATGCGCTGAGGCTGCCGAGCAAGACCGTCAGGCCCGTCAGCACCCTGCAGCGAAAGAAGCTGTGCATGGGTGTAGGGGGTCGCGGAGGATTGCAATCCTCCATTTCGACACCATGACCATGAATGGCTCACCAGGCCGTGGTTCTGCCTGATCGGGATCAGGTCGGCTGTTCAGAGGTACCTTGGCGCTATTGATTCTTCCCTCTGTTGTGCTCCGCCCCGTCGTTGTTGCGTTGGTGCTTTTGCTCTCATCTGCCGGTTCTGTTCATGCCCTTGAGGACTGCAGCCTGATCAAGAGGCTGATGAACACACTCGGTGCCTCAATGGCCCGCAATCGGATGTTGATCGCGGCCTCGCAACAGACGGGTGACAACAAAGCCCAGGCCGAGCAAGCGAGTGAATTGCTCTCGCGTCAGACCAGCAATTACAGGGATTTGAGGGAAGACTATGAACGCAATCGGTGTGGTCGTGACTGGGAATGATGCACAGGCAGAGCGCCGTCAGCGACTGCATGAGCTGCTGCTTGCCCTGATCGCTCGCCAGGACGACTTTGAACTGATGGATGCCGACGGCCCCTCCGGATTCACCAGCGCTGGTGCCGGTGAGGGTCCAGCGGAAGCAGCGCGCTGGTTGGACCGTAACCGGCGTGTGCTGCAGCACTATCAATCACTGGTGCGCACGGCAGTGACGTTGGATGCCCTCTTGGACGCCGAGCAGGTTCTGCCCTCCAGGGAGATTTAGCCGCCACCCTGCTGTGGCTATTCCGGCATGTTCCCCCTGGTGATGAGCACAGACCGTTCAGGTCTGGCAGGCTGGGTCGACTCTCTGCCTCTGCATGGCTCGGTTTGGACTGACTGCTCTGCGTTCGCTGCTGCGCCGTAGTCCCCGTTCTGAAGCCTGGAGTGCTCCGCAGGCCAGCTGGAGCAGGCCATTTGGACTGGACTGGGATCAGCCCTACACGGTCCGTTATGCCAGCAATCTCGATGACGGCCCCAATCACGGCATGCCGCTGGGTGGCTTCGGGGCTGGCTGCATCGGCAGGGCTCCAGACGGCAATATCAACCTCTGGCATCTCGATGGCGGGGAGCACTGGTTCGGTGTGCTGCCCGATTGTCAGTTCGCCCTGTTTGAAAGCAACGGCAGCGATAAGCGGGCCCATGCCCTTGCTGTGAAGCCGCAGGCGGATGCCTCCAGACCGGAGGAGGCTGATCCGGATCCGCTTCAGGCCTGGGACTGGTACCCCGCCAGCACGCAGGAGCGCAGCACTGGAACCTACGCCGCTCGCTATCCGCTCAGTTGGACGCACTACGACGGGGTTTACGACGCCGATGTGCGTTGTGAAGCCTTCAGTCCGATTCTTCCTGGCGATTACCAGCGCACCAGTTATCCGGTGGCTGTGTTCGTGTGGACCTTGCGCAACCCCACCAAGAAGCCACTCGATCTTTCGCTGATGCTGAGCTGGCGCAACAGTTGCGGTTGGTTCACGAATACTGATGCCTCGGCAGAAGTGCATTTCCGCGATGACGGCAGCCCGGAGCACAACTACGCCCCGGCGATTGGTCGCACCGAGGGGCAGCGCAACCGGTATGTCGACGATGGCACGCTGCGGGGACTGCTGCTTGAGGGCAACGTCTCCACTCCAATCGCTGAAGGCGAAGGGCAGTGGTGCATTGCAACAGTCGAGCAATCAGGCGTGAGCATTCAACGCTGCAGCCGCTGGAACCCTGCGGGTGATGGCAGTGAGCTGTGGAACAGCTTCAGTGACGACGGCTCGATCCCCAACAGCAACAATGATCGGCACAGTGGCAGCGATGATCCACTCAGTACAGCCCTGGCGGTTCGTTGTCAGCTGGCTCCCGGGGAGAGCATCGAGATCCCTGTGGTAATCAGCTGGGATCTACCGGTGACGGCCTTTGCGACCGGCAGCAAAGCCCTGCGTCGTTACACCGATTTCTTTGGCACTGGCGGCAACCAGGCCGCGGCGATTGCCGCTGAAGCATTGCGCGACTGGAAGCAGTGGAGGGAGCAGATCGATGTCTGGCAGCAGCCGGTGCTGCAGCGCAGTGAGCTCCCGGAGCCGTTGCGCATGGCACTGTTCAACGAGCTCTACGACCTCTGCAGTGGCGGCAGCCTCTGGAGTGCGGCATCAACTGAGGATCCCCACGGCCGCTTCGGCGTACTCGAGTGCCTCGACTACGCCTGGTATGAAAGCTTGGACGTGCGCCTCTATGGCTCCTTTGCTTTGCTGCAGCTCTGGCCGGAGCTGGATAAATCGGTGTTGCGCAGCTTCGCGCGGGCCATCCCTGCGGCCGATGCCACCCAAAGGCCGATTGGTTGGTATTTCACCCAAGGAAAGGGCCGGGTGGAAGCTGATCGCAAGGTGAAGGGCGCAACCCCGCATGATCTCGGTGCGCCCAACGAGCAGCCCTGGGACGCCACGAACTACACCGCCTATCAAGACTGCAATCTCTGGAAGGATCTCGGCAGCGATTTCGTGCTGCAGGTGTGGCGCACCTACAAGCTTGCCCCCAGCGGTGAAGATCTGAGTTTTCTGGCCGAGTGCTGGCCAACTGCCGTTGAAGCGCTGCGCTACCTGAAAACCTTTGATGTGAATAACGACGGCCTACCCGATAACGGCGGAGCACCGGATCAGACCTTCGATGACTGGCCTTTGAAGGGTGTGAGTGCCTATTGCGGAGCCCTCTGGATCGCTGCTTTGGAGGCGGCGTTGGCAATCGCTCAGACGCTGCAGCTCAAAACCGGACTGGAGACCTCTGCTGAGCAGCATGAGTTTGGTAATTGGCTGGAACAATCGCGCAGCAATTTCGACAAGCTGCTCTGGAACGGCGAGTTTTATGACATCGATGCTGAAAGTGGCACGCCGGTGGTGATGGCGGATCAGCTCTGCGGAGATTTCTATGCCCGTTTGCTTGGCCTGGAGCCTGTGGTGAGTGAAGCCAACAGCCGCAGCACACTTAACGCCGTGAAAGAAGCCTGCTTTGACAAGTTCGCAGGCGGAACCTTGGGTGTGGCCAATGGTCTGCGCCGCGATGGTACGCCGCTGGATCCCAACGGCACCCATCCGCTGGAGGTATGGACCGGCATCAACTTCGGGATTGCCAGCTACTTCCAGCTGATGGGTGAAGGGCAAACAGCGGAAGCGATCTGTTCAGCGGTGGTGAATCAGGTGTATTCAGGTGGGCTTCAGTTCCGCACGCCGGAAGCGATCACAGCGGTGAACACCTTCCGTGCCTGCCACTACCTGCGCGCTATGGCCATCTGGGGGCTGTGGGCAACGCAGACGGATTGGCAGGTGATTCCCGGGGCTCAGCGGGGGTGAAGCCATGCTCCAGGCAAGCTGATCATGTACGCTTTCGCGTACATGTTAATCATTGGTTTTGAAGTGGCTTCGATTTCCGTGACTGAAGCGCGTAGGCGTTTGTTTGCATTGGTGGATGAAGTCGGTGAATCCCACGTTCCAGTGGAGATCCATGGCAAGCGCGGCAATGCCGTCTTGGTGGCGGAAGAAGATTGGAATGCGATTCAAGAAACGCTTTATCTCACATCGATTCCTGGCATGCGGAAGTCGATCCTTGAAGGGATGGCAGCACCAGAATCTGCGCTCAGTGAGACCCCTGGCTGGTGAGCTGGCGCGTGTTGTTTACCCGCCAGGCTCAGCGGGATGCCCGCAAGCTCGCTAGCGCCTCTCCTGCGTTGAAGGCCAAAGCTAAACGTTTGCTTGCCTTGCTCCACAGCGATCCTTTTCAGAAGCCTCCTCCCTACGAAGCCTTTGTTGGAGACCTCAATGGTGCTTATTCCCGCCGGATCAATATTCAGCACCGGCTTGTATATCAGGTGCTGGAAGACGAGCAACTCGTGAAGGTGTTGAGGCTTTGGAGTCTCTGCGCATGAGGATTGGTCTTGCCGGCTTGCTCGTCACGCCATAGGGTTTGAGCATGCATGCGACTGGCATCACAACCAAAAATTCTGTGGCCGCGATCCGAGAGCGGAAACGGGAGGAGCGCATCCAAGCACTCAGGAGCCAAGCCGGTTCGTTATTAACCACGTTTGATGGGTGCAGTCTCTGGTTGTTTGGCTCCTTGGCGCGAGGAGATTGGGATGCGTTTTCTGATGTAGACGTGCTTGCGGTCGGCCGTGATCAGGGATGCGCTGATCGATTGGCGGATCAGGTTCTCGCTTGCGGGATGGCGGATGACGTGATCGCGCTCACCTTGCAGGAGTGGCAAAAGCTGCGCCAGGGGCATGACCCCTATTGGCGTGCGATCGCTGCAGATAGCGTGTGCCTGGGCGATCGATGAGTGCACGGATCGACGCATGGATGCGACAGGCAGAGAGTGATTTCAGGGTGGGGCAGCTCACCGAGGCCCAGAACTTCCATAGCCAGGCTTGTTATCACTACGGCCAGACAGCCGAAAAAGCTCTGAAAGGTTTGCTGATATCACTTGGCAACATTCCTCCATACAGCCATTCCCTGGATCGCCTGGTGGATGAGCTTGCCAATCAGGGCATCAATGTTGCCCCCCTAAGGGATCTCCATCTCAAGGGCCTCAGCCGAATGAATAGTGAATCCCGTTATCCCCGCGACGATGAAGCGCCTGTGGATCGTTTTGACGCCAGGGACTCCAGCCTGGCTTGTCATGCAGCTCAAGTGGTGTTGAATTTTGTTCGGTTGTCACTGGAGTGATGGCGCGTGTGTGAACTGGATGCATCGGTGCAGCGCAGCGGGGGTAGGCAATGACAACGCAACTCGCCTTTCAATCGTCGCTGCCTCGGGCAGGTTCAACCCTGTTCAGTAACATCGTGGGGCAGAACCCGGCTTTTCACGTCACGCCGACATCGGGTTTGCTGGATCTGCTTTATGTGGCCCGCGGGCAGTTCAGCCGCGGCGAGGAATTCAAGGCGCAGGGCCGAGAGGAGATGGAGCGGGCCTTCATCGGTTTTTGTCGTGGTGGACTCGAGGGCTATGCCACTGCCCTCACGGATAAGCCTTGGTTGTTGGATAAAAGCCGCGGTTGGAGTGTGCATTACGCCTTCCTTGATGCTTTTTATCCCAACCCCAGAATTGTGTGCATGATCCGCGATCCCCTCGACATTCTCTGTTCGATGGAGCGCAATTTTCGCAAGGCAGGCTTGCGCGATCCAGGGATGGTGAATCACAGCGAGATGCTGAACACCAGCCTGGAGAAACGTTTGGATCACTGGGTGGTATCGCCGCCGGTGGGTTTGGCGATGGAACGGTTGCAGGAAACGTTGCGCCAGGGCATTGATCAACAGATGTTGTTCATTCGCTATGAGGATCTTTGTGCTAACCCACGCTTGGAACTTGAGCGTTTTTATTCCTATTTAGGACTCCCTTATTGTCCTGTCCATGATTTCAACCATGTGGAGCAAATCACCGTTGAAGATGATGAGGTGTATGGGGTGTTTGGTGATCATCAGATCCGCCACAAAGTAGAACCACAGGCCAGCCAGGCGCTAGATGTTTTTGGGCCTGGGTTGTGTGATTGGATTCGGCACCGGTATGGGTGGTTTTATGAGCGGTTTGGCTAGGATAAATCCGGATGCGGAGCAATTGGATCCGATTAATGCGCAGCACACAGGGGTGAAGCCCCCCGGGGCGATGCGAGATCAGATCGAGATCAGTGCCGATTTTGATGCATCAATCGCCGAGATCTTTGATGGCAAGCTAGAGCCTGCCATGTTCACTTAGCCATGAGTCGAGCTTTTTTTGACACCTATTTGCTTCTGTTCATCTCCAATCAAGCTCAGCAAGAGTATGGATCCTCGGTGCAGTTGATTCGGTGAAGGTGATACTCAGCTGTAATTTTGCGAATGGATTCGACAGCGTTATGGCTGTTGATATGAATGCTTTGGCTGTCGATCAATCTAGATCCGCAAAAATGCAACTTTGGGTCATGTGTAAAATGTGCTCAACGCCCTGTGTATCAGAGCTGTGTTTCTGGCATGGCTGCTGCGATGGCTGGCCAGGCGATCTAAGCATCCTTATGGCTTCAGCTAAAGAACCGCAATTGATTGAGCTGGCTTTGCATTGAAACTCTTGACCCTTTAGATTCTAGCCCCCTAGGTAAAGACCAAAGCGGTCAATGTTCGGCAAAAATAAAAAACTACCAATTAGAACTATATCTGAAAATTAAAGAGAGTTGCTCGCACAAGTTATTAGCCTCGATATAGGTTTACCAGTTGATCTGTATGGACCCATTTGAAACTGAAGCGCTGACCGCAAGGCGCGCCATGTCTTCAGTTAATTCTGAATGATGAATGATTTTTGGCTGTCCATAAATCACTGCATTTTTGAATTGATCGAATGATTGGGTTATTCGACTCGTAGGCAAGGGGAATTTATCAGTATTCCCTTTTTGGAAAACCGCTACGAAATCATTCCAGCAATCAGACTTTTGATAAGTAGTAAATGACTCAAGCAATGTCACTTCAAGATCATTTCGCCTAGCCCAGTTCTGAAGTGCAACTCCACTATCTGGATAAAATCGCCAGCAATCAACCGGATGCCGATGAAATTTCCCATTGGAAGGAGCCTGCAAATAAATTAATCCACCACTTTTGCAAATTCTTACCATTTCCAAAAAGCTTAGCCAGAAAAATTCTGAATGCTCAAAGCAGCTTGATGACAATACACGATCAAAAGATTCATCTTCAGCTCTGAGGTGATAAGGGTCATCCAAGATAATGTCAACACCCTTACCATTGGCAAAATCAAAGCCAATGTAATGATCGCATCCTTCAAATAATACTCTCATAGAAGCTTCATCACCGATCTGCTGGGAGCCAATCTCTGCAATTGAACCAACATGATTCATGCAGTAAGTATCTCGGAAACGTTGTGCATTTTCAAAGGATGAGAGGTGCATGAACTACTCGCGAGTGATGTTGAGTTAATTGGGGGATTGCTCTGTTAAGCAGCAGCTCTGCCCTCTTGCTTCCCAAAGAGGGCGTAATGCAAGGCAGGGTCTTGCCATGCCCAGGCTTCAGAACGCAGATCCGTCTGATGCCGCTCTCGGTAGAGATCCGGATGGAAACCGACTGGATAGCGAAAACGTGGCAGGAGCTTCCAAGTCAGATGGCAATAGGGATACGGAGAAACTGGTTTGGTATGGGGGTCTTGGTACCAGTACATGGGCACCGTATCAATTGGGCAGTAATGGGTCACCAAGCTGCGACGTGTGGGGCGTGAACCATCCGGGCGCAATTGCACAGGGCTACCGCCATGGATGAGCTGACTACTCCAAATCAAGACATCGCCCTTGGCTGGCCTGTAGACACGAGACCCCATAGCGTAGGCGAGTTGTTGCAGTTGAGATAGACGTGCGCTGTGCGCACCTTGGTCATGGTTGTTCCACCACAACGACCGCTCACCGCCTGTGAAGACTTGTTGGCACTGAGCGTCATCGCTGGAGTTAAAGCGCAGCTGCCTCAAAGTGTGCGACGCCGGCACAACGACCAACTCACCGGAGTCAGGCTTAACGTCCTCCAAAGCAATCCAACTGGCGATCAACTTCAAAGGCCGTGAGACCCGCACATACATCGGGTCTTGATGAAGAGCCTGTTGACTGCCGTAGGTGAAGGCAAGTTGTTGATAGGCAAGTACCTCGCTGTTAAGAGCAGCGATGAGAAGCTCACGCAGCGCTGGGGCGTAGCAAGCCTCAATGGCTGCTTCTTGGTTGCGGTAGAGGTCCATACCGCGGTAGCGACACTGGCTGCGCTCAACGACTTGCTGTGAGAGCGGCACCCCATAAATCCGGCCTTGCTCGGGATCGTCGTACTCCACCCAAACATCGTGGGGATTCTCAAGAGCTGTGGCAGGATCAATCAGTTCAGCCAAACGATCGCAAACACTGGTAGGTACAGCACCAGGCAGAACGGTGTAGCCCTTGCTGAACAGCTCATGGAGATGGAAATTGTTGCTGCTGCGAACGACTTCCGGCCGCTCGCATCCCAATAAATCAGTTTCACTAAATGTCGGCAGGACATGCAATGGCGTTAGTTCAGCCGAAAAAGGAGATCGCCAAGCCTCGGGATTAAACATCAAGCGACTGATGCCTCAAGGCTCTCAAGTAACGCTTGATCTATTTCAAAACCCATTGCACTCATTAACCGTTGTCGAATGAGCAACTCCTCTTCCTTACTGAGTAAGCCATTGGAGAAGCGCTTCTCTAGTGAACTGAAGGCGCGCACATGGGTGAGCGGGGTGCAATCGATGGCTGCAAATCTCCAGATATTGAGGTGTGAGGCGCAGAGAGGCAAGGCAAAACGATCGAGGCCATAGCCACTGCGCACCCCCGCGAGGAAGGGCATGGAGAGATCGAGCAGATCACGACGTATAAAGGGAGCCATGATTTCTATGATCGGCACCCTGTGAAGGCAGCAGCCAACCCTTTGGCGCAACCAGCCGTATTCCTGGCAAAGGCTGCTGCTGAATGTGACCGCAGGTTGGGCGGCGCTGAGGTTGTAGATGCGCGCTGTTGCTAACAAGGTTTGGATGTCGCTGCTGCGCAGTAAGACGTCGTCATCAATGAAGCCCATGTAATGGCCAGGAGGAGGAGGCAAATGGCGCCAGGCTTCTCCCATCAGATGGCCCTTGCATTCGGTGGCTACACTGAGCACCTCAAACCCGTGGGGGTTGCTGCCCGCTTTGAGGCCTTCACCCGTCCAATCAAAAAGCACCACCCGGCAGGGCAAGGGTTGATCAATCACCACGCAGTGCTTGCCGCGTTGGCATGCGATCACCACGACGTCTCCAGCGGTTGAGCCTGGATTCAGCACAGGGGATCCTGCAGTGATCGGATCGCTTTTGTCGAGTGCTTCCACCGCCGCCTGCATTTCCGGCAGAAACTGATCGCTATGGCTGCCCAAAACCCAACGTGCCCAGCGCTGACGTTCAGCCTCTGGTCGATCGCGAAGTAGCTCTGGTAGAACGTTCTTCACGCCGCCTGCTGATCAGATCTTTCATTTCTTAAAACTGTTTGAGCGAGTTCAAGAAATGCCCAGTCGGCTGCATAAAACTGTTGTAAAGACTGGAGAGCTTCAGGGGTGAGATCCTCACGCTTCAAACGTCGCCAGGGATTTTCATCTTCAAGATCTCTGGACACATGTTGTGATGACACATCGATCTCCATTCCGCTCACTGTTTGCCAATGCTGCATCAGTTCATTGATGTTCTCCATTCCATGCAATGAGTGATAACAGCCGGGGTTACCACCCAGATAGGCCACCTGAGGAATCGTGTGATGACTCCAGTCGATATGGCAGGGGATCCACTGGCGCAGTTGCAGTGCCACAGCATTCATGACGTAGACAGGATCAGAATCATCAGCAAAGCTGGCAATTCCATGCTGCAGAAAGAGGTTTCGGTGATAGTCCAGAGCCTCTTGATAGGAGGCCTCATTCTCAGTGTTTGTGCGTAATTTCTGCTCGATTTTTGACCGTGTCAGCTCTATGAGGTTGCTTCTGCAGGCCGACACGAATCGGTCAATTGGG
>QCTE01000054.1 GCA_003211275.1 Synechococcus sp. AG-673-A03 | reverse complement strand
GTTGAGATGACCGTTGGCGCAGGCTTGCGAGCAGAAGAGCTGGTTACCACGCCGCATGGCTGTGGCTTCCTCAACGGCGCAGGTACAGCCAGGGCAGGCGCACTGAAGCAGAACTGCTGTCATGGGTGTCTCCGGGAAGGACCTTTTCGTTCTATGCCTGTCGCACTGCAGGGAGCAGAGGGGACAGCCGACTTCAGAGGTACGGTTTCAGGATCTTTCCAGGCGGGTTGGATGGGAGCAGATTCACTGGTTTTTTTCACCCGAGTGATCCGCATCACAGCTGCGCATCACAGCTGCGCAACACATCGATCGGGTATCCGTAGCCGTTGTCACCGACGAAGGGATTTCGGCTGGCCAGCATGACGACATCACCATTGTTGGAGTTGGATTCATGAAAGCCAACAGCAACCGTTGCCAGGACCTGAACAAGCAGCTGGCCATGTATCGCGCTTTCCGGGACATGGATGGCGTTGCAGCCGTGACCCGCGAGCTGCAGATGGACGCCTGCGCCTGCCCGATCAAGAACTGAGCCGGATCGAGGCATCAAACATGGTCAGGCACACCGCAATCGCCTGAAACCGCCGAGACTGCCTGGAGCATGTCGAAGCCGTTGTTCGATCAGCAACTGCTATTCCCCGGAACTGACGCCATCCAACCGGCTTGCCCGGTACCTTTCTGCGGAAAGCCTCCCACTGGGATTGATTACATCGGCAACGCGGTTGAGCTACCCGATCCTGATTCGATGGCACTCTCCATTGGGTTTGATCTGGAAACGTTCAACCGCCGCACTGATCTGTGGCGTCATAAAGCCAGCCTCAGCCCATCTCTCGGTGGCGAAATCCGTCTGGCTCAGCTGAAGACGGCTGAGAGCAACTGCACGCTGGTGATCGATGTGGCGGTAATCGGCCAAGCCGCGATCGAGTGGCTGCGCAGGCTGGCGCGCAACCCGGAACGCAGGTTGGTGGGCCACAACCTTCTGTTTGAAGCCACCTTTCTGATGGCTGCTGGAATCAGGCCGCTGTGCCAGTGGTGGGACACGATGCTGGCCTGTCAGATCATCGGCGATTTACCAAGCAACAGCCTGGCCGCCGCGTCTGCGCACTACCTCAAGCGTGAGCTCGACAAGAGCGAACAGAGCAGCGATTGGGGGAATGCCCTCAGCGCCAGCCAGCTGCGCTATGCGGCTCTGGATGCCGAAATCGTGCTGCCTCTGGGGCGTGAGCTGCATCAACAGCTGGTGGCCACGCAACAGGTCGCGGTGCACCGGCTTGATTGCTCGATGATCAGTGCCTGCGCCGATGGTCAGGTGCGTGGTCTGGCGGTTGATGTCGAATCAGCACACGACTCCAGAACACGGGCTCTCCGCGAACGGCAACGCTTGGCGGCTGAGGTGCAGCAGACGCTCGGGATTGAGAATTACAGGAGCCCGGACAAGCTGCAGGAGGCTCTGAGTGTTCACCTGGGCGAACCCGTTGAAAACACCAAAGACCGGACTCTGAGCACCTACCGTCCCGATCCTGTCATCGAGACGTTGCTTCAGCTGAAGGCGTTGGATCAGGAGCTGAAAGAGGTGAACTGGCTGCTCGAGGAAGCCCAGCTCACGGATGGCAGGGTCCGTCCCCACTACCGGATCATTGGTGCCAGCACCGGCCGAATGAGCACCAGTGCGCTGATCCGCGAAACCAGCAGTCAGGTTCCCTCCGACACTGAACGGTTCAAAACAGGGCAGAGACAAGGCGAACCCAAGGCCGTGAAGCTCGGGCAATGCGGGTTCAATTTCCAGGGCATCACAGGCGATCGCAAAAAAGCACTGGGCACCGGCAATCCCGACAGTGTGCTGATGGACCTCGACTGGTCATCGATTGAGATCCGGCTCCAGGCCAGCCCGGAGCTTTACAACGACGATGGTCAGCGCAGGATCCTGCTGGATGGCATCGACCCGCATGCCTACATCGCCAGTCAGGCCTGCGGACGAGAGATCACCAAAGCGGATCCGGAACGCTCAACGATCGGCAAACGTGCCAATTTCGCCCTGGCCTACGGCTGCGGGCTCTCGGGTGTTCGCAAATTGCTCTCCCGTGCTCGTGGTGAGCAGGTCGCGGAAACGGAAGCAGAGAAGGTTTACGACGCCTGGCATCGCCTGCACCCACAAATGAGCCTGGAGATGGACAGGTTCTCCACCAGAACCGTCACCGAAGTGCGCAGCATTGCGGGAAGACGGATGACATTCCGCAGTCACCAGGTGGGCTCGGATGGCATCAGACCGATGCAACCGCTGGGCCGCACCAACGGAATCAATTTCCCCGTTCAGGGTTCAGGACGTGATCTGCTCGCCGCTGCCCTTGGTGACCTTTGGCCTGCACTGGATCGCTTCGCAGGTGTTCACATCGTTGGCCTGATTCACGATGAGATTCTTCTCGAGGTTCCACGGGATCTGGTGGACGAGGTGAAAGCCGTCGCCTTGGCCTCGATGACCTCAGAGAAGCTTCAGAAGCAATACCTGGGTGACATTCCCCTTGAGGCAGATTGCAACATTGCAGAGAGCTGGGGAGAGGCTCACTGAGACGGACGCTTGCATCGATACAGCTAATTCCTTACCAGCATGGGGCAGGACTCTGCGAGTTCATCTGCTACATCCACAACCGATGAGATCCACGAAAGATTGTGAGCCCAACGAGCTCAAGACTTGTAATTCATGGGCAGCAGGGTATAAATATGAATGACGAATTCTTCTACCTAAAATGCTCACTGGTGCCGATCTGCTGGCCAAGGTCAAAGAACTGGGAGATGTCTCTAAAACTGATTTGGCAACTGCCTGTGGGTATGTCTCCAAGAAGAAAGACGGCTCTGACCGTGTGAACTTCACCGCCTTCTACGAAGCACTGCTGAATGCCAAGGGCATCGAACTCGGTGGTGGTTCCGCCGGCATGGGCAAGGGTGGTCGCAAACTGAGCTACACCGCCAAAGTGCAAGGCAACGGCAACCTCTTGGTTGGCAAGGCCTACACAGCCATGCTGGATCTTGCTCCTGGCGATGAATTTGAGATCAAGCTGGGTAAAAAGGCGATCCGCCTGATTCCTGTGGGCGGTGAGGAAGAAGGCGAAGAGTGATCGGGCGACCAGAGCCAATCACCATTTAGTTGATGGAAGGCAGGGTTGCTGGTCAGCCCTGCCTTTTCTTGTGTTTTGGCGAAGCGAAGCGGCCCTGTAGCCCATCCCTTAAAATGCTGTTTCAGGCAGACCATCGGTGAGCTCAGAGACACTCCAGTGGAAAGACTTATCTCTTGACGAGCTAGAGCTGGTTCTGAAGTCGGAAGACGTCACTGGTGAGCCAGAGGATTATGAATACATCAGGCGCGATGGAACACTCCATCTGTTCAACGACGAGTGCTCAATCGAATTAACCCTGAACAACGAGCAAGTGGCCTGAATCATTCAGGTTGAGTTGAGAGCACGTGCCGTAGAAGCATCTCGATGCAGCTAGAGTTTTTGTAATTCCTGAGTCAACCTTGCTGAGCCTGATCCCTCCGTATTATCTGGTGGCGCTCGGCCTCGGGCTGGCAGCAATTGTTGTGGTTTTCTTTTATTCCTTCACTCGCACAACCAATTACGAAGTGCAGGAGAAGCTAAAAAAAGCTCAACTCAGAAAGCAGCGGCAGCAGGCCAACGATCTGTAAGCCCCGATCTTTTCTTGAATCAACCCATGCTGAAGGTTGAATTAAGGGCCGCTAAAATTCCAGGCTTACCTGGATGGATTGCAGACCATTTTTGGCTGCTGGTGATTCGCGACGTTGAAGCCAGCGATCATGAAACTTGCGATCGCTGGGAAGTCTGGCAATTCGCGGGCCAGAATCATTCCTGTTGGGGGCATCTGCACAAAAACCTTCTATCTCCCTACCAAGGTGTTGGCAATGGTCCATCACGTTTAATCGAGCGATGGGTTGGTGATGATGCGATCAGCATCGCGGAGAAGATTGAATCCTCCCCACACCACTACCCATTCACCGAAACCTACCGATACTGGCCGGGACCGAACAGCAACACCTTTGCGCAATGGATCGTTGGCGACGAGACGCGGCTCGGTCGTCGAGCCGTTGGGAAAAGCTTCCCTGTTCCAGAGATCAGCTGAGGACGATGCCCATCGAGGCAATTGAAGGCATCACTGCCAAGACATCAAACAGATGTGCCAAAGAGGGTTTCCCTGGCAATCATCTGATCAATCAAAACGACAAAACCGAGTAAATTCAATCGATCTGCCAGCAACATATGTCGATGGAAGAATTGAAAAGATTTCTAGTTGCCATGCGAACCGACAAGACGCTGTACGACAAGGTTTCAAGTTTTGCGACTGCAAACGAGATCGCCTCCATCGCCAGCGCTATGGGATTTATTTTCACAGAAACGGAACTGAAGTCAATTTCAAATCAAAATATTGAAGGCGTAAAAATAAAGAGACAAGACACCACACCTTCATACAATTTTGGGGAAGGCGGCAACTGAAACCTCGTAAACATTAATCAGGCACCAGATATTCCAGAAGCAACGAAAAACTCCACAGCCCAGCGATGGCAATGAATCCCAGCAGGATCAAAGCAGCGGGATTCACCACGCCGACAGACTCAACCGGCAATTCCTCAATTGCACGACTTTCAATTTGATTTTGCATAAGACTATTGATCACTATATAAATGCTAAAGCATGGCTCGTAATTCAAGTATTGCCCGACACTTCTGACACTTTTAATGCAGCATTCAGCGGCAATTCAGTTCAGAGCTCGTAGCTTCCAGCAATCTTTGAAGTCGCTTCCTGTCAAACGCTTCACAGACGACAACAAACAAGACGATTCATCCGGCAAGCAATGTCAGCACGGAACCTTAGCGAACTCATAAGAACTACAGGAAACGAACAAGTCGCCAAGACGACGACAATAAACCCCAGTCTTTACCGACGTCGGCGGCTCATTTCATGCTTTGAGGTCTCACTGAAAGCCGTGAACAAAACAACAACCACAGAGGCAAGGCCCAAGCCAAGAAAAACAAGATAATAGGAGGGCAGAATGCTAAGCATTTGAGTCATTGTTTTCAAGATATTAACCAAAAACCAAAGAAACAACTCACTTATTGATACCCAATTTCGATCAAACTATTGATTGAAATTGAATTATTTTCAGTCATGTGTCATCGATGCGTTACCTGGCGTGATCATCGCTACTACAGCTGCAATGCCTGGACAAGCAGAACTGATCCACGCCGGTTGCCGCCATGTCGGGATGGATCGCTGGCTGCAGCTCTTGCGCAGCATCTCCCAGATTTGGAGTTGACACCTCTGAACATCGAGCGCAAGTCCTGACAAACACACGCATCATGTTCGACGTGTAGGGATCGGGGTCAATGAAATGCTTTCACTGAAATCACCTGCCATCGCCTTGTTTGCCGTAACCCAGGCATTCACCGTTGGCGTGATGCCAGGCCAGGCCGCTCAAGACTGTGGACCTGGAGCTCATTGGGTTCAAACAGGACCGATGCTGGGTTCTGGTTATTGCAAGCCAAAACATCGCAAAGACCACTTCGTCTGTGCCATTGGCTATCACTACGCCGGCCAAGGTCGTTGCGTTCGCAATGGCCCCTGGTGGACGGGCCGCAGACCAGTGAATTGGGGGCCTTATTACGAGCCACGCAATAAATCAGGCAGCGTCACCTTTGAGAGCCCGAACGGAGGCCAGATCAAACTGAGGTGGTGACCTGGAACCCTGCAACAGGTCACCACTTTTGCGGTTCGAATCTGGATGCCGACACTGTGGATCGATCGCCAAAAAACGGGCCAAATCAATCACCAACGACAGACAGATCCGAGGAATCAATCAACCATGAATCGTTGATCATTTGCAACAATCTGAAGCAGCCATGAAGCCTGCTTGCAGCACCAGGGTGGTCGGTTCAGGCTGAGGCCATGAACCCTGAATTCACAATTCGCACGGTGCAACCCGTTGACATTCCAGTGATCAACGACTGGGCGAGAAGTGAAGGGTTTGCCCCCGGGGCGGGAGATATTGGGATTTACAGCCAGACAGACCGCCAGGGCATTTGGACGGGTTGCCTTGGTGACGATCCGGTCGGATGCATCGCAGGCATCCGCTACAACCATGCCTACGGATTTATCGGGCTCTACATCGTGCGCCCGGATCAGAGAGGCCGAGGCTACGGAGTGAAGCTCTGGCGAGAAGCTCTTGACCACCTCCATGGCGTGAGTTGCGTTGGGCTCGAAGCAGCAGAAAACAGGATTGATGATTACTCAAACTGGGGGTTTCAACCGGCTTCAACAACGACGCGTTGGCAGCTTGAGGTTGACTCTCGTTTGAATCAGATCAGATCACTGGAAGCACCGGAAGGGCTCAGATTGATTCATGGCGATGACATCCCTGAACCCAAGATTCAGATCTATGACGCTGATCGTGAACTCAACCCCAGACCGCACTTTCTGTCTGACTGGCTGCATCACCCAGCCGGTGATGTCACGGCGCTGATTGACAGCAAGCAGGACTGCCATGGTTTTGCCCGCATCCGACCATGCCTGCTGAAAAACGAAGCGGGCTGGCGTATCGGCCCGTTACTGGCGGATTCCCCTGAACTGGCCGAGCTTTTGATCATGGATCTGCTCAGTGCCAGACAGGGATTGGTGATCATGGATTCACCAGGTGGCAATGCCCTGGCCGCCCCGCTGCTGCAGAAGCTTGGGTTCAAAGCCGTTGGCCGCACGCTGCGGATGTATCGCGGCGTGATGCCATCCCGGCAGCTGGATGAGGTGTACGGGCTGGCCTGCCTGGAGCTTGGCTAAGCGGGTCGGATCAAAAACCCAGCGCCATCAGCAGTCCTTGATGGAGCAAGGCTTCACTGCCGATCAGAGCAACAAAGCCGAGCATGGCCAGGCGTCCGTTCAGGCGTTCAGCTTTTGCCAGCTGTTCACGGCGCATCTGGGCTGCGGCAAGGTCTTGCCAGTAGCGCTCATCAGCCAGAAGAGTTGCAGTTGTCATGGCAGTCTCCGAGTGGGACCTGATTGGTCTATGCCCCCTCGAAGACTCTCGGAAGAGGGGACAGCCGCCCTGGATGGTTCGGTTTCAGGACCTTCTCGAGCAGGTCGTCCAGGAGCAGAGTCACCCGGTTTGATGGACTGCACACCGGGATTGAACAGCAACGACAGCCAATATTCATCGGCCAAATGATGTCGGCGACACATTGACGGGCCCCGCTGAGGTGGCAGTTTTGAGGTCCAATGAGTCAGAGGTGGCTGATTGGTCGTTCGGGCGCTGGTGGGACAGCGCCAGAACGTAATGACACCAGCAAATGATTCAGGGGCTTGGATGCATTTCACCTGTGCTGCTGCTTCAGGTGATGCAAGGCTTTTCGGGCCGCTATTGCCAGGTTGTGAGTCCAATCTGATGGTCGATTGGTCGCCTAGGTGGGACCGGTGCTGAACGATTCAGCACCGGACTAGTCGGAACCCAGCCAGCCAGCAAAGGCAATGGCGGAAGCCTTGATTCACTCCCCTGGCTACAGAGGACAGGGAGTCATTCAGGGGCACAAGCAGCGGATCAGCATGGAAGGACGGCTACTAGCTCTGGCCCTGATCACAGTGGCCATCAGGCTTTTTGGCAATGCCAGCGTTGTGATCCTCACGGGGCTGGATCCACGACGGCTCGCCGTGCGCAAACGATTGTTGGCCTGGGTGGTGTCCCTGGGCGCTGCTGGGCTGGCGATGCTGCTGGCTCCTGTGGTGAGCAGCCTGTGAACGTCAAGCTGACTTGATCAGGGCTCCGAAACCTAATAACGACGGCAGCAACGTGGTCATCCCCAGTTGTTCACGCCCGCTGAATTCGGGTCATCGCAACTTTGCGAGAGTTCCCCTGGATCAAGGAGGGAGCAATGGGGATGTTCGGGCTCGATCAATACCTGTTCGTGGAGTGGCTCTCTGCCTGGTTGGTGCTGAACTGGGGCGCCCACCTTGCCTTGAGCCAGGGCCCGGCTGAAGACAGCAGTGATAGTTCGGCCAGGCGTCAGTTCCCCAGGCTCAGCGACCAGTTCCCTTACGTGCTGCACTCGCTGGCCATTGCCTGGTTAATCCAGTGGTCGTGGCAGCTCCTCCCACCGATTGGATAAGCCAGGAGGCCAGAGCACGGATGGCTGGATCACACCGGCTTGATCCGATGCGTATCAGGAAGACATGCAACCTGGCCTGTGAGCATGCAGTCGACGATCCGGTGGATGTAGGCAGCCCGGCGCATGTTCTCCATGGTTTGCCATTTGGCTTCGCCCATGGATTGTCTGGCCACTGCGATTGAGGCAAGTCCGGCGAGATTTTGAGCGCGGTCCATGGGCCAAGCCCTGTTGCCCAGGATCAAACCGGTTCGCCGTTCAATGGCAATCCGCAGATCAGCAAACCGCGGCAAATCGCTTTGAAGTGACTTGCCTTCTCAAAGCAGAGTCAGCGCACGGGTGGACGGCAGCGCCGCCAGCCGACCTTCTGCATGTGCTGCCAGGCCTCGATGGCGTTGTGCTGCAGCATCCGTCTCTGGCTCTGCGGCTCCGGCGGGTGAGGCCTCACCCAGCGATAGGTGCTGAGAATCACCCACTGACCATGAGCGGTGGAGAGACCCTGGCTGAACCTCACCAGCAGCTGCTCATCACCATTCACCAGCCAACCATCCCTGCCGGCCTGCAGCGGTGGTTCATCGGTGGCGAAGTCACGGTTCGGCATGCCGGGAAGTTTCGCCGTAATGGGTGTCCCCGCGGGCCAGAATTCACAGAACCTCACTCCGGCCAGTGCTTTGCAGCAGATGGGCAGCGGCAATTAGGCGATCAGCTGGGTGAGCAGAGCGGCGGAAGCCAGTCCCCCGAAGAACAGAAACGTGGGCAGCATGGCCGGCCAAACCGATGGCTGAGTTTGATCGGACATCCGTTGGATCTGCATTTGATCCTGCGAAATTAAAAGGCTCCGGCTCAACCCGAGGTGATCAGCTGATGCCGCGCAGGTCGTATTTGCTTGGTTGCGAGGTATCTGAGCTTGCGGTTGAAACGTGGCCTGGTTGAACAACGCAATTAATTTGAGACTGAAGCTCAGTTGGCCGTGGTGAACAGGTTTTTCTCCAGGCTCCTCCGCTGGAACATCGATGCTGGCGATGTGATCCCGGCACAACAGATCCAGCAGGAGAGAAACAAAAACTCACGGCTCTCCGCTGATTATCTGTTTCGTTGCATTGCCTCGGCACTGGTGGCCACCCTGGGCCTGATCGGCAACAGCACGGCGGTTGTGATTGCCGCGATGATCATCGCGCCCCTGATGGATCCACTGCTGGGGCTTGCCGTTGCCATCAGCCATGGCAAGGCCAGAACAGCATGGCGATCCTTCCTCTCCTTTCTGATCGGTTCCGCCTCTGTTTTCCTCTCCGCCTATCTGCTGAGCTCGTTCGTGCATGTGAACGCCATGGGCTCGGAGATCTTCAGCCGAACCTCGCCAAGCCTGATTGATCTGTTCATTGCTCTGCTGGGTGGCTCGGTGGCCGCCTACATCACCACACGCTCCAACATCTCCAATGCGATTGCCGGAGTGGCCATTGCCGTTGCCCTGGTGCCACCGCTCTGTGTGGGAGGGATCGGCCTGACGCTGTCTCCGGAACTGAATTCGAAGCTCGGCACCCTGACCTCGCAGGACATGCTCTTCGAAATCACCTTCGGATCACTGCTGCTGTATGGCTGCAACTTCATCGGCATCGTTGCCGCTGCCGTGATCACCTACCTGAGCCAGTCGATTGGATCCTGGAAGCGATCGATCCTCCCCCTGGCTCTGCTGACCCTGTTGAGTGTTCTGATTCTGAAACCCCTGCAGACCAGCTATCAGAGGTTTCTGATCAAAAACCACATCCGCAGGGAACTCTCGCTGATGGGAGCGGAACGGATCCAACAGAACGACGACTCCTCGGGCAGACCCAGAACGGGGATGCTCAAGAACTCACAGTTTCAAACCACCGACATCAAGGTGCAGATGGATGATGAGGGGCGCGCTGATGTGAGGATTTCATTGAGCGCTCTGGATGGTGAGATCACCCAGAAGAAGGCCGAGATTGCAGGGTCCCGCCTGGCCAGGGCACTTGAATCACAGGGGATCAAATCCAGCCGGTTTCAGTTCAGGGTGGTGCCCGTGAAAGTTCTGCACTCTCAACACTGATTCACAGGGGGCGACGATCGACATGCGGACTGGAACGCGCAGAGCCAGAGGCAAAGCAGAGCTCTCTCCCGCCTGCCGGCAGGACCTCAATGCCATCGCCGTTCCTCGTCATGCCAGCTGGGATCCGGTGGGTCTGATGGCCGTGCGCAGTTATGTGCGCGAACAGCTGGCGACACTCGGCGATGTGGAGGAATACAGCTTCAGGCGCGGCGTCCATGAGGGCGTGAATCTGATCCTGAAACTTCCCGGCCGCAACCCCAGGCGCCGGCCGCTGCTGGTGGGTGCGCATTACGACGGACCGCTGCAATCGATCGGCGCCGATGACAACGCCAGTGCGGTTACAGCCCTGCTGGAACTGGGCAGGCGCTGGAGCATTGCACCGCCCCGGCGACCTGTATGGCTGGTGGGCTTTGATCTGGAGGAATGGGGCCTGATCGGCAGCAGCGTGCTGGCCGAACAACTCAAGGCCGATCGGCAACGGCTCAAGCTGATGGTGAGTCTGGAGATGCTCGGCTACACCAGCGACCAGCAGAGCTACCCCCACCCCACCATGGACAGGCTCTACGGCAACCGCGGCGACTTCATCGCCCTGGTGGCGAATGCCCGCGCTGGCTTGATGCTCTCCAGGCTCACCCATGCCATGGGGCAACACGTGAAAAGCAAAGCCCTGCCGGTGCCACGCGCCGGCATCGATGTGCCCGCTGTACGCCGCAGCGACCACAGCCCCTTCTGGGATCAGGGATACAACGCCCTGATGGTGACGGACCCCTCGTTCATGCGAAACCCGCACTACCACCAGATGAGCGACACGATCGACACGCTTGATCTGCCTTTCCTCGCCTCGGTGATTGATGGGCTGGAGCTGGCGCTGGGAAGGTTATGAACAGCTCAACAAAAAGAAGAGAAGCCATGAGGGCAGTGGCCATGGCAATTAAGGAAGAATTCAAGCCATTGCATCCTCCAGTACGAATTCGTTCCAAAGATGTTGGGACTGATTGCTGTTAATGGATCAAAAAAAGGCCCGGCATCCCGAAGACATCACGCACCACATGATTCGAGCTGCAGTGGTGCTTTTCATCGTGTCTGCTGCAGCCGTGACGTATTGGTCAGTGCACAATCTGAAGAACGATATCCCGGTACCAACGACCGAACCCATGACTCAACAAGCGATGCCCCGGAACTCGTCTCGCTGAAGAGATTGCTCCGGATGATCGAAACCATCGTCTGCACATTGGACATCAGCAACTCGTTTGCGGAGTTTGCAGACCAATTCGATCACGAGGAGGCAACTGGCCGTTGCTAAAGCTCTCAATACAAGGGTGATCCAATCGATGAACGACCAAGAACTCAGAGAAGCTGCCCTGGCAAGCCTTAAGCACCGAAGAGGAATAGAGAGGCAGCTCAGGATTTATGCCATCACCAACATCACGCTTGTGGTGATCTGGGCACTGTCAGGTCGTGGTGATTTCTGGCCAATCTGGTCGATTGCTTTCTGGGGGCTGGCCTTGATCTGGCAAGCCATTTCCTACAACCATCGACCAAAGCCGATTACCGAGGATGAGATCCAAAGCGAGATGAAGAAACTGGGTTCCTGACAGTTTCCGCAATCGATCCAGGCGTCAGCGTTGTATCGATGGCCCACCGAATCAGACTGCCGTCAGGGCAGAGGCATCTGGATCAAGCAGCTGACCTCCAGCACTTGCTGCGAAACCTTCTCGCCGAGTGCTGGGAGGTCAGATCTTTTGGATCAGAACAGTTTGATCCTGATGGACGGTGCCGATGGCTTGGACTTTGTTTTCGGCTCAGAAGAATTGCTGTTCGACTTGGAATCGCTCGAGCTGCCGGACGATTCGCCATAACACTCGGTGATCACGGCCTGATTCCCAGCGCGCAGATCAGCGAAGTTCACATTCAGGTTGATCACGGAGGGGTTCAACATCACGGCCTGTGTGGCCAGCACTGCGTATTTTCCCTGCTGTGTGCCATCAACAACGGTTCCTTTTGGCGGTGCCCAGGTGGCTGAAAACGTTCCCCGGGTGACATTGGTGCGAATCGGTTCTTCGCAGTAACCGGCTTTGGTGAGATCGGCTCGAATCCTGGCCAGCAAAGCTTCCAGCGTGGTGTTCTGATGCCGGCTATTGAGCGCCAGTTGCCCCAGCGGATTGGCACTGAACATCATCTCGGCATTGGATCCCAGGCTGGGAGGAAGGCTCTGGAGCAGCTGCTTCACCGGCTCGGCTGAAACAGGGATGACGCCTCCGCTCAACGCGGCGAAGAGCGATAAAGCTGCGATTCTGCGAATCATGTTCCGATCAACCAGTGCTCAAAAATCTAGGGATCCATCACCCCGATCACAGCCCCTTAACTTCTCTTATCCAGCGGCATCAAAAACAGTTTCGCTCCATGAACTGAAGGCATGAGCTATAGATCATCAAGACCACATAGATCATGTGTTGTGGATTCGTCTGAACTGAAGGAGTATTTTTCCAAGCATGTCAGCCTGATCAGTGCGGATCGATCAGCTACGGCGCAGTTATTTGCGCAGTTGTAT
>QCTE01000053.1 GCA_003211275.1 Synechococcus sp. AG-673-A03 | reverse complement strand
GCAAGCGCAGCGCTGAGCTGGAAATTGCCGTGGTGAAACTGCCCTCACTCAGCAACTTTTCTGATCTCGACCCCCTGGAGGCGGAGCCAACCGTTGAGCTGCGCTGGGTCGCACCGGGCGAAGCGCTTGGGTCTCCCGATGCCGTCGTGATCCCGGGAAGTAAACAGACTTTTCGCGATCTTGCTTCCCTGCGAAGCAGCGGACTGGACGCTGAACTGATCCGTTATGCCAAAAACGGCGGTGAGCTCTTCGGCATCTGTGGCGGCATGCAGATGCTCGGGGCGGAATTACACGATCCAGATGGACTGGAGGGCGAAGGGCCACCAGGACAGTGCAGCAGCAACGTCGCCGGCCTTGGCCTGCTTCCCCTGCGAACCGTGTTCGGCGGCGATAAGGCACGGCATCAGCGGCAAGTTGTTGTGCTTTGGCCTGATCAGCAACCGCAGCTGAAGGTGGAGGGGTTCGAACTGCATCGGGGAACCAGCGAAGCCATCGAAGCCTGCGACGCCTTGAGCGCAGATCAAGGACTGGGCTGGATCCGTGCGACCACCGCAGGAACCTATCTGCATGGCATCTTCGAGAACGGGTCCTGGCGACGACGCTGGCTGAACCGGCTTCGACGCAGACGCGGACTGGCGGATCTCAGTGAGCAGCAACCGCACCACAGTCGTCAGAGAGACGCGCTGCTCGACCGCTTAGCCGATGCCTTTGAACAACATGTGAATCTGGAACCACTGCTGGACACATCCACGTGACCTCTGGGCACAAAAGGGTGGAAATCGTGTGGCCGGACGGTCAGCGCAGCGTCAGCTACAAGGGCGAAGACTGGTTGGCGGCAGCGCGGCAGGCCGGCGTGCATGTACCCACTGGCTGCATGGGAGGCAGTTGCGGCGCCTGCGAGATCGATGTTGATGGCACCACAGTGAGGGCCTGCATCAGCAGCGTGCCTGCGTCAGCATCGGGCCAACTCAAGGTGGAGTTGGCCACCGACCCCTACTGGTGATCAATCCGCCACCAACCCCAACACGCAGCCTGCTGTTTGGCACTGTTCGCGCCCTGCTGGCTGGAGCCGCGGGGGGAGCGCTGGCAGCGCTGGTGGTGAGTAGCACGCTCATGCTTCAGGCCTGGATCTGGGGTGCATCAGTCGCGCGAGGTTTGCCCAGCGATCGCTCCTTGCTGTGGTGCCTGGCCTGGTCGGGAACAATCGGCGTCGCTCT
This sequence comes from Synechococcus sp. AG-673-A03, assembly GCA_003211275.1. GTDB lineage: Bacteria > Cyanobacteriota > Cyanobacteriia > PCC-6307 > Cyanobiaceae > Synechococcus_C. The sequence goes on along the minus strand of QCTE01000053.1, from coordinate 11,678 downwards.
CAGCCTGCTGCAACGGCGACGTTTGGGCAGTGGCTTACCAGAGATGTCGGAGACGCTCGCTGAACTACGGCAACCGGAGGGATTAGACACGCATCACGGCCTCAGGCACGTGTTCGGAGGCATGCTGGCCCTCGCTGGCGGGGGAACTCTGGGCCCGGAGGCGTTGATGACCCGCCTCGTCGCCGTTGCCAGCCACGCCGTCTGGAAAGGCGCGGATCGTGACTTGGTGGCTGCCGCAATGGCGGGATCTCTGGGATTGTTCCGCTCACCCCTGGTGGGCGGCGCGGCCCTGGCCGGGCGTCAGTGGCAGCTGATTTGGCGTTGGCTGCCAGGAACCCTTGGAGGATTGGCAGGGTTTGTGGCCTTCCATGGCCTAAGCGACCTGGGTGGAGGCATGCGTGGCGTGTCCTATGCCTGGCCCACTGATCCCTCGCAACGCATCAGTGGGTTGCTGGCGGCAATCCTCGCCGGCCTGGCGGGTTGGCTCGCCGGGCAGTTCATCAAGCGCTGGCGCCATTGGCTCCAACAGTTGCGGCTACTCGAGCGCTTCTGGTGGATCCCGATCGGCACAGGTCTGCTGATTGGGCTCTGCCTCTGGGGATTACCACTGGCTGGCTTCTCGGGGGAGAACCAGTTGAAACCCCTCGTCCTGCAGGAATGGAGACTGGAGACAAGCGTCTTGATGCTGTCAGCCCTGGCCAAATTACTGATGGTCGGACTGTGTCTTGAGACCGGATGGAGAGGCGGTCAATTTTTTCCAGTGATCCTCGCCAGCAGCGCACTGGGGATGGGACTGCACGAATGGATTCCCTGGATTGGCACCATCGACACCTGGAGTGCGGGTGTGGTCGGGGGGTGCCTTGCGGTGCTGCTCAACTCACCGCTACTCGGACTAATCCTCGGCCTCACGCTGTTGCAGGGCCATGGAGCCGGAGCGCTGGTGATCGGCCTGCTGGTGGGTCTGATCCTGCAGCGGAGGCGCTAAGTGGGAATCCTGGCCGGATTGGTTGCAGCACTGGCATGGACCCTGGCGAGCAGTCTGTGGCGAGGTCTCTCCACCTCTCTCAGCGCGGTTCAACTCAACGGGCTGAAGAATCTGATCGCCTGCGCAGCATTGCTGCCGGTGCTGTTCACACTTCCCTGGAACGGAGAGGTGAAGAGCCTGATGCTGCTGCTGATCAGTGGTGGACTGGGAATTTCACTGGGAGACAGCTTTTATCTGGCCGCCCTGCGACGCCTCGGGACACGCAGAACACTCACCCTGGAGTCGCTCGCCCCCGTCGCAGCCGCTGCTGGAGGCTGGTTCGCCATGGGAGAGCAGCTCTCTGTTCAGGGCTGGGCTGGTGCACTGCTGGTCACAATCTCCGTGGTGTTGGTTGCCGTGCAGCAACCTCCTGACGCCACACGACTGCTCGACCGAAGCCGCCGTGTTCAGGCGCAGGGTTTGGTGCTGGGCATGCTGGCTGTGGTCTGCGGTGTGGCAGGGGCCGCCGTCTCGCGCACTGTTCTGATCAACAGTGAGCTGACACCGCTGCAAAGTGCTGCCTGCCGTTTGCTGGGCGACCTGCTGCTGCTGCTGCCCTGGCTGCGGTTGGCAGCCAGATTTCCGCAACCACGCCCGCGCAGTGTGCGTTGGCCTCGGGTACTGGCTGCAACAGTGCTGGGAACTGTTCTGGGGATCCTGCTGCAACAGGTTGTACTGCAGAGGCTGCCTCTGGGCATCGGCATCACGGTGCTGAGCACGGCACCGGTGATGGCCCTGCTGGTGGCCCGTGCCGAGGGGGATCAGCTGAAACCGTCCGTGCTGTTGGCCTCAACACTGGCCGTAACAGGCGTTGGTCTGGCAGTGCTGAGTTGAGTTGGGAAGCGCTCGGCTGAACCAGCGCATTGACTAGCGTTGCTGTGATGCAACTGACCGGAGATGACAGACACAGCCACCTATCTCGGAGCCAATGGCTGGCTGCTGACCATGGCTGGACTGAGGGTGCTGCTGGACCCATGGCTCAGTGGTCCACTGGTGTTTCCACCGGGGGCCTGGTTGCTGAAAGGTGAGATGCCAGAACTGATGCCCATTCCGGATCAGATTGATTTGCTTCTGCTCACGCAGGGGCTTCCAGATCATGCCCATCCAGAAACGCTGCAGACCCTGTCAAAACAGATCCCCGTTGTGGCATCGGCAGCCGCCACACGTGTGGTGCAGCGCCTGGGGTTTGAGACCATCACCGAGCTTCGACCCGGCGACACCACCACAATCGCTGACCTGAAGATCCAGGCCACTGCAGGAGCAGCAGTCCCAGCAGTGGAGAACGGCTACCTGCTCGACTGGCCCGAGGGTTCCCTCTATCTCGAACCGCATGGCGTCTTGGACCCTGCGATCGATCAGCGCAGCGTCGACACTCTGATCACTCCGGTGGTGGATCTGGGCTTGCCGATGCTGGGAGCATTCATCACAGGCGCTCGCGTGATGCCGGATCTGATCAGCCGATTCCAGCCCAAGACCGTGCTGGCCAGCACCACAGGAGGCGATGTGAAATTCAGCGGGATGATCAGCAACCTGCTGAACGCCGCTGACGCCTCGACAGATTGCGGTGATCTTCCCGAAGACTGCACGCTGATCACACCCGCAGTGGGTCGAGAGATCCCATTGCCATCAGGGTCGCGCTAGAGAAAGAACAACGGGGCCCATGGCATGGCGTTGGATCAGCTGCTGACGCAACTGGAGATCAAAACGCGCGGACCTGGTTTCACCCCCCTGAACCAGCAACTGAATCAGCGTGTGCACCAAGCCGGACTGATGACCGGGGTGATGCATCTCACCTGCCTGCACACCAGCTGCAGCCTCACCATCAATGAAAATGCCGATCCACGGGTCCTGAAAGATCTGGCGGCCTGGATGCATGCCATGGTGCCTCAGGACGGAGCTGGGCCTAGCGGACCAGACGGTAGACGTCGCCGTTACCTGCACGACGACGAAGGTGATGACGACATGCCAGCCCATATCCGCACAGCGCTCACCACCCAGACCATGAGCTTGAGTGTTGATAACGGCCGACTGCTCCTGGGCACCTGGCAGGCGGTCTATCTCTGGGAGCATCGTTCATCCCCGCATCACCGACGACTCGCCTGTCATCTGATCGGACACATGGAAGATTCATCCAGCGATCGCGATCAACTTTCGGCATCAGCCAGAAACACCACGGCGACCCTGCTGGCAAGGCGCAGCGGCCAACGACTGAATGATGTCGTTCAAGCGCGTCACGTCCCGGGGGCATGGGCTGAAGACGGTGGGATTGAGACCGAGGTTGATCTGCTGATTGACCGGTTGCATGAGATCTCCGATCAACCGCAATGATCGCGGCACGATGAGCACGCAGCCCAGCGCCAAGAGCACCAGCCGTGTGCTCTTGGCAGGCCTGATTGGCAACGTCATGGAATGGTACGACTTCGCTCTCTACGGCTACTTCGCGACCACCATCGGTAGGGAGTTCTTCCCCTCCAGTGACCCAGCCTCCTCACTGATCGGAGCCTTCGGAGCCTTTGCCGCAGGATTTCTGGTGCGGCCCCTCGGGGGGATGGTGTTCGGTCGAATTGGTGATCTGGCCGGACGGCAACGAGCTCTGCAACTGTCCGTGATGGTGATGGCCGTGCCCACCGTCCTGATGGGCTTACTCCCGACGCATCAGCAGATCGGCATCGCCGCTCCGATTGCGGTTGTCTTGCTGCGCATTGTTCAAGGCTTGTCAGTGGGGGGCGAATACACCAGCTCTGTCATTTTTCTCAGCGAAAACGCCCCGGAACGCCAGCGTGGTTTCTACGCGATCTGGGGGCTCTGGGGATCCGTGCTGGGCATGTTGATCGGCTCTGGCTTCGGTGATCTGCTGGCCCATACGCTCAACCCAGACCAACTGGGAAGCTGGGGGTGGCGGCTGCCATTTCTGCTGGGAGCACTGGTGGCGGCCAGCGGCATTGTGATCCGCAGAGGCATTGGTGCCGAAATCATCGAACCGCACGCGAAGTCGCCGATTCGCGAAACCTTTGGCCGCTATCGCCTGCAGGTGCTGCGCGTCATGGCGCTGAACATCGCGAGCAGCGTCGGATATTACGCCGTGTTCGTCTACGCGGTGAGCTACATGGAAGACGTCGATCACCTCAGCACGGCAACATCCCTGAGCCTGAACACCGGTGTCCTGGCAGTACTACTGATGTTGTATCCGATTTCAGCCTGGCTCTCCGACCGTATCGGTCGCAAACCGATGCTGATCAGCGGAGCATCACTACTGTGCATCGGTGCGTTGCCGTTGTTCAACCTGATGCACAGCGGTGACCCTCAACAAGTGATTTGGGGAGAACTGGGTCTCACATTGGCTGTCGCTCTGCTGGCAGGTGGAAAGAACCCCGCCAACGTGGAACTGATGCCAGCCGCGGTTCGCTGCACCGGCCTAGCCGTGGCATTCAACATTGCAGAAGGTTATTTCGGCGGAACAACTCCCTTGATTGCAACCTGGTTGATTGCACAAACCGGTGATCCAGTGTTGCCAGGGGCATGGGTCGCCTTCAGCGGACTGTGCACCCTGATCACGGCATGCGCCTTCACACGCGAAACAGCATTTCGTCCGCTGTCGAGTGAGACAGCTTGAAAACAGCTTGCTACAAGAAGGCAGAAGACAATCTGCTGCCATGAATCCAGAAGGGGAAATCTGGCCTGTCGTGCTGACGGCAAGGAGTATTGAGAAGCTTTGGTTGATCCTCTCGGTCACCAGATCAGGAAGCTTCGACGTGGTGGGTGCGGGCTGATGTGTCTTCTTGCAGCACTAGGACTGATCACACCCCGCCTCATCTTGGTTCTGTTGTGGCTGTTCAGTCCTGAGGTTGTGCTTGGGCCCTTCAAAACCCTGGCAATCCCCAATCCGATCCTCCCGGTTTTGGGACTTGTGTTTTTGCCAACCACGACACTTGGCGTGTGCTGGGCAACGATGTCGTTCGGAGGAGTGCAATCGTTCAGTGGATTGCTGATTGTTCTGATCGGCCTATTGATTGATGCCGGCCTGATTGGCAACGGCAGAGGCATGGCCAGACGTTGACAATCAGCTGTCCTGCTCCTCATCCATGGAGCGGCGCACGAAATATTGCGTCAGCAGGAGAAGCGCTAAGAAACCACCGGTCACAAGCAGGAGCAGCACACCAACAGTTCAGGAACGTTGCTGCAGAAGCCTATTCAGGCGCCCACGCATCCGATTGACCTGTGAACGTTCCTTCTCGCATCGGTCGACCTGGCGAAATGACACGACGAAGACGGTTGCCGTGGAAGCGACTCCAAGCGCAAACAAGCTCAGCAACAGGGGATCCAACGTTTCCATGGGACAACAATGGATTCCAGGACCAAGATAAATGAAGCCAGCACTGCAATGCCTGCCTCGAATCCACGTCGACTTCAACAGAATGGCTGAAGTTGGCTCAGACCATGACCACTGAACACTCCCTCAACGGTCAGACCTTGAATCTGAAAGCAGCGAGCGATGCCAGAGTCGCCGAGAGAGTGGCACAACATCTTCAAAGGCGGATTGAGGAAGATGACTGGCGTCCCTACAAATCCAAAGAGGAAGCACTGCGCGCCTGGAGTCGGCTCGGCGGGATACGCCTGCAAGTCATAAAGGCACTCGGCCTGCTGAACGATCCAAATGCTGGATCACTAGGTGAGCACTGACGAACAAGACGTGACAACAGCACCCCAGTGATGCCATGACAAGGACAGCTGCCGTGCATGGCTTGAACTCAACACAGGTGCTGATCCAGCAACCCAAGGAAGACACCTTGATCGATGCCTTAAGAGGCTGCAGGAACGTGACTGAGCTGAGGGCACTGGAGCAACGACTGGCCAACACGGACTCCATGCCACTCTTCGACTGGATCTGCGATCTGCTCGTGCAACGGCGGATTTCCAGAGGTTTGGCGGCAAGGCTGTTAGGCCAGCTTCATAACAAGTGATTGCGGCCCAGAGGATGGCCTTCAACACGACAACAAACAAAACAGGCAGACCTCCTGAGACATAACGCCACTGCCATGCGCATCTCGCTCATGTGCCTTTTGAAGCAACGAGCACCGGACTTCGTTGTAAAAATACATGAAGTTACGTAAAAACCATGGCAGATCAGCAGGCTGACACCAAAACAGCAATGGAAGAGACCTTTGGAATGCAAACCTGGGTTGATGGCGAAACCTGGAATGGTCGACTAGCCATGATCGGCTTTGTCGTGGCAATCGCGATCGAAGTCGCAGCCGGACAGTCACTACTCCCCCAAATTTGGTGAAGCAAGTTACGAGCTGAAGAACTTTGTTCGGGTGGGTTCTCGAAAGACCAATTTGAATTCATCAGGTTGGTCATGACACCCCTAACCGTTACTTCGGCTCAACCGAAACAACAAGCGCGCAAACGACGAAGTGACGTGGATCAACTCGTTGATTTGAACCAAACTCAATTGTCCAAATAGCCGTTGAAAGAGCGGAGACGGCAAGAACCGTCTGCTCAAAGACGTGAACGAATCAATCACACCATCAAGACACTGCATTCGAAATCAAACTCAGCTCGAGCTTCAAGATGCAACTTGAAGCGTGATCAACGAACTGAAAACAGATGAGAAAGAGATAGAATTGTGAAAAACGGAACGATGGAAAGCGAACTAAGCAAGCATCTCGCGAAAATACTTCATTCCTCCGAAGAATATTCCAGTGAAGAATGCAATGGCGGAGCCGTCATTGAGCTTATTTTTGATTTGCAAATCATGAATATCGAATCGCTTGACGACTTCAAAAAAAGGCAGTCAGAAGAAGCTGTCAAAAACTTGATTCAGGAATACCTCGATCGATAGAGCCAGCGCTCACGATCAATGCGTTGCCGCCAACCTAAAACCTGATCTTGCGACCGCGAACAATGGTCAAAGCAAGTCAGGACACCTAAAATAAGCAGGTCGAAGAGAAATCATTGACCAAATTAAGCGGCTTATTTCAAACAATCAGGAGTAGACACAATGCGCCAACTAGCGACGACACCATTCAAAGAATATTTTATACCAGCCGTAGACTGAGAAAAGATCTAGGACCGGTTAAGGGTAAGCCTTATATCGATCTTTCATACAGCCAAATGATCGCGGCACTCATGATGCCAAAACATTGGAATAGGCTTGAAGTACAAAGCAGCGTGGAATTTTTGCTCGCCTCAATTCTTTTTGTAATTGGCTCAATTGGCGAACTACAACAACAACTCCCGGTCAAGTCGTTGTTCATGGCTGGATCAATGATGTTTTTACTGGGAGGTTCAACACAACTGTGGCAAACCATCAGAGCATGGCAGCGCTGTCAAAATCATATCCTTGTTAGCTTCAGCCTTGGACTCATTGGAGTCGTAACAGCAAAAGCCGGAATGCTTTTTTTAATGTGGATAGCATCAGCACTTGGCTCAGTCTCAATCTGTTGGCAAAAGCAAGGCAGCTTCTAGGTCGAGACGCTTACCTGGCTGGTTCAATATTATTGTTAATTTCCGGAATTGCTCATTACGCCGAAATCGGTCATGGAAGACTTCTCTTTGTTGAACGACATCATTTAGCCTGGTGGGGATGTACAAGCTTTCTGGTTGGGTCCCTCTTGTACTGCTTGTCTGCACTACACGGATTCGCAATTACGAAAATTTGGACGTTTAACTTTTACACCGAAAGAGATTCAATCGTACTTTGCTTATCAGCATCAATTGCTTTTATCCTAATGTCACTCCTATCACTAGCAGAATGCAGCGAGAACGAAGTCAAAAATAACAATTTGACGGTTTAAAGCGAATGACTTACAACGATAACAAAGACTCAATGAAAATTTTTGATTTGCACTACTGGCGGGTATGGGTCAATGAACAAGGTGAAAGCTGTCAGTCGAAGCATTCATTTAAACAGCATCAACAATCTGCGTTCGCGGAAGGAGCCACACCGATTTGGAGTGCGATGCACTACAGCGGCCATGCCAGCATCATCACACTGATTTTGATGCCAGGAGAGCTGAAAGAGTGGCATGAAAATCCCAAGCCTCAATGGATCATTCCCCTAAATGGAAGATGGGCTGTGGAAACAATGGATGGAGTCATTGTTGAAATGGGACCAGGGGAAATCAGTTTCGGAGGAGATCAAGGAACACGCAAGCAACAAGGACACCGCTCATGGACGATCGGCGAAACGCCGACTGAGCTTCTGTTGATTCAGGTGTCGGAACCACCACCTTGGTCTCCATGCACCTGAACGGGTCAAACACCAGTTAAGGACAGAGTGAACTCGTCAGAATGGGTAGAGATAAAATGCATCAAAGCGCTGAGAGCGTCAACACTGATGAGTGAATACCCCACGGAATGGCATCTCGACGAAGCTGCTCTTGACTGGCTAGATCAGCTTCTCGACCAAAAATACCGCGATGGAGTGAGCAGCACTGATCTCTCCGCACATGCACGTGCAAGAGAAATGGTTGATTTATGGCGTGCACAGATGGGATCACGACGCCATAAGGTAGATCCATAAACAAGTAGCGAAATTATCAAGCAATCAGGAAAAAGAAAGGGGAATGGCCGAAGACGAAGTGCCAAGAAGACGCAAACTGTTAAACACGACAATCAAGCTAGTGGCCATATCGACAAAAACAACCTGCCACATTATTGCGTACCCGAGGAATACCAACGAAAGGAATAAACCCTTGATAAGCACAATTAATGCAATATTATGCCAAAGACCATGCAAAGCTTGACGAGAAATCTGAATCACATCAACGAGGCCAAAGCATAATAACGAGGACTCCAGAGAGAGCAATACCAGCCCCTATTAAGTCACCCATATCAGGCACATATCCATCCAATTGTCGAGCCCAGGCAAAGGCCAAAACAATAAAAAAGCCACCATAGATAGCATAAACTCTGCCGAAATCAGAAGTTGGCTGCAAACAAGGTACAAACCCATAGCCAATCAGTGCCAAAACTCCTGTAGCTGCAAAAGTCCAATTTTTATTCTCTCTGACGGTTTGCCAAACTAGCCATCCACCTCCGACTTCAAGCAGACCAGCTGCAATAAATAGAAGGATCGATAGCGCAATCGTCTGCGGAGTCCAGACGAATGATGACTTCAAGACTGTTGAGCTCACTGCATCACTTACAGATGAATTACCTGGACCATCGAGTTCTTCGCTTGTCACTGGTCTACTAGATCTCTACATTCTATGTAGCTATTGGACTTCAAACTGTCAGCACCAAATGACACATTGAAGGGAAATTATGAAAGTGGTCAACAATGGCCAGACTAATCAAATCAGTGGGTGAATTAGAGATTGAGAATCATCTGAAATCTAACCTCAGTGGAAAGAGTCAGAAGAGAACTCCATTGTGCTGTGGTCTGCAGCATCACAACCGAAAATAATTAAGTGATTCATAGCTGTCGCTCCATAAACCATCAAAATTCAAGTGGAGATCTGAAGTGCCGTGCTTCGAAACTCAGTTCTAGCCACAACAACGCTGCTGGCCTCTGGCCTACTTCTGCAGGGTTGCATTCAAGAGAAATCAGCAACAACTCCCAACCTTTCCGCCTATGGAAGCGAGGTGAGACGAGGACGATGGCTTGAATTGGTCTCTAGGAGAAAAGACAATCAAAGGCCTCCGGCAGGCTCAATCTTAATCTGGACTCCAAACTATGAGGGGATGAACCCACTGGTCCAGGAAAAAATTGATCAGACCGTGAAGGATCTGATTCAACGTTTTGAAGAAAGATACAACATGGTCGATGTGATCTGGAGAAAATATTCAGACTCAAACATTTACAAAAGATATTCGGAAAAGGTGAAAGAAGGTTTAGGACCAGACTTGTTATTAGCTCATAATTTCATGATCCCAGCTCTCAGCAAAAAGAATGAAATTGCAGCAATACCACCAAACAGCATCAGGATTAAAGAAATACGCCCAAAACTTTTACAGGCAACCAGAGCCAATGGCACACTCTATGCAATACCATTCATCATTAATGTTCAATTACTTTGCGTCAATAAGCAAAAAGTAAAAAGTACACCCCAAACTTTTAACGAGCTAGTTGAACTTTCCAGGTCAGGAACTTCAATAGCGATAGGAGGGAATTTCCTTGAAACAATATGGGGACTACCAGGATTCAACGCTAGATTATTTGGCACCAATAAGAGCTCCCCTGAAGACCTCAAAGATGGTCTGAGCAATTGGATCAAGACACTCAGAAAAAGTGATGAAGAGCCTAATATAGCCCTGTTTAAAAACTCGTCATTAATGACAAGATATTTCGCAGAAGGTAAGATTAGTATTATCAATTGCGAATCAATTGACCTACCATTCCTTAGAGATGAGCTTGGAACTGAAAATCTTGGAATCAGTGAATTGCCAAGCATTAATGGCAAAAACTCTGAGCCAAGGCTGACTGGAGCATCTTTTGTATTGAATCCATTCGCCAACAAAAACCAAACAAAACTTGCCTTGCGATTTAGCAATTACGCAATCAGCGTTGATCAGCAACAACAAATCGCAATCAACTGGAACTCACTTTTACCAGTCAATAAAAATAGTGACTTCAACCAAGAGCTACTTCCGGTTCGAAATACATCAGAGAAGGCTTTCGCTAACTCATCTGAGTTGACCGAGAAAGAACTAGAAACCATGATCTTAAATTACAACTCAGTCCAGCAACTCTTTCAAGATGCAACAGCAGGATTAATCGATCCAGTGAACGCAAGTAATAAAATCATTGAACTATTTGAGGGTCAGAAATGACAACAACAACTCAAATCAATTTGGCCCCCATTACGCAATTCTTTAACGAGCTTTGGCATGCTGGAAGTCGACCAGCAGTAAGCATACAGTTTCTAACTATCATCATCAGTTTGTCATTTGGGTTAATTATTTCATCAAAAGTTAGAATCAATTTCAAACGTTTAAGGGCTCCTATCAAGCCGAGAGCTACAGCAGCATCAATAGCATTTATTGCGTTAGCGATAATCTATACAATAATGGAAGTTTTACAACGGCCTAACGGACTCATTCAACATGCAGTGGCAATATTTCTAACCTACATTGTGCTCAATGTTTTATTTCAATCGCTAACCTATTCGATCAGCAAAGACAAAGCTGCAAAATTAAATCAATACAAAAGAAGACTGTTCATGCCTGCATTTATTGGATATCTTCTCTTCATCGTAGTTCAAATATTTGGAGATCCATCATCATTACTTGTTGAGCCTATCATCCAACTGTTTGGCGCTCCTTTCAATATTGGCGACGTATTATTGATAACAATTGGCCTGTATTTATGGGTCAACTTATCGTCATTCATGACGCAAATACTTGAATGGTTTTTTGGGTCTCACAAAACAGAAAACCGGGAGATTTCAAAAGCTATTTTCATCTTAATTCGTTATGGCCTAGTGGGCTTCGGCATCTTTGTCATCATTGGCACAATTGGCATTAACCCAACAGTATTTGGCTTGATTACCGGTGGACTCTCTGTGGGTATTGGTCTTGGACTCAAGGAGATTATTAGTAACTTTGTTAGTGGCATCTGGTTACTGATGGAAGGCTCAACCAAACCGGGAGATGTGATCAATCTCAACCTTCTGGACAGCTCAGGGGAAGCGTTTCAAATCGCCGAAGT
>QCTE01000052.1 GCA_003211275.1 Synechococcus sp. AG-673-A03 | reverse complement strand
AGACACACTGAAGATGTGTGCATTCTGCGCTGCCTGAGAAATGTTCAATTTGATCTAATTGACTTGATCATTGAATTGAACCGGATTGAATTCGGTTTTGAGTTGTTTTTACTTGATGAAAGAGATGGCCGGTCTTGCCATCTCTTTTTTTGATTTGATGTTATGGGACAGTTAGCTGTTTGGATGAAATATTCCTAAAAGATTCTGAAAATCGTGCCGAAGCTTGATGAATAATGCTGAGAGGCAACGCTCGTTTGTGTGCAACTATGGCGCGTCATTTGTTTTAGTGTGTTTTGACGTCCACAAAGGAATGACATATTCTGATATCGCTCGTTAAGAACAAATGCCGGTGATCGAATTCCAGATTTCGCTGGTAGAGGGAGCCGCTTACGGTATGCGCATTAAACAAACAAAAAACGGCTATAAGGGTGCATCGAAGCTAAGTGCCAGTCCTATTTTTCAACAGATGAAAGTTGAATACGTTATAAGTATTGCCGGTTTTATCGCAATGCTTGAAGCTGAGAGTTTGATCCATTATTTCGGTTGTAAGATCAGTAAAATGACACTTTTATTTTGCAAAGAGATCCTGCTGTTGGGTGCGTAATTAGATAATCAGGCCATCAAAAAACAGTTGAAGCCTTGAAGTCGTTTTGATTTGATTTTCATGCCATGGTCATCCTTTCTGCTCCTGGAAGGACGGTGTTCTTGGACCTGACAAGGGCGTGTTACAGCAATGTGATTGGTTTCATCTTTCCTTGGTTTGAATCTTGGCTCGTTCAGTCGATAATTAATGGGTATGCATTGGATCCATGGCTCAGCAATCGTCGACACCCTCATCCTCCGCTTCTTCCTCTGGGCTTGAGATCAACGCAGCCACTGATGCAACTTGGTCTGCAGTCGCTGATAGCTTGCCTGAAACAGTGACGATCAACGGTGTGGAGTACAAATCCGCTGACCTCAGTGGAAATGTCCGCAAATTGTTGTCGATTTATCTCGCCGATCAGAAAATTGTTGGCCAGCAGAAGGAGCTCGTGGCACTTGCTGAGCTGGGCATGAAGTCTCTGTTGGCAGAAATTGTGAGCAACTTGCCTGGTGATTGAGCTAAGAGGTTGCTTGTGCTGCGGCCAATCTCCAGCAGGGCTCGTTCCATCTGAGTCAGGCGCATTCGTTCACTGAGCCCTTGCTCATTCACTTCCCTGCGCATTACACCCACTTGAATGATTTAGACAGATTGTCTTCTGTGCTTGAGCGAGCAAAGGGTTTGCGGCTAATGGCCGTCCACTTGTCTTGGCTGCTGAGCTGCTTACTACTTCAAAGAACGTGTTTGAGTTGGTTTTAAAACGCGCGGCGAAACGGCAAAGAGCGCAAGGCCTGGCTGGCCTGTCCCTCACTTATGTGACCATTCGTGTGTAATTCCTAACGATTTGCGACGAGGAAATCGAGAGCTACGTTGTCAGCAGTGAGCCGTTGTAGATGCGATGGGTTTCGCTCGAGAAGGAAGGTTAGGCCTGTATGCACAGCGATCGGATGGTTGTTTTTCAAAAGGGATTGGCTGGAGTTTCCCCCTTTTGAGGAGCTGGTTGAGACCAATATCAAAATGATCGCTTTCAACATTTTTTTGAAGCCAGGTTTGAAAAAACTCGAGTTGACGTCTTGTCAAATCAAGGGAGAATCTAATGTGGTTATCAAAATTTGACCTTTAAATGTCTTTTCAATTGCGCCGCTTGGCTTTAAGCGGATCTTGTTTTATCGGCCTCTTGGGTTGTTTGTTTCCTGCTGTAGCAGGCGCTCAGTCAATCCAAAATCGCGTGGATCCGATGAGCAAGGAAGCTTTTGTGCTGTCTATCAAGCAGGCAGCCCTTACTGTTTGTGCATTAAGAAGATTAGATATGGACTATAAAGTTGCTTTGAATACAAGCGCGACTCCCGTTTTTCAGCTGGTCAAATTTCAATACGGCATGGATATTGAGGGGATTGATGAAAAAATGGAAGATCAACGCTTCATTCGTTTTCTTGGATATAAGATCAGTGAGATCACGCTCAAATCATGCAAAGAGATTTTGCCTCCCAATGTCGAGTTGACTATTCAAAAAATCAAGGGCAGGCTCAACCCTTAATTGTTTTTTAGTATTTCGTTTCTCAGCCTTCTCTAAGGTTTGATCATTTAGTTGCAGCAGCGTTGAAATCTCGACATGGCTTGCTGCTGTTGTGGGTCTTACAAGTCTCAGTATCGCTTTTTTCGAATGCGGCACGCTCAGATTCGTTTGGCGCTGGAGGTGGTTCTGCAACAGGAGTCGATGCTGTTGCAATAGGCGAATCAGCCAGCGCATCTGGAAATTATTCAGCAGCAGTAGGTGCTACTTCTAATGCAACTAGTACTGGCTCTATCGCAATAGGCAATGCTTCACGTTCATTCGATACAGGTGCCACAGCCTTGGGATTGGCTGCATTCAGCAACGGTATTAATGCCATTGCTGTTGGATCGAATGCTGCAGCGCAATCGAATCAAAGTATTGCGGTTGGAGCCGATGCCAATGCAAACGGAACAGGTGCGATAGCTGTTGGATCGAATAGCAATGCAGCCACCAATGGAGCAACAGCGGTCGGTCCGAATGCAGTTGCAGCTGGTATTACATCTGTTGGCGTTGGATCGAATGCTGCAGCGCAATCGAATCAAAGTATTGCGGTTGGAGCCGATGCCAATGCAAACGGAATAGGTGCGATAGCTGTTGGATCGAATAGCAATGCAGCCACCAATGGAGCAACAGCGGTCGGTCCGAATGCAGTTGCAGCTGGTACGACATCTGTTGGCGTTGGATCGAATGCTGCAGCGCAATCGAATCAAAGTATTGCGGTTGGAGCCGATGCCAATGCAAGCGGAACAGGTGCGATAGCTGTTGGTTCTGGTTCGAATTCATCTGGGCTTAACTCATTAGCTTTAGGTGCAACCTCCCTTGGATTGAACTCGAATTCGTTGGCAGTTGGAGTAAATTCAAGCTCCTCTGGAGTTAACTCTGTCAGTATCGGAACATCTTCATCCGCATCTAACAGTAACTCTATTTCTTTAGGCACATTATCTTCTGGTTCGGCAGTTAATTCAACTGCAATTGGTGCAGGGTCAAATGCCTCTGGACATAATTCTGTTGCTCTAGGAGCAGGGGCCTTCGCTAATAAGTCAAATCAAATTTCAATTGGCTCAAGTTCAAGTAATTACTTTTTTCCCGGTCTTGTTCGTGGTAATGCATCTGCTATAGACGCGGCTTTGCCATCTAAGCCAAATGCTTCTGGATCAAATACTAGCTATTACTCAGTCAGTACAAACACTACAAGTAGTGGTTATGTTTATCAGTATCAAAATAATAATCAGACGACTACTATCAAGTGTAATTATGCGTCTTCACCTCAAGATTGTACCTTGCAAAATGGCTTGCAGTATGGAGGCACAAATACACTTTCCAACGGGACTGGGTGGACCAATACGACTGTAGAATGGTTTAAAAATAGTACTGTTGTTACCCCCAACGTTACTGCCTTTCAGGTTGATGGATGGGAAGTTGTAGCTGAACCAGGGGATGCTACCCCTGTAACTCCTTCTGCAGCAGTTAATGGACGTTTTTATAGTTCTTTGTCCGGAAGTGTTGCTAATGGAACCTACTATATTGCAAAGAGTGACTATATAACTCAGGTGTCTAATTCAACATATAATACTGCTGATTGTTATTCAATCGGAAAAAATTCGGCTGGAGGAACTGTTACCAGTAACTCTTGTTTGCCGGTTCCAGGAGTTAATTACACCAACAGTTCCTCTTCGTCAGCTGTTGAAAGTTCTTTTTCTAATTCTCCCGCTCCAGGATCAGCTGGTTTTTTGAACTCTTCAGCAATTGTTGATGGTATCTCTAATGTTTTAGCGGCAGCTTCGTCGGGCTCTTCGCTTCCATCTCTTTCAAGTACGGAGACCGCATATACAGGTACTTGTGTTCTCTCAGAAATTTACACAACAGGAGAATCGGTTTTTACTGCTGAGTCCGAAGATGATGCTGGATTCTTAGATATTCTTGGTGATATCGAGATGATGCAAGTCACTAGTTTAGAAACAGATGAAGTGTCTGGTGATATTACTGAAATTTCAGTTGACGGCTCATTGGATTGTGGAGGGATCTGTACTGGTGGGGGAACTGCGGACGGTGCTTCGAACTTAGTGGGAGGCGGCTATCTTGAGATGACTGATGTGAATATTGATGATGCAAATATATCTTTAAATACTGATGGTCAGGCTTCATTCACTTGGCCGGAAGATTTGAATCTCGCTGCTTGCGGAGAGGGAATGAACACCGATTTAGGCGGAATTAATAGCGGAGGTATAACAAATATGGCTATAGGTAAAGGTGCGGTAATCAATGCAGGTGCTACGAGTTCGCTCGCGGTTGGTGTTGGAGCCACGGTTGCAGATGGTGAGGCAATCGCAATCGGAAGTGGCGTAACTAACACCGCAGGCGTGGATAATATATTAATTGGTTCAACTATTACAAATACTCTTGGTGGTACTAATATTTTAATAGGAAATGGCATTACTAATAAGTCCGGAATAGGAAATATCGTAATGGGCGCCTTATCTGCTGCTGGAGCTGCTACTGGTCAAGTCGTTATCGGTAATGCGGCTGGCTCAACTGGTGCTGGTTCGATAGCGATAGGCAATGGCACAACGGCCGCTGATGGTGGAGCTATCGCGATTGGCAACGCTGCCGGCACCGGCGCAGCTGCTGGTGCTATTGCGATTGGTAATGGCGCTGGAACGGCAGGTAGCGCTGGTGCCATTGCAATTGGTAATGGCGCGGGTACTGCTGGTGGAACAAATCAAATCGCGATTGGTAATAAGGTTGGTGCTAGTAAAGATGCAACAATCGCTATTGGCGATAATGCATTAGCTAATGCATCTGGCGCAGTCAGTATTGGATCAGGTACGAATGCAACTGGCAATGAGTCTCTTGCTCTGGTGAGTGCTATAGCTTCTGGCGAAAAGTCGATTGCCATTGGATCTGAAGCTAATGCGACTGAAGCCAATGCAATTGCATTGGGAACGGATTCACGTGCAGCAGGACAAAATTCCATGGCGTTTGGGGCAGGATCTTTCGCTAATAAAGACAACTCCCTTGCGTTTGGTGCCGGGGGGATTGCGAATGGTACTGGAGCCGTAGCACTCGGATATTTCGCCAACGCACAGGGTGTGAATGCGTTAGCGATTGGCGTTCGAGCTTGTGCATTGGAAAGTAATTCTTTGGCACTTGGCACCCAAGCTGTTGCCTCCGGAGTTGATTCTCTTGCTATTGGCTCTACTTCGTTGGCGTCGAAGACGAATGCATCAGCTATTGGAACGAATGCCTCGGCGAGTGGTATTAGCTCTATAGCGTTTGGATCAAATTCGAGTGCTGCAGAAAATAATTCTTTGGCTGTTGGCACCCAAGCTGTTGCCTCCGGAGTTGATTCTCTTGCTATTGGCTCTACTTCGTTGGCGTCGAAGACGAATGCATCAGCCATTGGAACGAATGCCTCGGCGAGTGGTATTAGCTCTATAGCGTTTGGATCAAATTCGAGTGCTGCAGAAAATAATTCTTTGGCTGTTGGCACCCAAGCTGTTGCCTCCGGAGTTGATTCTCTTGCTATTGGCTCTACTTCGTTGGCGTCGAAGACGAATGCATCAGCCATTGGAACGAATGCCTCGGCGAGTGGTATCAGCTCCATAGCATTTGGAACAAATTCCAGCGCTGCAGGCAATAATTCTTTGGCCGTTGGGTCCCAATCCACTTCAACTGGAGTCGATTCCGTTGCTATTGGCTCTGTATCTAAAGCTTTAAATTATGGATCTATTGCACTCGGAGCGAATGCATCGTCTACAGGAACTAATGCAATCGCGATTGGTACGAATACATCGGCCACTTTTAACCACTCCTTTTTGATTGGTGCTGGAGCGATTGCCAACGGTACTGGAGCAGGAGCTATTGGATATCTGGCCAACACTCAAGGTGTTGATGCAATGGCTGTTGGAGTTAAGGCCTGTGCTCTGGGCAATAACTCTATGGCGCTTGGAACATCTGCCTGTTCAACGGGTGTGGATTCCATTGCCATTGGCTTTAGTTCCTGTGCCAGTAATACCAACGCCTCAGCAATCGGTACCAATGCCTCAGCCAATGGAACAAATTCCATGGCCTTCGGTGCGAATTCACGTGCTTCTGGAACGAATTCCACAGCGATTGGTGCTCAATCCTTTGCGGATCAAACGAATTCTTTTGTGATCGGTCCGAACACGGTTGCCTGTGGTGTAAATGCCGGCGCGATTGGTGCTAGTGCTAATGCCAATGGTGAATCCTCTCTTGCGATTGGTGTTCAATCTTTTGCGAAGGAAGAAAGTTCCCTCGCCATAGGTACTAACTCGCAATCAATTGGCACGAATTCCACCGCGATTGCTGTGAATGCTTCAGCGAGCGGAGCCAATTCGATGGCCATGGGTAAGGCAGCCAACGCTACGGGTGTTAACTCCACAGCGATTGCTGTTGCCGCAAAAGCGAATGGTGTTGACAGCGTCGCTCTTGGCGTTCAGTCCAACGCCCAAGGCAATAAGTCGATGGCCTTGGGCACCAATACATTCGCCAATGGTGTGAATGCAACTGCTGTTTCATCTAATGCTTCGGCGATTGGCAATAACTCAGTCGCTATTGGTGTATTTGCCAATGCGAGCGCTGAAAGTGCTTTGGCTTTTGGAACCAATACGCTTGCCAATAAAACTAATGCAACAGCAATTGCTTCCAATGCCACTGCAGATGGTGCTAATTCGATTTCTATCGGAGTCTTCTCAAAAGCTTTAGCTGGTAATGCTCAAGCATTTGGAGTGAAGGCATACGCGGATGGCGTTAATGCGGTTGCGATTGCTGCAAATTCCAATGCCACAGGTGCGAATTCGATGGCATTTGGTGTCGATTCCATCGCCAATAAGAGCAATTCAGTTGCTGTGGGAACCAAGGCTGTTGCCAGTGGGACTGGTGCTTTGTCATTTGGTGCCAATGCCCAGGCCACCTCTGTTGACACGATGGCTTTCGGGGTGAACGCCTTGGCGAATCAAGCCAATGCAACAGCGATCGGACGCAGTGCGAAGGCCACAAGTACTAATGCAATCGCGGTTGGATTGTTCGCGGAAGCCAATGGCAATGTTGCGGTGGCAATCGGTATGAATTCCAGGGCTTTGGCCAATGAATCCATGGCGATTGGTGCATTTGCCAACTCTTCTGAAAATAATGGACTTGCTTTAGGTACGGGTGCTCAAGCGATTGCGGTGAATGCGATGGCTTTAGGCACAAATTCACTGGCTAACACGCAAGATGCATTTGCTGCCGGTTTGCGATCACAAGCGACTGGAGACAATTCCATGGCTCTGGGAATGAACTCCAGAGCTAGTAATACAAATTCGTTTGCAGCCGGTTCTTTTGCTTCTTCACTAGGCGTCAATAGTCTGGCCTACGGCACCAGCTCTTTTGCTAATGCTGAAAATTCAATGGCTACCGGCACGAATGCTAACGCCACTGGTAAGGATGCAATTGCAGCTGGTGTTTGTGCATTAGCTAATCAATTTGGTGCACTCGCATACGGAGGTTATGCAAAAGCCACTGGTATTAATTCCACTGCAATGGGGGCGTCTTCTCAAGCTTTGGGTACGAATTCTCTTTCTTTAGGAGAAAATTCTAAGGCCACCGAAGATGATGCTTTCGCTGCAGGTGCTAAGGCCAGTGCTACAGGTAACGGTTCGATGGCACTTGGTGAACAAGCCAACGCATCACAGAACAATGCCACAGCTATTGGAACACAGTCGCTTGCCTCTGGAGTGAATGCCATTGCAATTGGTACGCAAACGATTGCTAACTCCATTGATTCCTTTGCTGGTGGTTTTAATGCATCAGCTCTTGCATTGAATGCAATGGCATTAGGCAGTAGTTCTAACGCAAGTGGTCGAGATTCTTATGCTGCGGGATTGCGTTCCGATGCCAGCGGCACAAGTTCACTGGCTCTAGGAACGCAGGCAATTGCTTCACAAGAGAGTGCATATGCAGCAGGTTCAAGAGCTAACGCTTCGGGTATTAAGTCGATGGCACTTGGCTTTCGATCAATTGCGAGTAATGCGTCATCCTACGCAGCAGGTACCAATGCCTATGCATCTGGAGCAAATGCAATGGCGCTGGGCACAGCAGCATCCTCAACCGCTGAAAGTTCTTTTTCAGGTGGTCATTTTGCCAATGCCACTGGTAATAACTCCACAGCCATTGGTACTTATGCAAAAGCATCTGCCGCAGACGCTTATGCGATTGGATTTTTCGCGAGTGCTTCTGCAACCAATGCACTGGCGTTTGGACCCACCGCAAATGCAAGCGGTGTCAATAGCATCGCACTTGGTAGTGATGCCAAAGCAAAGGCGACCAACTCTTTTGCAGGAGGTGTCGACAGTATTGCTCAGGGCATCAATTCAATGGCGCTAGGAACGAAAGCCTATGCGTTGGAAGATGGATCGATTGCCTACGGAGTTGCGAGTCAATCCTTAGGAAAAAATACCTCTGCTTTCGGCACCAATGCCATTGCGAATGGTAGTGATGCCATCGCATTCGGGCATAACGCTAATGCCAATGCGGCTGAAACGATTGCCTTTGGTGCCAATTCGAATGCACAGGCCGATTCTGCAATTGCTATCGGTTTCAACAGTTTCGCGAATCAGAACAGTGCGACTGCTGTTGGTCGTTTTGCCAGTGCAACGGCCAATCAAACCATTGCTTTGGGCTATTACGCCAATGCTGATGCCAATCAAGGTATTGCCATTGGTGATCGGGCCTTGGCGAATGACACCTACACCATTGCGATTGGCTCAAATTCTGAGGCAACGGGTTCCCGAAGTCTTGCTATTGGAACCAAGGCTTTCGCCTCTGGTGAAAATGCAGCAGCGATGATGGTCTGTTCTCAGGCGATTGGCCGCAATTCGATGGCCTTCGGCCAATTCTCATACGCCAATAGCAACAACAGCTTTGCGATGGGTGTTGATGCTCGTGCCACTGCTGTTGATGCCTATGCAATTGGCGTCAATGCCAATGCCACACATACCAATGGTTTCGCGTTTGGCACCTATTCCAATGCACAGCAGGTCAATGCTTTTGCTGTTGGACCTAACGCCTTCGCGAGTGGGATTAATTCCTTTGCGATGGGACCAAATGCCAAAGCAAATGGCAACGATTCTTTCGCGATGGGAGTTGGTGCAGTAGCTAATGGAGACTCATCTTTTGCGCTTGGTGATTTTGCTACGGATGCCACTGGTGCTAATGATTCTCTTGAAACGGGTGATGGAGCTACCGTTCAATCGTCTAATGCTTCTGCATTTGGAACGCAGTCAAGGATATGGACTGGTGCTACTCAGTCTTATGCATACGGATATGATTCACGTGTATTTATTGGGGCAACAAATGCGATAGCTTCTGGCACGAATTCAAGTGCGTTGGCAAAAAATTCTATGGCTGTCGGTCACAACTCTCAGACAGGAGGTACTAATTCTGTTGCTATTGGCCACAATGCCAAAACTTATGGAACGCATAGACATAATCAATCGCTCAATGCTGTTGCTTTTGGAACATCATCTTTGGCCAATGGTGAAAATTCGATTGCCTATGGTTCTCTTTCCAATGCGAACGGTAATAACTCAGTTGCATTTGGAACGAATGCCACTTCCATTGGTCTGAATAGTTATGCATCTGGGTCAGATTCCATTGCTAATGGAACAAACGTCCGAGCGACTGGAGCTGCGTCTTCTGCAATTGGTTTCAATACTTCAGCATCAGGCCCGAGGGCCAGTGCTTCAGGTTTTAACTCACTCGCGTCAGGGGTTAGAGCCACAGCAAGTGGGTCAAATGTTCGTGCGGAGGGAACGTCATCTTTCGCTAGTGGATTGAATACTTCAGCATCAGGAACCGGTGCCAGAGCTTCAGGGGTTAATGCATTCGCAAAAGGTGTTAATGCTGTTGCGAATGGAACCAATGTTCGTGCGGAGGGAACGTCATCTTTCGCTAGTGGTTTGAATACGTCAGCATCAGGAACCGGAGCCAGCGCTTCAGGGGTTAATGCATTCGCTGCTGGTGTTGGAGCCACAGCTAGCGGCACCAATGTGCGCGCTGAGGGAACATCGTCTTCGGCTACCGGTGTTAATACTTCAGCATCAGGAACGGGTGCCACTGCTTCAGGGGCTAATTCCTTCGCAACTGGTGTTGGAGCCACAGCAAGCGGCACCAATGTGCGTGCGGAGGGAACATCGTCTTCTGCCAGTGGTGTCAATACCTCAGCATCAGGAACTGGAGCCAATGCTTCAGGGGTTAATTCGTTCGCACAAGGTGTCTCTGCCGTAGCGAATGGAACGAACACTCAGGCTTCTGGAGCCAATGCCAGGGCTATTGGTTTTAACGCAGTGGCTCAGGGCACTGATGCAGTTGCCGAAGGACGAAATGTGGTTGCGATCGGTACTGGTGCGAAAGCTCTGGGTTACAACACGAACGTTGTTGCCATCGGAACCAATGCTTTTGCCGACGGCACCAGTGTTGTCGCTATTGGTGAGCTTTCCCGAGCTGAAAGTTCTTATGCCACGGCACTTGGTTTCAACTCGAGTGCGACAGCTTCGAATTCAATTGCGCTTGGACCGTCTTCTAATGCAGCTGCAGAACGCTCTACTGCCATAGGAAGTGGGGCTTATGCACGTCACTATGCTGCGACAGCTTTAGGTGATGATGCAGTAACAACGAAAGACCATCAGATCTCTTTGGGAACGAGAAAGTCTCCGTATTATTTGCCGGGTTTGGCGAATCCTCGTTCGGGCTTTGTTAACGACAAATATCAAGACATTGGTGAAAAGCGTTTCGTCACTTCAGATGTCAAAGGTAATCTGGGAACCTCAAAGTTCAGTGTCGACGAGCTTCTGGATACGGTGAGTGCTGTTGGCGCCTTAAGTGCGTCATTGGGTGCTATCCCCCAGACCACACTCCTCCCTGATGAAAATCTCCGCTGCGGAATCGGGACAGGTGTCTATGGCAATCAGTTTGCTGGTGCATTTGGTTGCGCAGTGAAAATGCAAGAACGTTTCTTTCTCAACGCTGGTTTGGCATCGACGCCAACTAATACGCTTGGCGGCCCATTGATGGGGCGGATTGGATTCTCTTTTGGCTTTGGTGGCAGACCTCCTAAGGCTCAGACTGATCAGTTGTCGAGCATTCCAGGTATGAATGGCATGACAGTCTCGGCCAAAGAAGTCCTTGGTGCTGGTGTCGATATTCCAGTGTTGGATCGTTCTTCTGATCAAGTTGAGCCACCTGTTGTGGCTGCCCTTCGAACTCAAGAGTCGTCTGAAATTGAGGTGCTTCGCGAACGGCTTGCAGAACTTGAAGCGGAGATCAAGAGTTTGACTTCAACAGATGTCGGTGATGCTGATCGACGCATTGCAACTCTGGAAACCCTCCTTGAAGAGAAGAAAGAAAGCGAGCGTCGTCTCCTGACCATGCTTTCCGAGATGAAGTCGCGCCTTGATGATCAACGCATCATGATTGATCGGCTTATCAAACGTATGGATTCTGAAGTTGGTCAGCAATCTTCGTTAGTCGCTCGATGATTGAATCGGTCTGATTGATCGCGATCGAATGGAGTCTGTGTAGTTGCTCATTGGGCTGCCCTCTATTGATCTTCATGGTTGACTCCAAGCTTTGAAGTCTTTGTTCGCTATTCCACGCCATCTATTCCCTTGGCTGCGCAGAGACTCGTTGTTCCTGTTTCTTCCATTAAAAAAGCCCCACTGTGAAGTGGGGCTGGATGACGATCGAAAAGTGTGATCTCGATTGGGTCTGATCGTGGTGATCAGTCGAGGTCTGGCATCGCCAGTGAAGGCTCTGCCGAACGGTCGATACCCTTCTCGAAACCTGCCGCAGCAGCACGCGCGCGTCCTGCATGCCAGAGGTGACCCACTAGGAAGAAGAAGGCGAGCACGAACTGGGTCGCAGACAACCATTGACGGATGTTCACGAAGTTCACCGAGTTGGGCTCGGTGATGATGCCGCCAACGGAGTTCAGAGATGCGTTGGGAGCGTGAGTCATGTACTCAGCAGCACGACGAACCTGCCAGGGCTGGATGTCGTTCTGGAGTTTGTCGAGACTCAGGCCATTAGGTCCACGCAGGGGCTCAAGCCAAGGACCGCGGAAATCCCAGAAACGCATCGTTTCACCACCGAAGATGATTTCACCGGTTGGTGAACGCATCAGGTACTTACCGAGACCGGTGGGGCCCATGGCTGAACCGATGTTGGCACCGAGACGCTGGTCTCTCACCAGGAAGGTGAAGCTCTGTGCCTGGGAGGATTCGGCGTTGGTGGGGCCGTAGAACTCCGAGGGATAGGCGGTGTTGTTGAACCAGATGTAGGCCGAGGCGATGAAGCTCATGAAGCTCAGCGCACCGAGGCTGTAGCTGAGGTAAGCCTCACCGTTCCAGATGAATGCGCGACGCACCCAGCCGAATGGCTTGGTAGTGACGTGCCAGATGCCTCCGAAAATACAGATGAGACCCAGCCAGATGTGGCCACCGATGATGTCCTCCATCGAGTTCACACCGATGATCCAGCCTTCGCCGCCGAAGGGGGCGCGGAACAGATAACCGAAGATCACGCCTGGATCGAGGGTTGGGTTGGTGATCAGACGGACGTCACCACCACCTGGTGCCCAGGTGTCGTAGACACCGCCGAAGAACATGGCCTTGAAGACCAGGAGCAGGCAGCCAACACCAAGAAGAATCAAGTGATAACCAATGATGTTGGTCATCTGATTTTTGTCGCGCCAGTCCTGCGAGAAGAACGTGGAGTAGTTCTCGAGGATTTCAGGGCCGCGAAGGGCGTGGTACAGACCACCGAGACCGAGCACGGCGGAGCTGATCAGGTGCAGAACACCAACCACAAAGAAGGGATAGAGGTTGGTGACTTCGCCACCGGGACCCACGCCATAGCCAAGTGTGGCCACGTGGGGGAACAGGATCAAACCCTGTTCATACATGGGCTTGTCGAAGGTGAAGTGACTCACCTCGAACAGCATCATGGCGCCGGCCCAGAACACCATCAGACCTGCGTGGGCCACGTGGGCACCCAGCAGACGGCCTGAAAGGTTGATCAGACGGGCATTGCCAGCCCACCAGGCATAGCCGGTGGAGTCGAGGTCTT
>QCTE01000051.1 GCA_003211275.1 Synechococcus sp. AG-673-A03 | reverse complement strand
GTCGATTCGTCAAATTTGCCGCTCTCTTTGGAGGGCTTGTCTGCGTTGGGCGTCTTTTGATTGTGTTGATCTCAGTGCCGCTTTTGCTTACTACACCCTTCAGTCAATCTTCCCGATTCTGCTGATTTCATTGTCTTTGGCGTCCTGGCTTCTGGGACGGCAGCCGAACCTTGACGATCAAATTTTGATCTATGTCAGCGGTGTACTGCCGCCTCCTGCGATTGAGATCATTCGTCAGACTCTTGAGCAGCTTGTTTCTCAGGGGTTTGGTGCTGGCCTCCTCGGCGCAGCTGTTTTGTTGGTCACTGCTGGCAATGTTTATTTGACATTGCAGCGTGGAGCCGACCGTTTATGGCGTGATGTGTTGCAGCCATTGCCTGATGCATTGCCGCTTGGAGCTCAGGCTTATCGCTTTGTGCGGGTGAGAGTCGAAGCCTTTTTCGTTGTGATTTTGATAGGCCTTCTCATCGTTGTCGATCAAATCAGTGTCAATCTTCGAATGGCACCATCGGCGTTTGTTGATGAAATGGTTCGCTCATTGCCCTGGCTAAATGACATTATCCCTGATCTGCCTGTGCTTCAGTTTGGTCGATTGTTGATTCCTTTTATTGGTTTTTCGGGTATGGCTTTGTTGTTGCAATTCTTGCTTCCAAGTCGAAAAGTTCCTTTTTTGCCATTGATTCCAGGCTCTTTGCTGATCGGGTTTTTGCTGACAATCCTCAATCTTGCTGTCAGTCGAAGTGTTCTTTCACTGGGGTCTCGATTTCAGGCTTATGGAGTTATCGGTGGAGTCCTTGTGTTGACATTGTGGATCTGGATGGTTGGCGTTGTGATTTATTTCGGACAGTGTTGGAGTGTGGAGTTGGCCAATATGCGTATGAAGAAGGGCGGTGATCCGTGCTTTCCCGTCGTTCCAGACTGATCTCAATGAGACATCATAGAGATCCTTCATTCAACGGGTCTCGGTTGATATGGGTCGACTGCCTCCTCTGGTCTGGCTCGGGGCCCTCTTGTTGTTACTGCCGACGCCTCTCGGCAGAGCATTGATCGACGTGATTGGCGGAGTGGCTTTGGTTCTGCTGGTACTCCCTTTGATCCTCGGGGGTGTGGGTTGGATTGGATGGAAGGTGTTGCAAAGCCGAATGCAGGTCTGTCCCAACTGCGGCTCAGCATCGTTGCAAGCAACCCCAATCTGTGCTGTGTGTGGGTCTGCTTTCTCAAATGCCGACACCTCCAGGGTTTCTAACTCGCAGGTTGAAGTTGATTCAACTCCTGCCAGTTCCGTCACGATTGATGTGACTGCTGAAGATGTAGAAAGCTGAGGCTGATCTGATTGGGCTGGTCACTCAGTCTTTGGATCGATGGGTTGATTTTCTTTCTCAAGCTCCACAAGACGGCGTTCACGCAAATGCAGAAAGAAGGGTCCTCCGCAGGCAAACGACACGGTGACGCAGAGCAGCAAGGAGACCCACCAGCGTTTGACCTGCAAACGGCGCCCTTCAATGGCGATCCAAATGGTGAATGCCGTGGCGCCGATGATCAGATCGCGGCTGAGGGATCGTGACGCTGCAGTCAGATTGGCATCCCTGATGAAGCCACTGAGATCGAAGCCTGAGCCCGTTCCCATCTGCATGAATTCCAGATTGGCTTGCCAGGGCAGCACGGCACCAAGCACGGCCAGAAACAGATAGCTCCAGATCAGAACGCTACGCATCATTCCGCTGCTCAAGGATCTCAGTGGTCAATGTTTCGGGATCGAGTTGAAGAACATTCTGTTCTGTTTTGCTGAGCAGCTGTTCACATCGATTCAGATAAATTTCTGCTCGTTGATAACTGCTTTGAAGTTCGGATAACGGTAGAGATTCATCCTGGAGCCTGGCCAAGAGCAGGTCGAGAGCCTGAAGCGCCTCCTCATAGTTCAGTGCTTCAGCTTCCTTGCGCCAAGTCGCCTGTGGATCGTTCTTGACCGTTTGGGATTTCTTCGGCATGGGGAGAAGTGGGCGTTGGCTTCGAATCGGAGGGTTTTGTCTTGGTCAGGGGGATCCAATGTTGGCCTGAACAGATTGGACAGTCACGCCGATCTGCCCGTCTCGAAGCTGAATCACCAGATCGTCATTGGGCTTGGCTTCATTCACCGACTCCAGGAGTGTGCCGTTGAGCTGCATCACTTTGGCAAAACCTCTGCTCAACCAGCGATCTGGTGAGAGGGCCTTCAGTAGTTGCTGGCGTTGATGCAACTGCAGACGGCTGCGCTGCAGGACAGTTTGTGGCTGAACACTTTGCAGCAGTTGATGCCTCTGCTGCAGCCGCTCTCGTTCTCGTTTGAAGCGCCACTGTTGCTGCTGAACCAACAGCAAACGTTGCTGCCGGACTGTTTGCAAGGCTGAGTCTCGGCTCGGAAAGAGGCTGACCATCGCCGCGGTCGGGGTGGCTGCCCGGTGATCCGCCACCAGATCGGCCACGGTGAGGTCGTCTTCGTGCCCCAGACCTGTCACGACCGGGCAGCAGAAAGCGGCAATGGCACGACAGACCTGTTCGTCGTCGAACACCATGAGATCCTCTCGGCTTCCTCCTCCTCTGGCCAGAACCAGAGCATCCAGCTTCAACTGAGGTTGGGCCTGGTTGAGTTGCTCCAGCGCTGCGCAGATTTGTGGAGCGACGGAGCCCTGAACTGGGATTGGAACAACAAGCAGCTCGGCCAGTGGCCATCGCTCTCTGGCCGTTCTCAGCATGTCCGCCAAGGCTGAACTGGGCACGCTTGTTAACAGCGCAATCCGAGTCGGGACTAACGGCAGATGTCTTCGTGCTGCAGGATCAATCAGCCCTTCTGATGCCAGCAGCGCTTTGACAGCTTCAAAGCGTCGCTCAACGGTGGAGAGACTCGGGCGGATGTCGATTGCCTGTACGGCAAGACTGGCTCGTGCCGCCCAGAAATTCAGCTTTCCCACCACCGTGATGCCGTCTCCGTCCGCCGGCACGTAATCAAGTTGGCTCAACCGTGAGGCCCAGCAGACCACCGTGATGGTGGCCTCCCCATCGGTGAGGTTCATCCAGAGGTGTCCCTTTTTGACCTGGGGGCGTGATGCACTGCCCTGGACCAGAAAACGGGGGGCGAAACCACGATCGAGCAGCGAGCCGACTGCGCTGTTGAGCTCCTTGACGGAGTAGCTGGGGATGGCGTTAGCGATCAAGGCGGCGATAGGCGAAACCCCAGTAGATGCAGATAGCACCAGCGATCACACTGAGGATGCGGCCCCATTGGTGGTCCAGTTGGGTCAGCCCGATCGACAGAAACACCAGTGCACTGCTCAGCAACCTGGCACCATCGCGGCGATTGCCGGCGAAGAAACGGGGCAAGGGCAGAGAACAACTCTGCATACTCTCTCGCAGTGACGGCAGACATAGAAAAAACCCCATCGGCAAGCCGACAGGGTTTTGGAGTGCTTATCACTCTCAGTGGGTGATCTCGCGATCAGCCGAGGCCGATCTGGGCCAGGATGCCCTGGCCGGTGAGCAGTTCGGTACCCAGGCCGATGACGAAGCCCATCATGGCTAGGCGGCCATTCCAGGTTTCAGCAAAGTTGACGAAGCCGAAGCGGGATGCGTTGTCAGACATGGGTCGAGTTCCTTGACTCCGACCAATGTAACAAACAATGGAGTTTTGTTGCCTGTCGTGAATGCGACATTACGACCACTTCTTCGACTTGCTAGTGGGAGCAGCTGTCATCGGTGATTCCGGCCACGGGTGTTTCGGGTATCGGCCGCGCATCTCACGACGCACGTCGTCGTAGCTGCCGGCCCAGAAGCCCGCAAGGTCCTTGGTGCGCTGCAAAGGACGGCCAGCTGGGGACAGCAGTTCAAGGGTCACTGGCAATGCCCCGTTCAGAAGGATCGGTCCCTGTCGGCTGCCGAACATCTCTTGCAGCTTCACCGACAGCACGGCGTCGTCATCTCCGTAAGTCACTCTGGCGTCTCTGCCGCTGGGAATCCTCAGCCGCTCGGGAAGCAATGTGTCCAGTTCCCGTCGCTGTGCCCAGCTGAGATCACTCCACAACGCTTCGATCAGGTCGTCGCTATTCAGGTTTTGCCAGCTGCTGCAGCTCAGGCTGGCCTCTTTGATCCAGAGCTCAGGTGCTCTCTGCAGTTCTTGGAGTGTGCGATTGGGCCATGGGGCACCCAGGTGGCTGTGGGCAATCTGAAGGCGCCGACGCAGCTGTTCGCAGCGTTCATTCCAAGGAAGAGGCTTGAGACCATGGTCGCGCAGGCGCTGCAGCAACGCATGGCTCACCAGGTCGGCCGAGGGGCGGGGTAGTTGCTGGCGCTGCAATTCGATTGCGCCAAGGCTCAGCACTCGCTCGGCGCGGAGTCCCTGCTGTTTGTCGTTCCACGCGACGTGTTCATGCCACTCCCCCTGTTCAGAGGCGATGTCTTCCAGGCAGCGCCGGCTAATGGGTACCGCCAGGCGAATGCGTGCATTGCGCTCCTTGAGGTCAAGCCCGGCGATGGCCAGGGCCTCAGCGCTGCACAGTGGGTCTGATGTCGGAAGTTGGGCACCACGTCCCTGACGCAGCAGGAATGCTCCTGGCCGTCCTGGTCGAGCCAGGGCGAGCCACTCGGGGAAAGCCGTTGCGATCAGCCATGCGATAGCGAGGTCCTCTGGCTCGTTCCAGGGCAATTGCGCCTCTGGCGGATTGATCCCATGGAGTTGTCTTTGCCACTGCCGGCTCTGCTGGCGCATGCTGCCAACGCCGTCGTGTCGATTGGAGCGCGCTGTGTCTCTCAGCCGCTGAAGACGACGGCCGATGTCACACCCGAAATCCCGGCTTCCGAGGAGATCCCGTTCACTCAGTAGTGCAGCCAGATCGCAGGCCAGTGCTTCAAGTCTCCAACGCTTCGCTTGGATCAACATCAGCCCCAGCCTTGGGTGCATGCCGAACGCTGCCACTTGCTGGCCAATGGCTGTGATCTGCCCCTGATCCGTCAGCAGTTTCAGCTGCTTCAGCTGTTGCTGCCCTTCCTGGAACAGTGGTTTTGGGGGGGGCTCCAGCCAGTCGAGATCTTCTCCCAGACCAGCACCCCACTGAGCCAGGTCAAGAACGGTCGGTTGTGGATCGGCCCGTTGCAGTTCCGGAGGGTCTTGGGCTGGTCGACGTTGCTCGTCAGCCGCTGACCAAAGGCGTACGCAGCGTCCGGGTCCCTGACGACCGGCTCGTCCCCGCCTCTGATCCGCGCTGGCAACGCTGGCTGGCACGGTCACCAACCCCTCCATGCCGGTGCCCGGATCAAAACGCGTGTGGCGATTCAAGCCCGCATCCACCACTAGGCGTATGCCATCCAGGGTGAGAGAGCTTTCCGCGATTGATGTCGACAGGACAATGCGTCCCTGCCAGCGCTGGTCGCAGGGCCTGAGGATTTCGGTCTGAAGTTTGAGGGAGAGCTGGCCATGCAGTGTCAGCACCTGCCAGTTCTGCAGATGCTGCACTCCCATGAGCTTCTGCCGGCACCGTTCGATCTCACGCACAC
The DNA here is from genome assembly GCA_003211275.1 of Synechococcus sp. AG-673-A03. Classification (GTDB taxonomy): domain Bacteria; phylum Cyanobacteriota; class Cyanobacteriia; order PCC-6307; family Cyanobiaceae; genus Synechococcus_C. The sequence continues at coordinate 7,744 of QCTE01000051.1, read as the reverse complement.
CGGGGAGAAAGACGAGCACCCCAGGGGGAGTTTCTCCCGTGTGACGCCCCTGTTCGAGCTCGAACAATTCCTCCTCGAGCGCCCTCAGCACATGCGTTTCAAGCTGCTCTTTGTTGCGAGGTGGGCAGTGGCGTGTTTCCACCGGGAACGCTTGTCCCTGACTGGTGAGCGTGTCAGCAGCATCGAACTGAGCACTCAGCGTCTCGAGCTGGAGGGTCGCTGACATCAGCAGCAGCTTGAGATCCGGTCGCAGCAAGCGTCTGGCTTCTCGCAGCAGTGCAAGGGCAACGTCACTGTCACGGCGGCGCTCGTGGAATTCATCGAAGATCACAACTCCCACCCCAGGCAGCTCGGGCTGTGACTGAAGACGCCGCAGGAACAGCCCGTCAGTGATGGCTTCGATGGTCGTGGCGTCTGAGCGTTTCTGTTCGTTGCGGACTGAGTACCCCACGCGCTTGCCCACAGGTTCGCCCATGGACTCAGCCAGTCGTGTCGCAGCCGCTTTGGCCGCCAGTCGTCGCGGCTCAATGAGCAGGATGCGGCCCTCAGCTCGCGGAGCCTGGACCAGTTCCCCCATCAATGCCAGAGGAACTCGGGTGGTCTTTCCTGCTCCAGGTGGTGCCTGAAGGATCAGCGTTCCTGAGCTGTGCAGTCGAGCGCAGAGCTCTGGCAGAAGACCATCAATGGGAAAGGAACCCAAGGGCGACGATCCGCGTCAGCTGACGAAATTGAGTATCCCCAGCAGCAAAATGCTGGTCAATGCACCCATTGCAGTGAGCAAGCGGATGAGCGGTGCGCTGCGGTGTTTCAGCGTGGCCATGAAGAAATCCTTAAAGGCCTGGCGAGAGTCTTTTAGCCCGATGTTGACCGGCTTGGCTGTATCTGTCGGCACGGCGTTACTCGCAACGAGCTGCCGAAGAGAAACCGCACCAGTCGCCTGAGGGGGTCAGCGCACGTGACGAGCCCCATCAACCGGGTGGTACTCCTCTCCGGTGAGTTCCTCGTAGACGATTGCAGGCAGTCCTGTCTCGAACATCGTCTGCAGGGCTTCTTTCAAGTAAGGGTTCCAGCCACCGGTGCTGACCTGGCCATGCCGGACGGTCCAGTCCCAGGTGCCCTGAAGATCCCTGGGGATTCGCCCTTCGCGGTCGCGTCGAGCGACCAGATCGAGTGATTCCACCAGTCCCACCTGGATTGGATCCTTGCCGTAGGCGGGCGTCAGGCTGAGTTCCAGACGCACAGGATCTTCCTTGAGCAGACGCAGTCGAAAGCGGGGAGGGAGTTTCACGGATTTGATCACCGCGGCAACGATCCGTGTTCTTTGATCCAACAGGAGGTTCCCCCTACGAGTCTGAGTCGAGCTGCCGCTCAGCTTTCTTATCTAACCTATTCATTAGGTCGGACACCAGGTTCACCAGCCTCATCCTCACCACTGAATCGAACGGTGAGCAGGTCCTCCTCGGTCAATCGGCCATCACCATCAAGCAGTTCCGGGTGAATGGTGACTTTGCCCGTTCGGTCTGTAGGGGTTTCAGTCGTTCCTGGAGAACGTACCGCTGCGCTGAACCCTCGTCCCATCACCCGGAAGGCCTGCCACAGCAAGGCTAGGAAGACCAGTCCGTAAATCAGGGGAAAAAGACTGCTGATCATGGGATGACGGCGGTTGTCGAGCTGGGACACACCCTCTCTTGCCTCCCATCATCGCTATTGCTCGCCCAGTTGTGCTCGTTCATGGCGCACTGTTGGTTGCATCTGGTCATGGAATCAAGGGAGAGCCCCCCTATCCGCAGTGGATTGCCCTCATTAAGGTCGGTTTCTCCACATTCCTCATTGACCTCTCCATGGCTGTGGCATCCACTAATTCGGTCAAAAAGCCTGTTGCTGTGACGCGTGTCCGCCGCCGGGTTCTGCCTTTGATGATGGGGCTGTCGCTTGTGGCTCCCGTTGGGCTGGTCTTGCAGCAGCGGAGTGCTCAGGCTGCACCTCAGGTTCTAGCTTCAGCGGGGCTGGCAGCTCAATCCTTTGTGGCAGCGGCCGTGGCGAAAAGCGGTCCTGCAGTGGTCACGCTTGAAACGCAGCGAACGGTGCGAACAGCCGGTCGATCGGGGTTGCCAGATGGACTGTTGATCGACCCCTTCTTTCAGCGATTTTTCGGCTTGCAGGGTTCGTCGGCTCCAAGAGCTCGCGTCGAACGTGGTCAGGGCAGTGGTGTGATTTTCGATGGTCAGGGACTGGTGCTGACCAACGCCCATGTCGTTGAGAACATGGATCGGGTGATGGTGGGATTGCCTGATGGCAGACGCGTGTCCGGCCAGGTGGTCGGTCAGGACTCGGTGACCGATCTCGCGGTTGTGAAGCTCCAAGGAGGAGGCCTCTGGCCAACCGCTCCGCTTGGCGATTCGGATCGACTGCGCGTTGGCGACTGGGCCATTGCTGTTGGCAATCCTTTCGGGCTTGAAAACACCGTGACCCTGGGAATCGTGAGCAACCTCAACAGGAATGTGTCCCAGCTCGGAATCCAGGGCAAACGTCTGGATCTGATTCAGACCGATGCGGCGATCAACCCCGGGAACTCCGGTGGCCCTTTGCTGAATTCCGCCGGTGAGGTGGTGGGAATCAACACATTGGTGCGCTCGGGTCCTGGCGCCGGCCTTGGATTCGCGATCCCGATCAACAGGGCAAAAACGATCGCCTTGCAACTGGTGAACCAGGGACGAGCCAGTCACCCCATGGTGGGGATCGGTCTGTCGACTATTCCTGCGTCAATGCCTGGCGGGACCGTGCCACCCGGCGCAGTTGTCCGCTCGGTGATGCCTGGTGGCCCTGGAGCTCTGGCCGGCCTTCAGGTCAACGATGTCATCGTGTCAGTGGCCGGCCAGGCTGTGCGTAATCCAGCTGAAGTGGTGACAGCCATTGATCGCAGCGGTGTTGGTCAGCCACTGATCCTCAGCGTGCAGCGTCAGGGAAAGCAACTGCCAGTGACTGTGAGGCCAGTTGAGATGCGTGCTCTGAAGATGCCCTGATCTGGTTCAGGCGTCATCTGCATCCTTCAGTTGCTCAACGCAGCGTGTGATGCATTCACCATCGTCTAGGGAGCATGTCGTGATGCACTCGAAATAGGTCTCGACGGCATCCCATGTCTGCTCATGGTCGCCTGCTGAATTGGGGCTGCTCAGGTTGAAGTCTTGGATGCCGGCTGACTGAGTTTCAGTGTTTCTCATCGAGTGCCGGGATCGGTGATGTCAGCCTATGCACACGTTCAGAGTGGGTAAAGGGAAATAAGTCTTCCTGCCTAACAGTTTGTGAAGTTTCGTCTTGCGTGCCGCTGGATTGGACTCAAGCCGCGCTTTTGCGTTTGGCATCTCGCTCTTTCTGCTTCTCGCGTTTGGCTTTTCTCTTGGCGTCCTGTTGCGCCAGTCGGAGGGCGGCTTCGGCGGCCTCTTTCTCCTCGGCTTTCTTTTCAACGTAATAGGAGTAGTCCCCTCGATAAAGCACCAGTTCGCCATCCCGAAGCTCAACGATGCGATTGGCGACACGGGAGATGAAATACCGATCGTGAGACACAAGCAGTGCCGCTCCCTCGTAGGCGCATAGGGCGTCTTCCAGCATTTGCTTGGCTGGGATGTCGAGATGGTTGGTGGGCTCGTCTAACACCAGGAGATTGCAAGGTGTCAGCAGCATCAGGGCCAGTGCAAGCCGTGCCTTCTCGCCGCCGCTGAGCTTGCCCACCTCTTTAAAGACGGTGTCGTTGCTGAAGCAGAAGCTGCCCAGCAGCGAGCGCACCTGGGTCTGCGTCCAGTCCGGTACCGCTTCAAACATGGTGTCGATCACGGTTTTGCTCAGGTCCAGAGCCTCTGCCTGATTTTGTTCGAAATAACGCGCGATCACGTTGTGTTCGCCTAGGCGGGCCGAGCCCTCGTCGGGCGACTCCATCCCCATGATTAGTCGCAGAAGCGTGGATTTGCCCGCTCCATTCGGCCCGACAAAGGCAATGCGATCCCCCCGCTCCACCTCGAGTTCCGCTCCGAGAAAGAGGATCTGGTCTCCGTAGCTGTGGGTGAGGTTCTCCATCAGAGCGACCTGGGCGCCGGATCGGGGTGCATCCGGGAACCGGAAACTTGGTCCGGCAACGCTTTCGATCGGCGCGTTCACCAGTTCCACCTTGTCGAGCTGCTTTTCCCTGCTTTTGGCCTGGGTACTGCGCGTAGCACTGGCCCTGAATCGATCGATGTAGGCCTGCTGGGTGGCGATCTCCTTCTGCTGACGGTCGAAGGCCGCCTGAGTCGCCTCCTTTTCCAGCTGCTTCTGTTCCAGATGCGCGGTGTAATTGCCGAGATAACTTCTGGAGATTCCCCTTTCGGTGGCCACGATCTGATTGCAGACGCGATCGAGAAAAGTTCGATCGTGACTGATGACCACCAGGGCTGCTGTTTGTTCCTGCAGGTAGCCCTCAAGCCACTGGATTGTTTCCACATCCAGGTGGTTGGTCGGCTCATCGAGCAGAAGTAGATCCGGTTCCTGAAGAAGAATCTTGCCGAGGGCGATGCGCATCTGCCATCCACCCGAATAGTCCCCGACCTGGCACTCCGCACTGTCTGTTGTGAAGCCGATGGTGGGCAGCAGCTTGTCGATGCGGGCATCCAGTTCGTAGCCATGCAGGGCTTCGAATCGGTTTTGCAGTTGTCCCAGCTCGTGGATCAACTCATCGAGATGGTCGGGATCTTCAGCTGCTTGTTCAGAGCCCATTGCCTCCTCGACTTCGCGCTGGCGGTTCAGCACCGTGGCGGCTTCTCCAAACGCCTGGAAGAGCTCTTGCCGCACTGAGCGGTTGGGGTCGACATCGAATTCCTGCTGCAGGAATGCGATGCGTGGTTCTCCCTGGCGAACGACCGAGCCGCTGGTCGGCTCTTCATGACCCGCGATCAACCGCATCTGAGTCGATTTGCCTGCGCCGTTGACACCCACAAGGCCAATGCGATCGCCTGGCTTGATCTCCCAGGTGACGTTCCGAAGCACTTCCCCTGTGGGATAGATCTTGCTGACGTGCTCGAGTCGCAGCACCGGCGAAGACGCGGAGAAACTCCATCATCTCGCGTCGAGGTGTGGGCAGACTGTGCCCATAGAGAGAAGCTGCGTTGATGCGAAGGCTGGAGCAGGTCGCCGCCCTGGTAGTGGCCGCAGGGCTGGCTCTGGTGAGTTACTGGTTGTTCTTCAGCTGGGCCGGGGGGGGTGGCAGCAGGGATCGTCTGCCTGTTCCGGCTTCACCCAGCCAGTCCAGCCAACTGATCAGAGGCCGCCCCTCGCTTTGACCAGCCACTGTTTACTGAGTTCGTCGTCCAGGCTGTTGATGAACGCCTTGACCTCGTCATGGGTCACTGAAAGGTTCATCTGCTCTCCCACCTGACAGATGGTCTGAACGGCTCCTTCAGGATTCTGAAGAGCCTGCCTGAACAGGGCACGTGTCAGATCCCTGTCCTGTTCGATTTTTGCGTAGAGCTCTGCTGCGTTGCTCATGGCGCACCACCATCTCCCTAAACCCTATCCATGCCCGCCCTGCGCGCCCATGCCAGCCCATGGACGTTCTCTGTCAAGCGGCCTGGTCGAGATCGGCTTCCTTGAGGCCCGCTGCGGAGGCATCCTCCATGCTGCGCGCATCCATGCAGAGAACCTTGCGGAGCTGCGCATAGTTGGCCGCCTGGGACACCCTTCCTTCCTGGACAGCTGCGTATTCAGCTCGCTGCAGCACATGGTGCAGGTGTGTGAGCAGATAGGAACTAATCACAGCCGAGACCAGTACATCGCTGTTTTCAGCGGCACGGCGGGATCGACGCGAGCCGCCAGCCCTTCGGTTGCGCGGGGCTGACTGGCGGGTGCTGGGGGCCTGGCTGGTTGTGCGTGGCATGGCAGTCCTGGCGGAATCGTTGAAGTGCAGTCCTGGGGTGATGAGCCGCGTGGAGGGGTGAATGGATGACCGCATCATAGTGCTGGATACTACCCTTGCGCATCTCAGTACACTTCTAGGTATCTCTGCCTCACGGTTCGTGGCGACCCGCCAAACCTCATCCAGCGGGAAGCCGAAATCGCCCCGGATTCAGGTGGTTCTGCCCGAAGACCTCTGTCTGCGGCTCACAGCTCTTGCTGAACAGGAGTCTCGAACCGTCAGCAACATGGCCAAAGTGTTGATCCAGCAGGGGGTTCAGAGACTGGAGCAGGCGGGTGCCTCTGTGGTGCCAGCTCCGACATCTACGGAGCGACTACGTTCAGCTCTGGAGGCGCAGCAGCCTCGTCGACTCCGGGGCGCTCCCAGGCGGTTGCGGTTGCATCGACCCGGCTGAGAGGGTTCAGGCCGGTTCGGCGCGGACCCCCAGAACACAGCTGCGTTCAGCCCCAGTGATTGAGGGCGCATTGCCGGGATGATTGCGGTGATGCCACCAGGCCAGCAGCGCGAACACCAGGGCTTCGCGCGTCTCGCATGGCAGTCCCAGGTCGTCGCTTGGGCGCACTCTGAGGCCATGGCAACGCGCCTGCAATTCCCGCATCAGAGTTCTGTTGCGGCGGCCTCCTCCGGCCACCACCATCTCCACCGGCAGGGGAACGTTGAGGTGGCTCAGATGCTGTAGATCCTGAGCCACCACTGCAGCTGTCAACGCTGTGAGAGTGGCCATCTGGTCTTCGGGGCAGGCCGGTTGAAGCTCGCTGAGCCTCCGTTCCAGATCCTTGAGACCGAACAGCTCCCGTCCGGTCGACTTTGGTGCTCTCTTCAGGAAATAGGGCTCACGGAGCCAGCTCGTTAGCGGTTCATTTATCACCTGCCCCAGCGCAGCCATGGCTCCGTCCTTGTCACAGCGCTCTTCCCCATCGCTAAAAACGGTCATCGCCAGGTCAATCAGGCTGTTGGCGGGTCCGCAGTCCCAGCCGAGAACAGGTTGTTTCCGGTCTGGACCGCGTGATGGGGGGATCAGGGTGATGTTGGCGATGCCGCCGAGGTTCAGCAGTGCCCGCCAGCCTTCGATCCTGCCGATCAGAGCCGCATCGGCCATGGGTACCAGGGGGGCACCCTGTCCTCCCAGGGCCAGGTCGGCGGCTCGGAAGTCGTGCACCACGGGTCGCTGCAGTACTTGTGCGAGCAGCGGACCCTGAAGCATCTGCCAGCTGCTCCCACGTCGGCTCCGGCCTTTTGTGTCGCAGTCAGGTGGGCGGTGCCAGATGGTTTGACCATGGCAGCCAACGAGGCTGGCAGAACGATTGGGATCGCATGCTTCAGCAGCCTTTGCCTGATGATCAGTGATCGCTTCAGCCAGTTCTAAAAAGGCCGCTGCAGGCGCTGCTTCACCCTGGGCCACGGCCAGCATGCGCTTGCGAAGATCTGAGGGATAAGGGCAGAAAGCACTGTGGATCAGGGTCCAGCGTGGGCGGCTTGATCGACCACTGAACTCAGCAAGAACGGCATCCACTCCATCGGCGCTGGTTCCGCTCATCAGCCCGAGAACGCGCATGATTCCGCTCAGGTGCGGGGGAGGTTCTGCAGGTCATCCGTCAAACCCATCACCACCAGAACGTGGCCTTCCATCAGAACGTGTGTTGCGGGTGGATTCACCATCAGGTCGGCAGCCGGGCCGGCTGCCAGTACATTCACGCGGTAGTTCTTGCGCAGGTTGAGATCGCGCAGTGAGAGTCCAACAAAGCGCTCCGGCACTTTGATCTCTTCGATCGAGTTGAGCTCGTCGAGCTCCAACCGCTCCAT
>QCTE01000050.1 GCA_003211275.1 Synechococcus sp. AG-673-A03 | reverse complement strand
AGAGCAGACGGCCGATGCCCAGATTGCTGATGTTGAGCAGATGGGGAGTGGTATCAGCCACCACGCAACCCACTCCGGAGCGGGCATAGGGCCTGTCAGGCACCAATGAGGCATCCGGTGCCGTCGCAGCCTGATTCGCTCTCAGCCAAAGACTGTCGCCGCCAAGAATCTCAACGCTGCCGTCCTTGACGGCCGCCAGAGCTTGATCAGGCGTGTCGAAAAACTGGAAATTGGCGTCATCCACCGATGCCGCCAGCACGTTGGCCGCCATGCTGTTTTTCACGACACCGACCGTTTTGCCGTTCAGGCTCTTGGGAGTGCCATCGATGCCCGCTGGGGCCAGGAGCCTCACGCCGCCTACGGAGAACGGCAGTGTGTAGGTCAGTGAGCGCTGTCTCTGCCAGGTGAAGGCAACACCGCAGGCGATGTCAGCAGCTCCGGAGCGGATCATGTCCAGGCCGTCGCGGGCGGAACTTGCAGCGACTGGCTCAATGCTGACGTCTTTGTCTTTTTTCTTGGGCGACACATTGATCTGATCCCGAATCGCTTCGAGAACCACGAATGACAGCCCGTCGTAGTTGTCGCCGTCCTTCTTGACCATCGGCAATGAATCACCAATGACCACAGCTCTCAGCTTGCCGGTGTCATAGACACTCTTCGCTGAGGAACTCTGGCTGGAGTTATCTGCTGCAGGCTTCTCGTTCTGACAGCCCACAAGGGCGATTGTGGACAGAGCGAGCAGGCCGGTTGCGGCCTTCTGGATCAGGCGCATGGTGATGACACCGTCAGATCGGTTTGATCACACCACTAGGCACGGCTGACCGATGCGACCAGTTCGACCAATTGGAAACCTGCCCGATCAGGATCAGCCTGATGGGCATCATCCAGTTGTTTTGATGGAGTGCTTAGCCGGAGCTGCGATCTCCCGAGCTAAGTCCCATCCTGAGCAAGCGACAACAATCGAGTTGATCAGTGCTGATCACTATTGATGAGTCATTCCGCGCGCTGAGCCAGCATCTGCGGGATCTCTCTGGCAGCCATCGAATCCTTGTGGCGACGGCTAATCGCCCCTATGCCTTGGCCTTGGCCAGTCTGTTCGCTCTGCAAAGCGCTGAACAAACATGCCCTCTGATCGGGATCGCTTCGACCCGTGAGGAGGCTTTGTCCTGTCTGGATGGCATCTATGACCCAGTGCTGGCCTTTGTCAGCGAGCAGCTGGAGGATTGTCGGGGGCTGGATCTGGTTGTTGACCTCAAACGACGTTCTGTGCCGGAGTCTCCGATCGCCTCAGTGTTCACGCTCAAAGGAGCGGATCCCACCCTGATGCGGGAGGCTCTCGCCAGCCCTGCGGATGTGGTCCTCACACACCGCAGCCTCGATCTGATCTCAATCGCTCATGCGATGCAGTCGATCCAGGCCGGTGAGCGATTTGTGGATCCATTCATCCCCTATGCCATCTGTCACAGAGACCCCCGCCAAGCCCATGCACTCTCGGATCGCGAACGCATGGTGCTGACATTGTTGTGTGACGGCATGACCAATAAGGAAATTGCTGAGAAGCTCTCCATCGCTGAAACCACTGCAAGAGGTCATGTGCAGTCGATCATGCGCAAGTTGAATGTGAAGGACCGAACGGCCGCGGCAGTTGAAGGAATCAGGCGCCACTGGGTCGACTGAAAACGACACCCGAGAAGCGACGGGTGTGACCCATTGTGTGACTCAATAATGTCTGAACTGTGAGTTTCGGATGAATTTGTTGTGCTGATCTGTGTCTGAATTTAACCGAAAACCCTTGAAATGAAGGGTTCTGGAAATCATCATCCGCGGCAATGATTCGACTACTTTGAGTATTCTTGATTCATGGCAGCTTTCGTTGTTGGTGATTTCAGTCAGGACATTCGTGGTTTTGATCCCGCGGCTGACAACCTTGACTTCGGTAATGTTTCCGTTCATAGTCTGATTCTTGGTCAGGATGAGAATGGTTTTGCCACTATCGTTTTTCCATGGCAGCCTAATCAGTTTCAAAGAATTCTCGACACTGATGGATTAGGAGTCCGCTGGAGCGATCTCAGCGCAGATAACTTTGCTCCTGTCGCGAATGAGCACCTTCGGCAGGATATCGGTGCTGTGCTGTCCTGGGAAAATCAAACTGGTCCGGCCTTCAATGATGCTGATCAAGGATCGCAAAATACTATTTATATCCGTTCACATGAGAAAGACAGTATTACCAGAATTGATAATTTTGATCCTCTGACTGACAAGATTAATTTTCTCTATTTTGGAACCCGTGAGCGCTTGGAGGTTGAGAATGTTGGTGCAGATCTGGTCATCAGTTCAGACCCAAACGGCCAGAAATTTGTTTTCACTGGGATCCAGAAGGAAGATCTGATCGGCGCCAATCTGGAATTTCATTTCGATCAGATTGAGGAGGATCTTCTTGATCGAGCATTTGGCTTCAGTCCCGAGCAACTCGCATTGGCTGATCGCACAAGTCTGTTCACTCCTGAAGGTGGTACCACCGATGGTGCTCAAACCAGGCCTGGGCAATTCGTTACTGCTGCAGGTGAAGCTCCGGGGCAACCGACATCTCTTGATGAGAGCAAACGTTTGATTCAGGAGAGAGCGGATCAAAGTGAATCGGACTCCATGATTCCAGCGTCTCAGCTGGCTACCGGCGAGATGGGTGGCATGCCGATGGAGATGGAGATGACGCCTCCGGATCTCTCAACAGCGGTGATGAATCTGCCTGGTGGTTCCAATGTCCACAACAGCTGTCTCCAGCTCGAGGTGGATGGATCCCTTTGGTGGGGGGGCGGTATCAGCGGCAGCTTGATTATTCACAACCCAATGGGAGTGGCCGTTGAGGATTGGCAGGCTTCGTTCCTGACGCCGCACGGTGCCTTTGAAAGCTGGTCAGGCGAAGTCAGTGTTGTCGATGCGGGGAATGGGCTCAACCGCGTGACGTTCAAGCCTGCCAGCTGGAACCGAAGCATTGCCGCCAATGGCGAAATCTCGATCAGTTTCAATGCCCAGGGTGATGGTCTGGCTGACAGCGGTGCTCTGACCAATGCCGAATTCTTCGCTGCTGCTGTTGAACCTGTGTCGATGCAGGTTTCTGAGGCGGTGGCCGCGACGGCCATCTCCTCTGATCCTCAGTCTGTGGCGGATCAGCAGTCCTCGCCTTCTGAAGGTTCTGGCCAGGCAGCTATGTCTCCGGTCTTGGCCGATGCATTGATCTCAGTCGACGTTGCTGATCAGCCGGTCGATCAAGCCCCCGGCCCCGAGAAGGGGCCCGTCGACTCAGAGTCCATGGCGACCAATTCCAGTTTCAATCCACTGAGCATCGAAGCCAGCGGAAGCCTGTACTGGGGAGGGATGAGTGGAATTCTCTCGATCACTAATAGTTCGGACAGAGCTATCGACAACTGGTCTGTCAGCTTCGAGACCCCCCACAGCAACTTCCAGAGTTGGGCAGGTTCCGCCAATCTTGAAGCCCTGCCGGGCGGTGGCAGCAAGGTGACGCTCACGCCAGCAGCTTGGAACAGCACGATTGCAGCTGGACAGACCATTGATGTGAGTTTCAACGCTGTTAGTGAGGGCATCCCAAACAGCGGCGAACTCACAAGCGCTTTGTTTTTTTCGCAAGGGAATGGTTCGAAGTCCGCGTCCATTGATTCAGAGGTGTCTGTAGAGGTTGTGTCGACAGGTGGCTTGGCTGATACAACAGCCCCAGAGCTATCCCAGACAGCCACAACGCTTCCAGCGAGCGCAGATCGCCTCCCCGCTGAGCCCGACGACAGCGAGTTGCTGACTCGGCCTGAAGAGCTTTTAGGCCCTGTTGAGCCATTAAGTGCTCCGGATCGCCTGGTGATCGATCCGGAGATTGGGGCTCCGTCCAGCCAGGCAATCAATGGATCCGAAAAAAAGGTGGTTGCCTATTTCGAGGAATGGGGCATCTACGAACGAGATTTTCTCGTACAGGACATCAAGGTCGACGAACTGACTCATATCAACTACAGCTTCTTTGATGTGAAATCGAATGGTGATGTGAAGCTGTTCGACGCCTGGGCTGCCACGGATAAGCGCTTCCTCGCTGCTGAGCAGGTCAATCGAACCTTTGCGAGGGCTGACTGGCTTGAGCTGGATGCTGAGCGTCTCAAGACCTACACAACCGGAGCTGACTTCACCGCCACGACAAATGCAGATGGATCGGTGACTGTGACCGGTGTTCCCATTGACTGGAATACGCCTGTCGACTATGTCGGCAACCTGCGGCAGTTCGATCTGCTTAAACAGCTTCATCCTGAGGTGAATCTGGGATTCGCTCTTGGTGGTTGGACCTTGTCAGATGAGTTCAGTCTGGCTGTTGACTCTGAAGCTGATCGAGAAGCATTCACTGAGAATATTGTTGATGCATTTCAGCGATATGACTTTTTTAATACGGTTGATTTTGACTGGGAGTATCCTGGTGGCGGTGGCGAATCAGGTAACGCGTCCAGTCCTGAAGATGGCATCAACTTCGCTCTCACTCTTGAACTGCTGAGGGGAAAGCTTGATCAGCTTGAGCAAGTGACGGGTGAGGATTATGAGGTATCGATCGCCACCGCCGGTGGTTATGACAAGCTCGCTTATCTGAACCTTCCAGGGGTTGATCCCTATGTCGATTTCTATAATGTGATGACCTACGATTTCCATGGAGGCTGGGAATCTCAAACTGGTCATCAGGCGGCAATGATCAATGATCCCGGTGGATATGATGTTGTTACATCGATCAAACAGTTTCAGGCTAATGATGTTGATCTCAGCAAGGTGATTCTCGGAGCGCCAACGTACACTCGTGCTTGGGGTGATGTTGATGCCGGAGAAACGCTGGGGTTGGGAAATAGTGGAGATTCCCGGCAAGCACCTGGTTCCTTTGAGGCTGGTAATTACGACCAGAAAGATCTCATCACCGGCATCAGTGATGGATCTTATGAATTGATCTGGGACGATGATTCCAAGGCGGCTTTTGTCTACAACGATGTAACTCGCGTCTGGAGTTCTGTTGAAACGCCCGCAACGATCGCTGGCAAAACAGCATTCATTGATGACATGGGACTCGGCGGGATGATGTTCTGGGCTTTGTCAAATGACAGCAGTGGAGATCAGAGCTTGATCACGGCGGCTTCGGAGCTGCTGCGCGGATCGGCGACCTTCGATGAAGTGATCTCGCGAAGTGAGCAGTTCGATTTCATTCTTGGCGGTGACGCTCAATTCGGGCTCGACGATTTCACCCAATCGAACCAAGGCTCTGTTGCAGGGGGGGGGGAATCCTTCTGATTCTGATCCCTTCAGCACAGCGTTTTCAGCGGATGGCCGCAACGATGGCTCCTCTCTTATTGATTCAGCCCAAATGTTCTGATTGGCCCCCTTAGCGTGAGCGCAGTTATTTCGCTCTTGTCTGTGGTTCCTGGCCGATTGTCCAAGCAATGGGTTCTCAGGTGGTTGGGAACCCTTTCCATTGCTCTGTCATTCATTCTTCTGCCGGCCAGGGTGCTTGCAGCCAATGCACTTCCAGGCACCCACAGCTTTGTGGCAGATGCAGTGCGCAACGTTGCTCCTGCAGTGGTTCGAATCGACACGGAGCGGGTCGTGGAGCGGCAGCCCTTTGACCCCAATCTGATCGACCCGCTGCTTAGGGATTTGCTCGGTGAGCCCGGCTACGGACCGGAGCGTCAGCGTGGTCAGGGTTCCGGGGTTGTGATCGACCGGGAGGGGCTGGTGCTTACCAATGCCCACGTTGTGGAGCAGGTGGAGGAGGTCAATGTCACCCTGGCCGACGGCGATCAGCGCGATGGTGTTGTGATCGGGCGTGATCCAGTCACGGATCTGGCGCTGGTTCGGCTGGAGGGTGGTGAGTCTCCGAAGCCGGCCAAACTCGGCGACTCCGATGCGCTGGATGTCGGCGACTGGGCCATTGCTCTGGGTACGCCCTATGGCCTTGAGCGAACCGTCACCCTCGGAATTGTCAGCAGCCTGCATCGCAACATCAGCAGCCTCGGTTTCAACGACAAACGTCTCGACCTGATCCAGACCGATGCAGCCATCAATCCTGGAAACTCAGGAGGCCCCCTGGTGAATGCTGATGGTCGCGTGATCGGCATCAACACACTGGTGCGATCCGGCCCTGGGGCAGGACTTGGCTTTGCCATCCCTATCAATCTGGCGAGCCGTGTTGCTGAACAGCTGCAGCAGGCCGGAGAGGTCGTTCATCCCTATCTCGGGCTTCAATTAATTCCTCTCACGGCGAGAATCGCCCGGGAGCACAACCAGGATCCCAACGCACTCGTTGAGCTACCTGAACGCTCGGGTGCTCTGGTTCAGTCTGTTCTGCCTGACAGTCCTGCTCAGCGAGCCGGCTTGCGTCGCGGTGATTTGGTGGTCAAGGCTGGAGATGTTCCTGTGGATGATCCCCAGACATTGCTTCAGCAGGTTGATCAGGCTGAGATCCATCAGCCCCTCACACTGCAGATCATCCGTGGTGAAAAAGACCTTCAGCTGCCTGTCAAACCTGAACCGTTGCCGGGACTCGGCTGAAACCCTTGCTACGGTCTCGCCGGTTTAAACCTGAGCGATGTCAGATCTTCAGAACCAGATGAAACAGGCCGTCGCGGAAGCGGCGGTTGAACAGTTCCGTGACGGCATGATCGTGGGGCTGGGATCGGGTTCCACGGCAGCTCTGATGATCAAGGGACTAGGGCAGCGCCTGGCATCCGGACAGCTCAAGGACATCGTCGGAGTCACCACGTCGTTTCAAGGTGAAGTGCTCGCTGCAGAGCTGGGTATCCCCCTGCGCAGCCTGAATGCTGTGGATCGGATCGATCTGGCCATCGATGGTGCCGATGAGGTGGATCCTGCGTTCCAGCTGATCAAGGGCGGCGGTGCATGCCACGTCCAGGAGAAGCTCGTCGCTGCTCGTGCTGAACGTTTTGTTGTTGTTGTGGACTCCACCAAGCTGGTGGATCGCCTGAATCTTGAATTTCTTCTGCCCGTTGAGGTTCTGCCTGGAGCCTGGCGTCAGGTCCAACAACAGTTGGCGGCGATCAATGGACAAGCCGAACTGCGCATGGCTCATCGCAAGGCCGGTCCAGTGGTGACCGATCAGGGCAATCTGGTACTGGATGTTCGCTTCGAAGCAGGGATCACCAATCCTGTGGATCTGGAGCGAAGCATCAACAACATCCCCGGTGTGCTGGAGAACGGGTTGTTTGTGAACCTCGCTGATGAGGTGCTTGTTGGTGAAGTGAAAGACGGTGTGGCCGGTGTTCGTCGATTGGACAAAGCAAGCTGATCATCAGTCCAGCCGGACCTTCACCGAGTTCGCGTGGCTGTGCAGTCCTTCGCTGTCGGCGAGTTCCACCACAGCTCCGCCCGTGGCTTCGAGAGCTTCCTTGTTGAATTCGATCATTGAGGTGTGGCGCATGAAGGTTTCCACGCTCAGAGCGCCGCTGTAACGCGCTGAACCGCATGTGGGCAGGGTGTGGTTAGGGCCGGCCAGGTAATCACCGACCGCCTCCGGGCTCCAGGGACCGATAAAAATGGCGCCTGCCTGCTGAATGCGATCCGCCAACATCCTCGGTCGCTCGACAAGCAGCTCCAGATGTTCCGGTGCAAATCGATCGCTGAGGCGTGCGCAGGTTTCAAGGTTGTCGCAGACCACGACCAGCCCCCACTGACCGAGGGATTGCCTACAAATGGCCTCACGGGGATGCCTGCTGAGTTGAGCTTCTAGCTCCGCAGGCAGGGCATTCGCCAGCGACTGGGATGTGGTGAGCAGGATGGCGGCAGCCAGTGGATCGTGTTCTGCCTGAGCCAGAAGATCCGAAGTGACCTGAGCAGTGTTGGCCGAGCCGTCGGCGATGACCAGCACTTCGCTGGGGCCAGCGAGGGAGTCGATTCCGACCTGCCCGTAGACCAGCTTTTT
This sequence comes from Synechococcus sp. AG-673-A03, assembly GCA_003211275.1. Lineage (GTDB taxonomy): Bacteria > Cyanobacteriota > Cyanobacteriia > PCC-6307 > Cyanobiaceae > Synechococcus_C. The sequence continues at coordinate 5,338 of QCTE01000050.1, read as the reverse complement.
GGCGAGAGTCACGTAGAGATTTCCTGGCCCACTGATGACATCGACGCGAGGGATGGTTTCGGTGCCCAGGGCAAGAGCCGCGACCGCCTGGGCGCCTCCGATTCGATAGACCTCCTGCACTCCTGCCAGGTGTGCTGCCGCCAGCACCGTGCGGTTTACCTGGCCATTCCGTCCTGCCGGAGTGACCATCACAACTTGTTCCACACCGGCTGCTCTTGCAGGCACTGCATTCATCAGCACCGTGCTCGGGTAGGAGGCCCGCCCACCAGGTACATAGAGACCCGCAGTCTGCACCGGTCGCCATCTCCGTCCCAGTCGTTCGCCATGAACGCCCTGCACATCGAGATCCTGTGGCTTCTGACGCTGGTGAAAATCCTGGATCCGACGATGGGCGAGTTCCAGGGCGTCTCTCAGATTTGAGGGGCTGCTTTCCCAGGCTTTTTGCAGCTCAATCGCTGGAACGCGCAACGGCTCCGGACGGAAACCATCGAACTGTTCAGTCAGCGCCATCAGGGCACGGTCGCCTTCATGGCGGACGCGTTCGATGATGGCTTCGACCGTTGCGGTTGCCTCCCTCTGGGCCTGGCCAGTGGTGCGGGTTGAAATCCGATCGAGCTGTTGCTCAGCCCCGGCTGCGCTCTCGAGGCACCTGGGCAGACCGCTCGCCGCTGGCTCTGTGCTCAGGGTGGTCATCAACGCCCGTCATCAGGTCTCTTCAAGCTAGGGCCACTCGCATGACCTCGATGGGATCCAAGGGGTCCCTGAGTTAAGGTTATGGATTGTCGATGAGAAATCCGCCTCTGTGGCCAATAACAAGTCCTCAAAGAAGCGCGTCGAGATCGCTGAGCGCAATCGCCTCGAGAACAAGGCCTATAAGTCAGCCATGCGCACTCTGATGAAGCGTTGCCTGAGTGCCTGTGACGCTTACACCGCCACACCCGGTGATGAAGCGAAAGCCGGTGTTCAGTCCAGCATGAATGCTGCTTTCAGCAAGATCGACAAGGCTGTCAAGCGTGGTGTGCTGCACCGCAATACCGGCGCACACCAGAAAGCGAGGCTGACGGTTGCCGTTAAAAAAGCGATTGATCCAGCTCCCGCTGCGGGCTGAATCGCGATGCCTGGGTCGGGTCTAAGCACTCAATCCCTGCAGAATGGATCCTGAAGGCGCGTTTCAGGATCCGATGGCCACTCCGGTGTTAATCGACAGCCACTGCCACATCGTCTTTCGAACCTTTGAAGAGGATCTTGAGGCTGTTGCCGAGCGTTGGCGAGGGGCCGGTGTGAAGTCGCTCCTGCATGCCTGTGTCGAGCCGAGTGAGATCCCGGCCATCCGCTCGCTGGCGGATCGATTTCCGGAGATGCGTTACTCGGTCGGTGTTCATCCATTGGATACCAAGCACTGGAGTCAGGACACACCCGATGTGTTGCGCCTGGCAGCGCTCGATGACAGTCGGGTGGTGGCCATCGGCGAGCTCGGTCTCGATCTTTTCCGAGACAAGAATTTGGATGAGCAGCTTGCGATTCTGCGGCCCCAGCTCGATCTTGCTGTGGAGCTCAACCTGCCGGTGATCATCCATTGCCGCGATGCGGCAGAGCCAATGTTGACTGAACTGCGTGCACGACGGCTCGAAGGACGTTGTCCTGCCGGCGTGATGCATTGCTGGGGAGGAACCCCGGATGAGATGCACCAGTTTTTGGAGCTGGGGTTCTACATCAGCTTCAGCGGCACCGTGACGTTCCCCAAGGCGGTGCCGACCCATGACTGTGCGCGGGAGGTTCCTCAAGATCGATTCCTGGTGGAGACCGATTGTCCGTTTCTGGCGCCGGTGCCTCGCCGGGGCAAACGCAATGAGCCTGCGTTCGTGGCTTCGGTGGCCACACGTGTTGCCGAACTACGCCAGCAGTCGCTTGAGCAGGTCGCTCAGGACAGCACTGCCAATGCAAGGCGTCTGTTCAGGCTTCCCTGACCTTGCAGATTGCGGAAGGTCGAAAGTGTAAGATGACTTATTGGCCTGGCCAAGCATGGTTTTCTGTGCTTGGGCTCCCGAAGCGTCCATTACCGTCCGGTGCATTGACGACGTCAGCTGTTCTGACCCGAGTCTTCTGAAGCCAGTGATTGCGGAGGTCGTCCCTGCCTAAGGGATGGCCGCCGCTGTTTTGGTTGAAAGCTCACTCCACGGTTGAACTGGCTGCCTCCTTCAGGCCCCACTGTCCCCTCCAATACCTGCAGGTCTCCGCATGAGCAGCAGCGCGATTCAGGTCGCCAAGACCGTCACCTATCTACCCGATCTGGTGGAGGTACAGCGTGCCAGTTTCAAGTGGTTTCTTGAGAGAGGTCTAATCGAGGAGCTTGAGAGCTTCTCGCCGATTACCGATTACACCGGCAAGCTCGAACTCCATTTCGTCGGTAGCGAGTACCGGCTGAAGCGACCTCGCCACGATGTGGAAGAGGCCAAGCGTCGTGATGCGACGTTTGCTTCACAGATGTATGTGACCTGCCGTCTGGTCAACAAGGAGACCGGCGAGATCAAGGAACAAGAGGTGTTCATCGGCGAGCTGCCATTGATGACGGAGCGGGGGACGTTCATCATCAACGGCGCAGAGCGCGTGATCGTGAACCAGATCGTGCGCAGCCCCGGGGTCTATTTCAAAGATGAAATGGACAAGAACGGACGTCGCACCTACAACGCCAGCGTCATTCCGAATCGCGGTGCGTGGCTGAAGTTTGAGACTGACAAGAACGATCTTCTGCATGTTCGGGTTGATAAGACCCGCAAGATCAACGCCCACGTGCTTATGCGCGCCATGGGGCTGTCGGACAACGATGTGATCGACAAGCTTCGGCATCCGGAGTACTACAAAAAGTCGATTGAAGCCGCCAACGACGAGGGCATCAGCTCCGAGGATCAGGCTTTGCTTGAGCTCTATAAAAAGCTGCGTCCGGGTGAGCCGCCATCAGTCAGCGGGGGACAGCAGCTGTTGCAGACCCGTTTCTTTGATCCCAAGCGCTACGACCTCGGCCGAGTGGGTCGCTACAAGATCAATAAGAAGCTCCGTCTCACGATTCCAGACTCCGTGCGCACCCTCACCCATGAGGATGTGCTGTCCACTCTCGATTACCTGATCAATCTTGAGCTGGATGTTGGTGGTGCCAGCCTCGATGACATCGATCATCTGGGCAATCGCCGGGTCCGCTCGGTGGGTGAGCTGCTTCAGAACCAGGTGCGTGTGGGTCTGAATCGCCTTGAGCGAATCATCAAGGAACGGATGACGGTCGGTGAGACCGACTCGCTCACCCCTGCCCAGCTGGTCAATCCCAAGCCGCTCGTCGCCGCCATCAAGGAGTTCTTCGGTTCCAGTCAGCTGAGTCAGTTCATGGATCAGACGAATCCATTGGCTGAACTCACGCACAAGCGTCGTATTTCAGCGCTTGGCCCCGGTGGTCTGACCCGGGAGCGTGCAGGCTTTGCTGTGCGTGATATTCATCCGTCCCACTACGGCCGTCTCTGCCCGATCGAGACGCCTGAGGGCCCTAACGCTGGACTTATCAATTCGCTTGCCACCCATGCCCGGGTGAATGAATACGGATTCATCGAAACCCCGTTCTGGAAAGTTGAGGAGGGGCGGGTGCTCAAGCAGGGCGATCCGATTTATCTGTCAGCTGACCTCGAGGACGAATGCCGTGTCGCTCCTGGAGATGTGGCGACCGACAGCGACGGAACGATCCTCGCTGATCTGATCCCTGTCCGATATCGCCAGGATTTTGAGAAGGTCCCCCCCGAGCAGGTGGACTACGTGCAGCTCTCACCCGTGCAGGTGATCTCCGTTGCCACCTCCTTGATCCCTTTCCTGGAGCACGACGACGCCAACCGCGCGTTGATGGGCTCCAACATGCAGCGTCAGGCTGTGCCGCTGTTGCGTCCTGAGCGTCCGCTTGTCGGAACAGGTCTGGAAACCCAGGTTGCCCGCGACTCGGGCATGGTTCCGATCTCCAGGGTGAATGGCACCGTCACCTTCGTTGATGCCACCGCGATTGTGGTGGAGGACGAGGACGGTCTCGAACACAACCATTTCCTCCAGAAGTACCAGCGTTCCAATCAGGACACCTGTCTGAATCAGCGTCCAATTGTTCGCCAAGGAGACCCGGTGATCGTCGGTCAGGTGCTTGCTGATGGTTCCGCCTGTGAAGGCGGTGAGATCGCTCTTGGTCAGAATGTGTTGATCGCTTACATGCCCTGGGAGGGTTACAACTATGAGGACGCCATTCTTGTCAGTGAGCGTCTGGTCAACGACGACCTCTACACCTCGGTGCATATCGAGAAGTACGAGATCGAGGCTCGTCAGACCAAGCTGGGGCCAGAGGAGATCACCCGAGAGATTCCCAACGTTGCAGAGGAAAGCCTCGGCAACCTCGACGAGATGGGCATCATCCGTATCGGTGCATTTGTGGAGAGCGGCGACATCCTTGTCGGCAAGGTGACGCCGAAGGGCGAATCCGATCAGCCCCCCGAGGAGAAACTGTTGCGCGCGATCTTCGGTGAAAAAGCCCGTGACGTGCGCGACAACTCACTGAGGGTGCCCAGCACCGAACGTGGACGTGTCGTGGATGTGCGCATCTACACCCGTGAACAGGGTGATGAACTGCCCCCCGGCGCCAACATGGTGGTGCGTGTGTATGTGGCTCAACGCCGCAAGATCCAGGTTGGCGACAAGATGGCCGGCCGCCATGGCAACAAGGGAATCATCAGTCGCATCCTCCCTCGTGAGGACATGCCTTACCTCCCCGATGGCACTCCGGTGGACATCGTGCTTAATCCTCTGGGCGTTCCCAGCCGAATGAACGTCGGCCAGGTGTTCGAGCTCCTGATGGGCTGGGCCGCTTCCAATCTCGACTGCCGAGTGAAGGTCGTGCCCTTCGATGAGATGTATGGCCCTGAAATGTCCCAGCAAACTGTCGAAACCTTCCTGAAGACAGCGGCCAAACAGCCTGGTAAGGAGTGGATCTACAACCCGGACGACCCCGGCAAGCTTCAGCTGATCGATGGCCGTACCGGTGAACCTTTTGATCAGCCTGTGGCGGTGGGTTACTCCCATTTCCTCAAGCTGGTTCACCTGGTCGACGACAAGATCCACGCCCGCTCGACCGGCCCCTACTCCCTGGTCACCCAGCAACCTCTGGGGGGCAAGGCCCAGCAGGGTGGTCAGCGTCTCGGAGAGATGGAGGTGTGGGCTCTCGAGGCCTACGGCGCCGCCTATACCCTCCAAGAGCTGCTGACTGTCAAGTCCGACGACATGCAGGGACGCAACGAGGCTCTCAACGCCATCGTTAAAGGCAAGC
>QCTE01000049.1 GCA_003211275.1 Synechococcus sp. AG-673-A03 | reverse complement strand
TCTGGCAAAACCAGCCTTGGTCATCACTTCATTGAGCAGACAACGACGACCGTGCCAGAGAGCCGCCTCACCGTGAGGATTCGCTTCAGCCTCCTTGGCATGGTGATCAGGAATGGACTGATCGCCGATGGCATCGATGTCACCGCCCATCTCGAGTAGAGCTCCAAAGCTGTCCGCAAGGGTGAGATCCACTGCGCCACCAGTGCTATGTGGAGGGGGTGTACAGGGATCCGGGCTCGGAGGAGCCCAGAACCTGGCCACATCGCTTTGCACCTGTTCAAGAGCTGCAGCCATCAACGGGTCTGAAGGATCAAAACCCTGAGAGCGGCATTGCTCCTGAACGGCGTGCTTCACCATGTAGGCCTGCACACGGATCGGTCTCCACGCGTCAAAAATCGCCAGTTGCACCGTGCCGACCTCAGGATCACTGCGCATCGAAAGAAGGGTTTGTGCGGCAATCAGCCGCTTGAGAACGCCAGAGCGCAGTCGATAGGGATCTGCACCCTCGCCATACGGTGCACCGACGCAGGCATAGGGATGGGGCTCAAGGCATAGGAAGCGTGGCTTGAGCGACACAAGCGGTTCACCACAGTCGTCGATCACCACATCGCTCCAGGGACGACGCATCCGATCTCAGAACGCAAGGCAGCCATCGTATGGGGAGAGCAACAGCAGCGACGATGGATTTCAGTTGAGCTGAGCCGCAGATGTCACACGACTGCGCTGCTCATCGAGAAGACGCCTGAGCACGGCGTAATCCCTCAGCTCTGGATCCTCACGCAAAATGTCCGCAGCTTCTTCGCGCGCTTCCTCCAGCACAGATCCATCATCCGCCAGGCTTGCGAGCGCCAAATCCGGCAGGCCGGATTGACGGGTGCCCAGAACCTGGCCTGGTCCACGCAAGCGAAGATCCATTTCAGCGATCTCGAAGCCGTCGGTGGAGCGCACCAGCACCTCAAGGCGCTGGCGGGCTAGGGGGTTACGACTGTCGTTGATCAGCAGGCAGTGGGAAGCCGCTGCGCCTCGGCCGACACGTCCACGCAGCTGATGCAACTGCGCAAGACCGAAACGATCGGCATGGTCGATCACCATCACACTGGCCTCCGGCACATCCACGCCCACCTCAACCACAGTTGTTGAAACCAGAACCTTGGTCTCCCCTGAAGCGAAGGCTCTGATCACAGCCTGTTTGTCGGCGCTGGCAAGACGACCGTGCAGGAGACCCACCTGAAGATCTGGAAACACCTCATCGGCGAGTTGTCGGTGCACATCCACTGCAGAGCGCAGATCCATCTTTTCGGACTCCTCCACCAGAGGCAGCACGACATAGGCCCGCTGGCCCTTGTCCACCTCGTCCCGGATCAAGTCATAAGCCTCGTCGCGATTCGAGCCGGTGATCATGGCGGTACGGATCGGTGTCCGGCCAGGCGGCAGTTCATCGATCTGACTCACATCCAGATCACCATGCAGCGATAGCGCCAAGGTGCGGGGAATCGGTGTTGCCGTCATGGTGAGCAGATGGGGTTGCAGGCCTTTACCGAGCAAACGGTTGCGCTGACGCACACCGAACCGGTGCTGTTCATCCACGACCACGAGGCCAAGACGGGAGAAGGCCACCGGGTCCTCTAGCAGGGCATGGGTCCCGACCAGAATTTTGCATGCGCCAGAGGCAACGTCAGCGAGGATCCTGCGTCGTTGCTTCTGGGGTGTCGACCCCGTTAACAGCTCAACGGTGACATGCAGCGCCGGCATCCAGCCGCAGAGACTGCGATAGTGCTGCTCTGCGAGAACCTCCGTTGGAGCCATCATGGCCCCCTGCCATCCGGCCTGAATGGCTCTCAACAGAGCAGCCACAGCAACGACCGTCTTGCCGCTGCCGACATCTCCCTGAACCAGTCGAGCCATAGGTTCCTGGCGATTCAGATCCGCCTCGATCTCCGCCAGCACCCGCTGCTGCGCTGCAGTGAATTCAAACGGCAGCATGGTGAGGAACCGACCCAGTAACCCATCACGATCTGAGGCGCTGCTGCTCAGAGCGGGAGCGGAGCGCTGCTTCAACGCAGCGCGGCGTTGCATCAAGCCGAGCTGCAGCAACAGAAACTCATCAAACACCAGGCGATGCCGGGCCTGCTGAAGTTGATCAGACGTCTCAGGACGATGAATCGCCACCAAGGCCCTGTCGCGACTGAGCAGCTGCCGTGCATCACGCCGGACCCTGGGCAGGGGCTCCGGCCACAGACGCACCGACGGCAGAACGCGTTCGATCAGCGAACGGAAGCGATCTGCGGTCAGCCCCTCCGTGAGTGGATACACGGGCAGAAGCCGGCCGATGCGGCTGGAACGAAGCGGTGCCTGAGCACTTTCCATCACTTCAATCAGTGGATCCTGAAAACTGATTCCATACGGCCCGCTTTTGACCAAACCACTGACGGCCACCGTGGCTCCATTGGGGTACTGACGGGTCTGACCATGAAGATAGGAGGGATTGCTGAACCGCTTTCCGGCAAGGAACCGGGTCACCTTGATCCGTCCTGTTGGATCCTGAAGCTGCAGCTCAATGATCGACAGGTTTGGATTGCGGGGACTGGTGAATCCATGGCAGCGACGCACTGTGGCCACGATCGTTGCTGTTTCACCAGGCACAAGGGCATCAATCCGTCGCAGCGCTGAATAGTCGACGTAGTCCCTGGGGTAGTGGAGGATCAGATCACGCACCAACAAAAGCCCCAGGCTGGCCAGTCGTTCTGCAAGTTTCGGCCCGATGCCTTTCACCTGAGCGAGTGGACTGTCAAGACCGGGTGCTGCGGAAGTGGATGCTGCAGACGACGATGAACGTTGGGCAACCTTCAAACGGGGTGGAGCCATTGGTGCTGATGGCTCCAGCCGCTGGCGCAGAGCATGCAGCCACTGCCTGACCACCGTGACCTGTCGGCGGCGGGCTGCATCATCCAGGGATGCGTAGTCGGCGAACTCCTCCGCCAAAGCCTGAAGCCGAGGCGGAACATCACCTGGCAAAGGAATCTGAGGAGGCGTTCCCAGCTCGCGCTGCATGAAGCTGTCAAAGCGTTCATTACGGCCCTGAAGATTGCTAAAACCACGGTCCACCTCCAGCGACAACGCCTGCTGCAGTGGTCGGATCCACACCAGAAACCGCTCAAGAGCCTGATAATCCAGGCCGGCGGTCAACTGAGTTGATGAGTCTCCGGCTGGTTGGGCCACCAATCGTTCTGGACCTCTCGGACACTGGCGCGATGTTGCCAGTGTCGCTCCTTCAGCAGCAAACTGCCTAGATCACGACGTTGCAATCGAAGCCGACTGCGACTGCGCCTCAGAACATGGTCATCGAACTCAAGCTCGGATGGTCGCATCAAGACGCAGGCGGTATCCATCGCCTGGTCATCACCGACCATCGAAAGAGGCAGCGTCAGCCTCAGCACATTGGAGGGTGCCGACTGGGATGGCAGCTGACCACTGTTAACAGTATCCAAAAGCTGAATGGGAAGCAGACTGCGCGTGACGCCTGCTCGCATCAGCTCAACATTCACAGCATGGGACATGTTGCGGAGCCTGCGAATCAAGGCGGAATCCACTGAATCCATCCAACTCAATAGACCGCTTGCTGTCGAAGGCATCAGCTGATCGCTGGATTGGGCTGCCGGGCGAAGAAGCGAGTCGTCTGATTCAAGACCGCTCTGAATCTCCTGTGAGGACTCACCCTGATCCAATGATTCACCGGCCATGACAAACAACGACCGCAGAATCTCCAGTTCGGACATCTCGGACCCTGGATCTTGTGGAGTCTGTGACTGAGGGTCGGTGGCTTCGGAACGATCCAGCGAATCATCCACCGTCGAGGGCGGATCGTTCGGCAGCAGACCCTCCAGCAGATCCGGACGTTCCAGCGGCAGATCCAGTCCAAGCTCAATTCCCTGGGAAGGAGCCTGATCGATCGATGACTCGACGCTGTTGGTGGCTCGATCCGCAAGATTCTGAAACTGCTGAATGCGGGACCGCCGCTCTTCGTCCTGAAGGCGCAAGGCCAGAACAAGCAACTGCTCGATCGTGATCATCGATGAAGCACGCTGAACGAGTGCATCGATGCGTTGTTGCAACACCGTCTGGCGGTCTGAGAGGGAGGCGCGTTGCAGAGGGGAAAGCGAGCAGAGCAGGTGGCGGATCGCCGCTTTGACAGCGGTCGGCAGGATCCGACGGACCTGTTCCAGATACTGGGCCTGCTCCCTGTAGAGATGTGGTGCCAGAGAGTTACAGCGATCTTCCAGACGTGCAAGCTGCACGCCTGGATCGTGCGCGTGACGACTCCCAGGCAATCCCGTCAAGATCAGCCTTTCGACATGGAGGCGACTTCTGCAGCGAAGTCGGACTCTTCAATCTCAATGCCCTCGCCAAGGGTGTATCGGGTGAATCGACGCACCTTGACGTTTTCGCCGATCTTGCCTGCGGTCTGTTTGACGAGCTCCGCAACAGTTAGGGAGCTGTCCTTGATGAAGGGCTGTTCCATCAGAGCCAGTTCCTTGAGGCGCTTGTTGATGCGCCCCTCAACAATCTTCTCCTTCATCTGCTCGGGCTTGCCTTCAAGGTCATCACGACCCATTTCGATCGATTTCTCACGCTCGCGGATCTCTGCGGGAATCTCATCGGTGGTGACGTACTCCACTCCAGGACAGGCCGCGACCTGCATCGACACGTCGCGGAGCAGTTCCTGGAACATGTCGCCACGAGCAACGAAATCGGTTTCACAGTTGATTTCGATCAGCACACCAACGCGGGCTCCGGTGTGGATATAGCTGCCGATGGCACCTTCAGCGGCAGTGCGACCAGATTTCTTTTCGGCGCTGGCGATACCTTTCTGACGAAGCCACTCAACGGCTTTATCGGCATCGCCATCAGTTGCTGCAAGAGCTTTCTTGCAATCCATCATTCCAGCGCCGGTCTTGTCGCGGAGTTCCTTAACGAGCTTGGCGGATACGGCAGCAGCCATCGGATGTGTTGGTGGAGGACGTTGGGACAAAAAGATCCGCCTTCCCGCTCTGGCGGGAGGGCGGCGTGAACTTAGCGGCTAAGGCGACTCAACCTTGGTTGTCGGCGCCACGCTGCTCGTTGGAACCATGACGACCTTCGTTGATGGCATCAGCAAGGCGGCTCAGCACCAGCTGCACAGAACGAACAGCATCGTCATTGCAAGGAATCGGCACCTCGCAGAGATCGGGGTCGCAGTTGGTGTCAAGCATCGAAACCAGTGGGATATCGAGCTTGCGGGCCTCGAGCACAGCGTTGGTCTCGCGACGCTGATCCACCAGGACCACCACATCGGGAAGACGACGCATGTTCTTCAGACCACCGAGGTACTTCTGAAGACGATCAAGCTCCCTGCGGAGCACAGCGGCTTCCTTCTTGGGGCGCATGGCGATCGCACCGCTGGACTCCATCCGCTCCAGATCCTTCAAGCGATCAATGCGGGCCTTCATCGTGGTCCAGTTGGTGAGCATTCCACCCAGCCAACGCTGGTTCACATAGGACGCTCCACAACGTGCCGCTTCGAGAGCGATCACCTCGGACGCTTGTTTCTTGGTGCCAACGAACAGAAAACGTTTGCCGCTTCTGGCCGCGGTACGCGTCCATTTGTAGGCGTTGTTCATGCAGACAGCGGTCTGCACAAGATCAATGATGTGAACACCGTTGCGCGCGCAATAGATGTAGCGCGACATCTTGGGATTCCAGCGACGGGTCTGGTGGCCGAAATGGGCACCAGCCTCCATCATCTCGGCGAGAGTGACGACAGCCATGGTTGTGTTGAGGTTTCGGGTTCGCCTCCACCTGTCAGGGATGGTGTGGTGAACCGGGGTTCAGATCACATCCAGCACCCGAAACAGACAGGTGTGCGGTTTGAAAGGACCAGCCGAATTTAACAAAGTACCGGCTCAGGACAGCCCTGCCTGACGCGCTTCTCGATACAGAGCCTCAACACCGATGCGGTTGAGCGGAAGTCTCAGCAGTTCGAGTGCCAGAGACGGTTGACCCAGGCGAATCAACCAGGCCAGCACCGGTCGCAAGCTGCGTTCATTGAGCAAGCCCCCCAACGTCAGCAGGCCCCAGAGCAGACGATGCATCCAGGTGAACTGGATGATCATTCGCACCCTGCGACTGGGATGCTTTCGATAAAACACAAGCCCCATGCGGGCGCGTTCGCGCTCGACCCTGATGAGGTCGGGGATCTGAGCAAGGCGAAAGGCAGGATGCCAGTGATAACCAACGGCTTCAGGACAGCGAACCAGCTGCACTCCCATCTGGCGGAGACGTTCACCCAGTTCAAGGTCCTCCCACCCGTACAACCTGAATCCGGTATCAAACAGGCCAGACTGTTCCAGCACTTGTCGATCGATCGCGACATTGCCAGTTGCGAAATAAGCCCAGGACAGATCGCGTAGCTTGTGACGCTCTCCTGTTGGATTGTCGAAATCGGCGGTGTTGATCACTGCGCCGTAGGTGAAGCAGAGACGGTTTCCGGAACGCTGCCATTGCCCTGCGAGAGCCTGCGCATGGCTGGCCAGGAATGTCGGCGTGACGACCAGATCACTGTCGATGAACACGATCACATCGCCCCGGGCATGAGCAACGCCACGGTTGCGTCCCTCGGCAGGTCCCCCATGGCTTTGTTCAATCAAACGGACCCTGGAGAACGACCCTGCCGATGATCTGAGCCAGTCAGGCGTGCCATCGGTGGATCCGTCATCCACCACGACAACCTCATACTCATCAATGTCGGAACAGGCGTTCTGACAGTCCAGAGAACGCAGACACTTCTCGAGGATGTCGCGTCTGTTGTAGGTGGGAATCACGACGCTGATGAACATCCGCCCGCACGATGAGCCGTCGTGAGTCAGCCTAAAGGCAAGAAAAAAGGGGGCATTCAGCCCCCCTATCAAAAAGCTGTTTGCAAACAGATCAGTCTGCAGCGCCACCATTGTTGGCAGTGCCTGTCACACCGTTGCCGGCGCCTTCACCACGGCCGTCGTTGCGCATCTTGCGCTTCTTGAATTTGCGCGCATAAGCGCGATTGCGCTCCTGCTTTTCCTTCTTGAGGTTTCTGCGCTTGGCCATTCGGGAGTCCGGAGCTTCTTGAAGTTCACCCCAACTTACTCAACGGCCTGAAGCAACCGGCCATCCTCCATTTTCACCAGCCGGTCAGCAACATCAAGAATGCGCGGGTCGTGGGTGACCATCAGCACGGAACAGGCTTGCTCGCGAGCCAGGCGCTTGAGCAATTCAACAACCTCCCGACCGGTCCCGCTGTCCAGCGCTGCCGTTGGTTCATCGGCAAGCAGCAACTGGGGTCTGGCGGCCAGTGCACGGGCAATAGCCACGCGCTGTTTCTGACCACCCGAGAGGTCCTGCGGAAGCTTGCTGAGGTGATCCTCCAGTCCGACGGCCCTCAGCCACTCTCTGGCCTGATCACGGCGACCGCGATAACTGAAGCCCTCCAGGAGATCAGCTCCCATCTGCACGTTCTGTTCGGCCGTGAGACAACGCAGAAGGTTATGGCCCTGAAAAATCATGCCGATCCGGCGGCGAAGCAACTGTCGTTGGCCCCGGCCGGCACCCTGGAGCTGCTGTCCAAACACGAGCACATCACCCTGCTGGACTTGTCGAAGCGCACCGATCAAAGTAAGCAGAGTGGTCTTGCCACAACCTGATGGACCGGTCAGCAGCACCACTTCGCCGGCTGCGATCTGAAGATCAACCGACTGAAGAACCTGTCGGCGCATTGACCCACGTCCGTACGAGTGGCTGAGATTTTCAATCTTCACCGTGCTGACGACATCAGCACCTTGGTGTTGAGCTGGATGAGAAAGAACCGTCATGGTCTCAGAAGATCTCCGCCGGATCGGCATCCACCAGACGGCGCATGGCCAAACCTGCCGAAGCCATGCACATGACCAGGATCATGCTGAACACCGTCATGGCTCGACTGAAATCCATCGCCACAGGGAGTGCGGTGGCACTTCTCACCAGCAGATAGAGACCTTGCCCGGCGGCATAAGCCGGCAAATACCCGAAGAGCGCGAGCAGAAGCCCCTCGCGCACAACTACACCCAGCAGGGTTCTGAGCTTGTAGCCCATGGCCATCAACGTGGCGTACTCCGGCAGATGGTCACTGACATCGGAATACAGCACCTGATAAACGATCACGCAGCCGACAACAAAGCCCATGGCAGCACCCAAAGTGAAGATGAAGCCAATCGACGTGCTGGTCCGCCAGTAGTTCTGCTCGAAATCAATGAAGCCCTGCTTGGTGAGAACCGTGACGTCTTCAGGGAGCAGAGCGTTGAGTTTCTCGACCACCGCCTCAGCGTCCGTGCCCTGCTGCAATCGAACCAGTCCAACCTCGATGCTTCCAGGTGGCGTGTTGGGCAGAAGCTCGAGAAACGTTTCGCTGCTGGTGAGCAGATTGCCATCAGCGCCGAAGGAGCTGCCGAGCTCAATCAGGCCAGCCACACGCACCCTTTGACCAGAGATCTCACTTTCAACGGTTCGACCAGCACGGAACCAATCAGCGACGGGACCAAACTCGGGCCGCGACTTCTCGTCGAACAGAACCCGACCTTTCTGTGTCAGCACCTGAGCTTTGGGCGCCAGGGTTGGGTCCACAAACAGGGGATCACCCGGTTCGAAACCAAGAGCAAGGATCGATCGTGTGCCACGTGTCTTGGGATTGCGCCAGAGCAGCAGATTCCAGTGCACAGGCGTGATGCCCTCCACCTCAGGCAAGGCCATGGTCTGCACCAAACGACGTCGGGGAAAGCCAGCCATGCTCACGGAACTTGTCGAGCGTGGACTGATCAGAACAATGTCAGCGTCGAAGAGGCGATGCACCGTGACGCTGGCATCAAAAAGGCCGTCGCGAAATCCCAGCTGCATGAACATCAGGATTCCCGCGAAACTGATGCCGGCCAGTGCAACAGCCAGACGAACCGGCTGCCTGACCAGCATCAGAGAAGCCAGTGGAATTCCCCGACCGCTCAGGAAGCGACCGCTCATGAGGATCCGAATCGGGCGATCACCTTCAAGCCCGAGAGCCTCGAAACGCGCTGAGTGGATCCTGAATCCAAACGGACCAACACTTCAACGATCCTGGCGTCCGCATCTCCGGTCGGATCCGTGGACAACACCTGTCGTTGTCGCACCTGAGGACTGATGCGCGCAACCGTTCCCTGAAGATCTCCTTCGAAACCGCCATTTTCACTGATCAACGTGACGGCTTCTCCAACCTTGATGCGGTTGATATCTGACTCGTAGACCTCGATCAGAGCCTCCATGGACTGACTCGCTCCAACGTCCAAGACACCATCGGCGCTTGGTCGCTCACCGACCCGGGCACGCAGATTGAGAACGGTGCCATCGATTGGAGAACGAAGTTCGCTGTCGTTCAGATCAGCTTCAAGCTTTCCGCGCTCGGCGATCAGCTCCGCCTTTTTGCGCTCAAGCAGGGTGAGTTGGTCCTGTTTTTCCTCGAGTAAAACAACTTCCACCGCCCCCTGACCGGCGCCTTGAGCGTAACGGGCAACCTCTCTTCGCTTCAGCGGTATCTGTGTCTCAGCGGTGAGGATCTTGGCGTCGGTCGCGGCGAGATCTGCTTCAATCTTGGCCCTGTTGTCGAACACAGCCAGAACCTGACCTTTGCGCACCGGATCGCCTTCCTTCACCAACAATGTCGACACCCTCGGTGAGCCACCGAAACCACTCACCGGCGCAGCCAGACGACGGATTTCACCAGCAGGTCTGAGGCTTCCAAGGGCTGCGACCGATTCCGGCTGTCGACTTGCGACCTGCTCCGAAGCAGCAACAGGGATGGGTGGCTGCGGTCGACGCAACATCAACACACCACCAGCAACTGCAAGGATCGCCAACGCGCCAACGCCAAGCCAGATCCGACTGGATCCACTCAGGGACTCGGTGGCTCGTCGAACAGAAGCTCCTCGATATACCGATCCGCCCAGACCGTCCCGAAGGCTTTCTCCAGAACCCGCCTCGTTTTGTCGTTGCGTTTCTGTTGCCGGCAATAGGACACCTGTCCGTGATATCGGGCCAGAGTAGAAGGAGCACTGGGGTCATCGGGCTCTGCAGCCTGCACGGCATCGCCCAGAACCTGGAGGTAATCGTCGACGAGTTCCACGAACCAATTTTCCTCCTGTTGATTGACGGGGCGGATGAATCTCACAAACGGCGAGAAAATGGTTGCCCAGGTTGGAAGGTCGCGCACCTGTTCAAAGGCAGGAATCGCAGCGGCTTCAAGGCCACGTTCAATGCGTTCGGGAAGCTGATCACCAACCGGAGAAAGATCGATGATGGCCGCGGAGATTCCGGCGGGACTAGCAACGATATCGGCACCGAACACCGGCAGATCAAAGCGAGGATCGGGAAAGAAGACGCAATGAAGGATCTGCAGCCCGAGTCCAAGCCTGGCGATTTCCAGATGGAGCTTGCGCAGTCCACGGCAGGAATGCACCTCATTGGTGATGAACAGTGCTTCGCCATCCAACGTGCCGATGATCTCTTCAAGGTCAGTCGACAACGTGAGTGGATTGAGCTCTGGGAAGCCGTCCCTGCACTGACGAATGCGAGCAGCCAGAGCCATCACCAGCGGATGCATCTCCTGACCGCTCGGGGACGCTGGCATCAATCCGATCCGTAATTGCACAGAATGGGACTTTGCCACGGGACCCTGACTGCGATCCCATCCGGTCCGGTGCTCGAACACCGCACACTTCACAACGGCAGCAACCTTGTGACTGCCGCCATCCCCGATGCGGCACTCACCTGCCTTGATTTTTGGTGTCGAGGCGGAAGCGCCTGGGAGAGAAGCGGTGAGGAGGGCATGGCTCACTTCCTCGAACACATGGTGTTCAAGGGAAGCAGAAGGCTGGGACCAGGGGAATTTGACCGGAGAATCGAGGCGCTGGGAGGCAGCAGCAACGCAGCCACAGGATTTGATGATGTGCACTACCACGTGCTTGTGCCCAGCACGGAATCCAAAGCAGCACTCGATTTGCTTCTGGATCTCGTTCTCGATCCGGCACTCGAGCAGGACAGCTTCTCAATGGAGCGCGAGGTGGTGCTCGAAGAGATCGCCCAGTACCGGGATCAGCCAGATGACCAGGTGCTGCAGACCCTGCTGGAACTTTGCTGTGCTCATCACTGCTACGGCAGACCCATTCTCGGCTGGGAGAACAGCCTGCGGGCGATGAACCCTGGTGGGATGAGGGGTTACCACCGACGCCGGTACAAGGGAGCCAACTGCTGCCTCTCCGTGGCTGGAGCCCTTGAGGAGGGTCTGATCAGTCATGTGCTCAGCAGCCCGCTTGCGGCGCTGAACCAACTGAAGGATTCCGATCAGAACACAACAAGCCAACCTTCACTGCGCTTTCAAAGCGGACGGGAATGTCGAACGTTCCCTCGACTGGAAGCAGCTCGATTGATGATGGTCTGGCCCGTTGCCTCTGCAGACGACCAGCTGGCGATCGCCGGAGCGGATCTGGCCACCACAATCCTTGCTGAGGGTCGGCGCAGCAAGTTGGTGCAGAAGCTGCGCGAAGAGCTTCAGATTGTTGAATCCATCGACATGGATGTCACCACGCTGGAGCAGGGCAGCCTGGTGATGCTTGAGGCTTGTTGCCCCGCCGATCAGATCGAACGCGTGGAGATGGAAATCCACCAACAGCTCAATAGCAGCTTG
Organism: Synechococcus sp. AG-673-A03; assembly: GCA_003211275.1. Classification (GTDB taxonomy): domain Bacteria; phylum Cyanobacteriota; class Cyanobacteriia; order PCC-6307; family Cyanobiaceae; genus Synechococcus_C. The sequence continues at coordinate 1,558 of QCTE01000049.1, read as the reverse complement.
ACCACAGCCATCACAGATGAGGAATTTCATCGCGCGCTGCAACTGGTCGGCAACGGTCATCGCTTCAGTCTCGAAGCGCCCGGCGCTGTGGCCGCCAGTGCTGGTTCACAGACACTCTGGGGACGGCACCGAGACCTTTTGGCTCCACTTCAGGACCTGATGCACTGGAATCCTTCAACGTTGCGGGACGTGATCATGCCCCTGCTGCAGCCTCAACACAGCTTCACCCTGATTGCCCGATCGGAGGACAACGCTTGAGCTCCAGCTGTGATCTCGTTCTTGATCCGGTGACCACGACCGGGGTGCTCTCCGCCAAGCTCTGGATCCGGCGAGGGAGCAGTGCGGATCCTCTTGGGCAGAGGGGCGGGCATCAGCTACTGGGCTCAGTACTCAGTCGGGGATGCGGTCCTGTCGATCATCTGCAGCTGGCGGATCTCGTTGAAGGCTGTGGCGCCGGTCTTCGGTGTGACACCCATGAAGACGGAATTCTGATCAGTCTCAAGTGCCGCGACATTGATGCCGACCGTTTGTTGCCTGCACTGGGCTGGATGCTGCGCCAGCCGCATCTGGACGAAGGTCAGATCGAACTCGAGCGAGATCTGAGCTTGCAGGCCCTGCAGAGACAGAGAGAGGATCCCTTCCATCGCGCCTTTGATGGCTGGAGACAGCTGGCCTATGGCAAGGGTCCCTACGGGCACGATCCACTCGGAATCGGTCTCGACCTCGAACAGATTCAGAAAGCGGAGTTGACCAGACTTGCGTCAGATCTGGAAAGCCGGGGCTCGGTGCTGGCGCTGTCCGGAACGATTCCCGATCAGGCCCAAGAACAACTGGTGGAGTGGCTCGGTACAAGCAAGACCGCATTCAGCTCTTCAGAACCCGGATCAGCGATCCGAGCATCATTTGAATTGGACCGTGGCGAAAGACCGTCGTTAAGACTTCAGTCCCTAGCCACGGAACAGGTGGTGCTGATGCTTGGTCAGGCCGCTCTTCCCCACGGTCACCCGGACGACCTGGCACTGAGGCTGCTTCAGGCCCACCTGGGCTCAGGCATGTCCAGCCTGTTGTTCCGACGGCTTCGGGAGGAGCATGGCGTCGCTTACGACGTGGGTGTCCATCACCCGGCACGCGCTGGAGCGGCACCCTTCGTGATGCATGCCTCAACCGGAGTCGACAGGGCGGAACTATCGCTTGAACTCTTGCTCAGAAGCTGGATTGAGCTGATGGAGGTGAGCATTACCGAGGTTGATCTCAAGCTGGCCAAGGCCAAATTCAAGGGGCAGCTCGCTCATGGATCCCAGACCACTGGCCAGAGGGCCGAGCGCAGGGCGCAACTGCGTGGTCTGAATCTCCCTGATGACTACGACCAGAGCTGCCTCACCCAACTGGATCAGCTGCGGGCCAGCGATCTGCGTGACGCAGCAGAACGCCATTTGCAGAGTCCCCAACTCAGCCTGTGCGGTCCCGCGGAAACCCTGGCATTTCTGGAGAAGCAATGGACCCTCAGCGCTTTTGCTGAAGGCAACGCGCCTTGATTCAGTCCGCTGAATCAGTCGGC
>QCTE01000048.1 GCA_003211275.1 Synechococcus sp. AG-673-A03 | reverse complement strand
TTTAGTTATCTAATTTTGCCTTCGCACGTCTACCCCAAAATGCGATTAGCAGTCAAGGTTGGCTTTATATGCGGGCTTAGCTGCATTATGGCAGGTTGCCATGATAAAAGTTCAGCTCCTCAAGCTTTACCGGTCGATGTGACGAGGATTGAAACTCGTAATTTTGCTGAGGTGATTGAAGCTGAGGGAACTCTTACCAATCCTGGGTATATTCAGCTTACGCCACAAGGCAGTGGCCTAATTACTGAAGTACTTGTCAAAGAAGGTGATCCTGTAACGAGTGGCCAGGTTCTGGTTGTGCTGGACAATGCGCAAGAAATTGCTGAATTCAAAACGGCGCAGGCCCAATTTAAAGAAGCTGATTTGCATGCAAAGCGCGTACAGTGGTTGTTTGAAAAAGGCGCAGAGTCAAAGGAATCGGCAGAAGAAGCCAGAGTTGCTGCAATTGGCAAAAACAGTAATTTAGTCGCAAAACAAGAGGCTCTCGATAAGAGATCCATACGATCACCTATTAATGGCATTGTCGGAGATTTATATGGCGTTAATCCTGGCCAATACTTTGAACAAGGTAAGAGTAGTTTTTTAGTTGTTAACAATGAAAACCTCTCCATCGATCTTTCTGTTCCTGCATTGCAAGCAAGTAAAATCAAGCTAGGTCAACAAGTGAAAATGCTTGATGAGTCAAAAAGGGATGTTATTGGTGAGGGTGAAATTGCTTTTATTCCTCCCTATTTTGAGTTCGATAGTAGTAATAACTTTCAGCCATTGAACACCCTTAGGGTTAGAGCAGTGTTTGTTAACGAAAAAGCAGGTCTTCGCCCTGCGCAGTTAATCCGTTCCAAAATTATTATTGGAAATCAGCGTCGCCCTGGCGTGCCTGCTACAGCAGTGTTGTTTAAAGCTCAACAACCCTATACTTTCAAACTTATTCCCATTCAATCTTTTTTGAAGAATGCAGATGTCAATCCGCAACAAAAAAAATTAATGTCTACGCTGCCTTCAACGACCATGATTGCTGTTAATACACCACTAAAACTAGGTAACTTGCAGGATGATTATTTTCCTGTTGTGACAGGGTTAAAAGCCGGTGATTTGATTCCAATTAGTGGATCAGCGGTGCTTGCTAATGGCACACCTGTATCAATTAGGTCTTCTCAGTAATCTCGATTTATAAATGTCTCTATCTGACCGCTTCATTTCAAGACCAGTTCTTACCAGTGTCTGCAGTCTGGTGATCTTTATTCTTGGCTTGATTTCTCTTGGCAGGTTGCCAATTGATTTTCTGCCCAATATTGCACAACCTCAAATTGTTGTAACTGCACCTTATCCAGGCGGTAATGCATCATTTGTTGAACTTTCCATTACACAGCAACTTGAAGATATTTTGTCAGATACACCAGGAGTTGATTACATCACTTCAAGTTCCAATGCTGGTTCAACTTCTATCACGCTGCATTTAGATCCTGATACTTCTGCTGATACAGCATCCTTGGATGTTCAGAATCGTGTTCAACAGGCCAAATCGAATTTACCGACGGAAACTCAAAATCTGGGGATCACTATTTCGCAGACCACAGATACATCTATTAGTTCTTACTTGATCACATCAACAAAAGGTCAATATGATGCGGCCTACCTCAATTCTTTGGCTAAGGCTCAATTGCAGAAGCAACTTCAATTGATTGATGGAGTTGGTAAGTTGACTTTATTTCCAACAAAACCTGTATTTCAGATCTCAATCGATCCAAACTTAGTTCGTGCTTATGGATTAAGTATTGAGGAAGTGGATCGTCAGATCATCTCTCAGAATTTTCCTGCTTCTGGTGGAACTGTTGGAGCGAGTCGTTTTGGAGATCCCTCCACATATAGCTATTCAGTGATGATTGAAGACAGTGGTTTTATTCAATCAATAGGAGAATTTGAAGATATTGTTCTTAAGCGATTGAGCACTGGAGCAGTTCTCCGGGTTAAAGATATCGGCAATGTTCAGTATATTGCCAGTCCTGAAAAATTCCATCCTATCAAGTAGTGGTTATCCTGGGGTGTTTATCCAAATTAATCTTCAGTCCGGAAGTAATGCTGTTGTGGTCGGTGAGAAGATTGAAAAGCTCATTCAAAAATTCAAATCTACAGCCCCCCCTGGAATTAAAGTCGTGCAGTTCAATGATCGAAAATCTTTTATTTTAGACTCAATTTCAAATGTGTTTGATGCGTTGGGATTGGCAATCATCTTAGTTGTTTTAATCTTGTTGTTGTTTTTGCAAAATTGGCGCACCATCCTCATCCCCGGTTTAGCAATACCGATTTCGATCGTGGGAACATTTGGCTTTTTACAACTCTTTGGCTTCACGTTGAATTTTCTGACCATGACCGCTTTGGTTTTGGCCACTGGGCTGGTTGTCGATGATGCCATACTTGTTGTTCAGTCAGTGACAGCAAATATTCAAAAGGGAATGTCTTCTATAGATGCATCTCTTGCATCTATGAATGAATTATTTGGAGCGATTATATCCACTTCATTAGTGCTGATTGCTTTATTCCTGCCTGTAACTTTGGTCAGCGGTCCCATTGGCAATATTTATATCGAGTTTGCAGTTGCGATCATCTGCTCGATTGCAATATCAACATTTAATGCTCTGACATTTTCGCCGATGATGTCTGCACTATTGCTTCGTCCAGGGCGAATGGAGTCGATGCCATCGTGGATTACAGCAATCTTCGGTGCTGGCGTTGGTCTCTTGATGGGTAACTTTACCAAGGCGAGTTTTGGAAACCTTGCTTTGCCGATCAGTGCAGCTCTTTTTGCTTTCATTGGTCTCAAGTTGGAGTCTGTCTTTAATGGTTTTAATCAATATTATTCAAAACTTGAATCTGCTTACGAGAAATTATTGGCTTGGTTTTTGAAAAAAAGGAAACTCGTGTGCGCTTCTCTTGTACCTCTCGCTTTCACTACACTCTATTTATTCAATATCATTCCTGTTGGTTTTATCCCGCAAGAAGATATGAGTACCTTGATTGGTTATTATCAACTTAATCCAGGGGCATCGATTACATCCTATGGACCTGTAACTAGCCAGGCTAGAAACATCCTAAATAAAGAAAAAGCTAAGAAGTTATCGAGTATTGAGGATTTTGTGGCCATCGACACCAGTGATGGCTACTCAATCTTATTTCTACAATTGTTGCCTTTGGATCAGCGTCGTCAGTTGAGCCAAAAAATTGAAAAAATATCTTCAAACCTCTCAGCACTGCTTTCAGCGTTACCCACAAGATATCCCATTCAATTAGTTCAGCAACCAATGATTACTGGTTTTGGTGAGAATTCTTCTTTGACGGTTGCTTTGACCGACGAAAGCAATGGTCGTTATTCGATGGACGAGTTTTATGCGTTGACGCAACAGTTTTTGGCTAAGGCTTCACAGGAGCCTTCAATTCAAAGCATTCAAACACGGTTTTCTCCCGATAATCCATCTTATCAAATTAATATTGATCGGTCGTTGCTTGGATCTCTTGATCTTAGCTATAGAGATGTTGTTAACACAATCAGCACTTATGCTGGCAGTAAACGTATTGTCCAGACGTCCCTGGATGGAGGTCCGAAGGATGTTGTTGTTATCAGTCAACCCCAGGAAAGAAGTACGATTGATGACTTGATGAATTACGGCATCAAAAATTCCAACGGAGATTTTGTTAGTGTAAAAGAGATTGCTAGCTATGAATTAGTGACCAATCCTCAGTCGATTGATCACTTTAATTTTAATCGCTCAATCACCTGCCAGGCTGTTCCTAACCCGGGATACTCAACGGGTCAGGCGATTCAGGCAGTCAAAGATGTTTTTGGCTCTCTTGGCTATAAGGACATTGGTTACGAATTTACTGGTGTCTCCAGGGTTCAGGAAACATCTGGTGGCCAAATTCTTTTCCTGTTTGTGATGGCCGCGCTGACTGTTTTCCTGGTGCTGTCCGCTCAATATGAAAGTTATATCATTTCAACAGTGATCATGATTACTGTCCCGATTGCCATACTAGGCAGCCTTGTGTTTCTCGAATTACGTTCGATGAACGTGAATGTTTTTGTTCAGATCGGCTTCTTGATGCTGATTGGCCTTGCGGCTAAAAATTCTATTCTTATTGTCGAAGCCGCAGAGCAACGAGTGTCGGCTGGTGCAGAGATTGTTTTCGCTGCTGCTGAGGCAGGAAAGGCAAGGCTTCAGCCCATCTTGATGACTTCAGTCGCTTCTCTTGCTGGCTTTTTCCCCCTTGTGGTTGCCCAGAATGCCGGAGCTAGTGCTCAGCAAGCCATCGGCACAGTTGTTTTTGGTGGCCTTCTGATGGGCATGACGTTGTCACTGCTCGTGGTTCCACCCATGTATGTTCTGATTAAAAACATTGAAACCCGAATTTTTTCGCGAGGTGTCAATAGTGGTTTCCTTGAATGATGCTCTTCTGCGCTTTTCAATGTCTTGAGTCGGATCTAACCTTTTCTCCTTGACTTCTGTCGATTTGCCAAAATGTATTCATTGATGGTCTCATCATTCAGTTAATTTTTTGATGGCTCTTTGGACTGATTCTCCTTTGATTGAATCGATTGCCATGTCACCCCACTCCCGCATTTGTCTCGCTGCCGCTCCAGCTTACGTTTGATTTGAGGTGTGATTCCCAGCTCAGCACTTCGCCACATCCGATTCATCTCACGTGTGAAATGGGCGGCAAGCTTCGGTGAGTGAATCACCAGCAGAGTTTCGTCGTTGGTGTGAGCAGCGGAGGGTGACCAGTTGAAGCTTCCTGTGATCACGGTTTTGTCGTCGATCACGGCGAACTTGTGGTGGAGCTTGTCGCCGCGTGCCAAGCGTGGGGTGCTTATGCCTTTTGCTTGCAGTGGTTTCGAGGGAATCGCTCAGGGATGCTTAGGACTCTCCTGACTCCATAAGCCAGAACCCAAGCCAGAAGGGCACTTGATCTCGCATTGAGACGCCTTAGGGCTAAGAAGAGCTACTGCATCCATCGATCTGGCTTGGCTTTTGAGGGATGTCAGCCCTAAGCCCGACTTCCATGCAAAGGAGAGGGATGTTGAAGAAGCCACCGAGGCTGAGGGACAACAACGGTGCTCTCCAAGTCAGATTGAGGCTGGATGGTCGGGACCATTTCATCAATCGACTTGGTCGTTTTGACGATCCAGTTGCCCAAGCCAAAGGGCAAGCCATCTGCGCTGAGATTTGGCGAGATGCTCAGCAGGGGAATTTGGATCTGTCTCTGAATCGATACCGCCCATTGGTGGAGGGTCGAGATCAGAATTTGCTCGATGCCCTTAGGGCACTGTCAGAGGAGAAGAAGCAGGCACGGGTGACTCATGCCTGTCGGGTGGTGCAGCGGTTTGGGCTTCCGATCAGGACAAGAGCAGAGGTTGGTCGCTTCCTTTCATGGATGAATGCAGAGGGATTAGCTGCATCCACCCAGTCCACGATCCTCAGCACGATTCGCTCGGTGCAACCAGGCAATAAGGCATTGCGGTTGGCTCAGGTGAAGGTGCCAGCAAGGTCAGTGCATGAGGAAGTGCTCAGCAAACAAGAAATCAAGAGTGTGCTGGATGATCTCAGAAGCAATGAAGAGTGGTTCTACCCCTGCTTTGCCCTGTGGTTGAGCACAGGACTCAGGAATGCAGAAGTGATTGGTCTGACCTGGGACTGTGTTCGTCTTGAAGAGGGGGAGTTGTTGATTAGTAAGACCCTGAGGCGTGATGGCACTGCTACGCATCAAAGGCTCTGGTCAAGCACTAAGACAGGCAAGACGCGTTTGGTGCCGTTGAGTTATCAAGCGTTGCAGGTGATTAGAGAGCACAAGCAATCGATGCGGTGCCTGGGTCTGAATACGAAGGATGGCTTGGTGTTTGTGACGCCAAGGACTCATGGGCATCTGTATGACTCAGGGTTAGAGCGGGTGTGGAAGAGAAGTCAGAGGAGAGTGGGTTTGAGTCCACGGCGTCTCTATGCACAGCGTCATTCGTTTTTGAGCCATGCTTTGGCACTTGGGAACAGTCCTGCTGATTTGGCAGCAGTGGCAGGACATCGCACTGAGGAACTTCTCAGGACCTATGCCAAGCCCACAGGGCGAGTGAAGGTGCCGACATGGTGAATCAGTGTAGAGATCAGTGGATAGAGGAAAGAAAAGAAAAATATAGATGTCCTTATTGCGGCAAAGTTATTGGATGTTCTGATAATGGAACACTGGGAATTTATTCATTTAAGCTGTTTAAGTTGCACCTTTTCAAGTGCGCTTTTAAAAGAAATTTAAGCTCAAAAAGCTAAATAATCTGCTATAATAAGCTCGCCTTGAATTTACCAAGATCAATACTTGCATGATATCAATTATGGATTATAAGTCATTAGCATTAGACGCTGCATCGCGTTTTGGTCGTTTTAAGCAAACTTATGGTGGAGGCTTCAACTTTCGCTGTCCCTACTGTGGAGATAGCGCCAAGAGTTCAACAAAGGCGAGAGCTTATCTTTATTGCAAGAAGGGTTTTTATGGATTTAAGTGTCACAATTGTAGTAAGGCATGTTCTTTGGTTGATTTCCTTAAAGATCAAGCGGTAGACCTTTATGAAAGCTGGTTGCAGCAAGTAAGTGATTCTGAGACACCGCTGCAAGCGTCCTCAGGGTCTGCTGGGAAGGTTAGTGGTGGCGCTACCCCTAAAATTACGCAATTGCCACAAGGAAAGCCTGGTGAACATTTGAATTTGAAGAGATCTAGTTATCTCACGCCGAACCATCTTTATAGAAACCCTAAAAAGAATTTTTAATTAACATTTCTGCTCTTTTTGAGGTAGCGATGTTTTTTATAATTGTCACGCAATCCTGACAGTGCATGTGTTTTCTCTCAAAACTATTATAGATATAATGAGTCTTTCATGATTGCTTCAAGTCCATAGGTTTTTGGAGGGCTTGGGGGCAATTTTATTGTTTATTGCGGAACTTGCCGATATATCTGCGGCAAGTATTTCTATTTGGGTAATTGTAATTTTAGTGTCCCTTAACTAGTTATTTTATAGGTGTCTGGGCTTGCTAAATAGAAAGGTAACGGAATAGGTTTGAGGAATGAAATCTGCCACAAGTAATATTTCATTTAAACGTCATGAAGTCAGGGCGTTTAGGCGTATTGAGAGTGAGCTAATGAGCCGCACATGTCAGACTAAGTCATCTTGCTATAAGAATGCTTTGAAGGAATATTTTGCCAAGATTAATGGCTCCCGTCTGAGTCGCTGGAACTCTTATGCTGGGTTGTAATGATAAGAATAAGCAATAAAAAGATAGAGGCTTTGTTCAAGGATATTTTGCAGAGAAGTCGCTTCTCGTCTATTGACGAATATTTAATTGTCAGGTTAAGCATTGATGCAGATGCCGCTAAGAAGTTTCGCTTGAAGATCTGAATAGTTTGCTTCGAGCTGAAAAGCGTAGCTTGGCGTATTGTGAACTACTCTTTTTCAATAGTGCCCTGCGGAATTAAGTTGTATCTATGCTAATATTGGACATCTGATTTGAATTTGTGAAGCCCTCCATCAAGACTTCTCTTGTGGACGTATATCAGGGAGATTGCATGGAATTAATTCCGTCCATGCAAGAAAAGCCTGCTTTGGTGGTGACTTCTCCTCCTTACAACATCGGTAAAGAGTACGAACATATAGCAACGGTTGAATCATATGTTTCTTGGTGTTCTCGGTGGATGAAGCTCATTTATGAGCACACCTCAGATAAGGCTTCTTTTTGGCTTAATCTTGGTTACTTCTCTGTTGAAGGTAAAGGCAAAAACGTCCCAATTTCATATTTGTTGTGGGATAAATCACCATTCTTCTTGTTGCAGGAAGTTGTATGGAACTATGGCGCTGGCGTAGCTGCTAAGAAATATTTTTCACCAAGAAATGAAAAGTTTATGTGGTTTGTTAAGGATGAAAGCTCTTATATTTTCGAGTTAGATAGAGTAAGGGACAAGAATGTAAAGTACCCCAACCAGAAGAAAAATGGAATCTTAAAATGTAATCCTCTTGGCAAGAATCCTACTGATGTTTGGCAGTTCGCCAAGGTCACATCAGGCTCAAAGCGATCTTCGATTGAACGTACGCCTCATCCAGCTCAATTTCCCGAAAAAGTTATTGAAAGGATTGTATTAGCTTGTTCTAATGAGGGAGATTTAGTAATGGATCCATTCCTTGGTTCAGGCACTACGGCAGCTGTTTGCGAGCGACTGAACAGAAGATGTATTGGTTTTGAAATGCGTGAAGACTACATAGAAATTATTTCACGTAGACTTGAAGCTCAGGCAGATTCCTCTGATCAGCTGGACTTTTTATTAAAAGAAATAAGGAAGCCTGCCTAGGCTAACTCGTAAATTTTCAGAAGTTTTCCTGTCTCTACTTCGGGTGAGAGTCTTGCTTGCTGACCAGTCGCAGATCGTTGTCCTTGCCAGTCGGAATGATCGATCCAGCCAAAGCGAATAAGCTTTATTTTGGGGCGTTTGTTGTTTGAGAATTTTTCGAAATTAATTGCCAAGTAATAGCCAGTTTTCTTTTTCTTGCTTGATTCTGGGTCTTGGGCATAGCTCCTGTTGCCATAAATATTTCTTGCTGAGCTTGATGTCTTGATTTCAATCGAGAATAGGTCATTGGGGGCATAGACGATGTCTTTATCGGAAGCGTTGATTTCTCCATGCCATTCTCTTGGGTGCCTTACGTTTAATTTATGAGGCACTAATTCATGAAGAAAGAAAGCCATGATCTGCGGTTTTGGAAATATGTCTTTTCCTATTGACAGCCCTTCTTCCTGGTATCCGATTGTCGTAGACAATATATCTTCCCACGATGATAAGCACACCTCTTTGATTTCATCTGTGGTTAAAGGGTGTTGATTGATCAATTCCTCTGTGATTGCTTTGAACTGATCTGGCGATGAGTTTTGATATGGGTGATTCACTTTGTAAGAAATAACAACTCGTATGATCATTCAATGCCTGTCTTCCTTTAATTGCATCCCCCGTTTGGGGGTGTTTCGTGTTTAGGTAATCCCCCATCTGAGGGATTTCGATATTTAAATCTTCGTGTTTTTTGTTCTTTATCTCTTGTCTTGCTCATCCCCTCTCCATCCCACTCCCACACTTTGCACGTTGCCGATCCAGCTTACGTTTGATTTGAGGCGTGATTCCCAGCTCAGCACTTCGCCACATCCGATTCATCTCACGTGTGAAATGAGCGGCAAGTTTGGGCGAGTCGATTATTAGCAGTGTTTCGTCATTGGTGTGGGCAGCGGAGGGTGACCAGTTGAAGCTTCCTGTGATCACGGTTTTGTCGTCGATCACGGCGAACTTGTGGTGGAGCTTGTCACCCCTGGCCAGTTTCGGCGTTCCGACGGTTCGCAGTGGCGTTTTGAGAGGTCGATTGTCAGCTTCAAGTTTGCAAAAATGGTCGGGCATTTCCATGCCAAGGAGATCAAGCACCTCTGAAAAAGAGCGGCTTGCGAAGCTTGGGTCCGCCAGCAGTCGAATGTCGACGTCAGCAGCCATTTGCGCTGCCAGAATATTGGTCAGGCTTTGGTCTGAAAAGACAAACAGCGCCATGTCGATACTCCACTTCGCTGCAGCCAGCTGCTCGCGGATCACGATCAGTCCATGTCCTGGGCTTTTCTTGGAGTGAGGCGTGAACAGCACCTTCACTGGTATTCCATTCACGCGAATCGTCTCCAATTTTCGGTTGTCTTTGCTTCGTCCGAATTGACTGTTCTGCTCGCCTCCAGGACCATCGCCCCACATCCGTTCAAACTCTGCTTGGAATAACCGAGCCAGTTCGGAACTTCGGATGCTCAGCAGGTGATTCACATTGCCGCGGCTACGTGACGCTCCCGCATCACCATGCATCCCTGAGCTGGTGAAGTTGGCACTGCCAGTGATCACCACAGACCGATCCACCACTACGAACTTGTGGTGCATCAGGCCACTGCCTTGGCTTCCGTCTTCGCTGTCATCGATCATCGGTATGCCAGCGCGCTTCAGGAGTGCGATGGCATCGCCAGCCAATCGTTCCTCAGCCGTGAGCCTGCCGTCACGATTGCTGTCTGCCAGTCGTTGCAATCGCTGCTGCCTTCGCCTGCTGTGAGCTGATAAATCGCTGGGATGCTGTTCCGACCATGGGCTGCTGTAGTTGTTTTCCAGCACCACCTGAACGCGGACCCCTCGATGTTTGGCTCGAATCAGCGCGTTGGCGATCTGCGGAAGTGTGAGCTCCTGAATGGCCATCAGCACTTCCTCATTGGCCGCATTGATCTGTCTGATCAATTGTTCCTCGAGGTTGTCGCCGTGACGCCAGTCGCCGTCTAGCGGATTGCGGTATCGCCCGCTATCACGATGATTGAAGTGAAGCTGGAAGTTTTGCGGTAAGGGCAGATCAGGCATACCTGCTCCCACCACTTGGCCTGCCTGGCTGCAGCCCAGCAACACTGGTGTCAGCAGGGGCAGTAAGCCAAGTCGATGAACATGTTCCAGAAGCCTGTTCAGCACCTGCTGCGTTTCGGCTGCTGGCAGTGTTCCACCGCCCACCGACTTGCTGACGAATTCGTCAGTGAGGCATTTCAGAGGTTTTCAACATCCCGACAAACCAGAGGCTGCTGAGCACAAGTGCTAAGCCAACACCAGCTCCGATCCCGACTTTGGCCATCGTGAGTGGCACAAGAACCGGGAATGCCACTGCCCCTGCGATGGGGGTCATGGCCACAATCCAGCGCAGGGCTTTTCGGTTTACTCCCACAGGATCAGAACCACTCGGCTTTGGCTTCGCTGGCTGGGTTGCTGTTGTCTTCCGGGGTCACGCGCTCGAAGTTGAGTGTGATGTCGCGCTTCTGTTCACCATCCGCAGCGGTCGCTTCAACGGCGTAGGTCTGCTCGCCATCACGGAATGGAACCTGGATGCGGAAGGTTCCGTCACTGGAGAGAGGCACTTCCTCCCCACCGATGGTGAGGCGGGCGGAAGGATCGGTGGCGCCGTAAACAATCAGTTCTGCATCAGCCACCAGCCAGAAGGTGCGTTGGCGAGGGGCGACGCCTCCAAGACCGGACTCATTGCGGCCGCTGGCCCAAAGTCCAGCTCCGGAATCACTGAGTCCACGCTGATCCCCAGAAAGAGAGTCCTGTTCGTGCAGCAGCTCTGAACCGACTCGGCGGCTGCGGAAGTGGGTGGTGGCACTCTGATAAAGGCGCTCATGCAAGCCACTGTCGCTGGGCTCGAAACTGGGTGTGCTCACCGGTGCGGGTGCAGGAGCAGCGGTTTCTAGGCTGAAAGGCACAAACTGATCGAGGATCTGGTCGCTGGGGTGCAGGGCCGGAACCCTGGCCACAGATGAGAAGGCCAGAGAGATCCATTGGCTGCCCGCGCGGAAGCCGAGTTCAACGCGGTAGTCACGGTCGCAGAGGGGCACGGGCAGATACCACTCGGTGCTGTGACTATCGACAGGCACTTCCTGGAGGGTGTGGGGGTGCGCCGATCCGTCCTGGAGTCCTGTGACATCAGCCAGGCGAAGGTTCAGGTGCGCGGCGCCTTCGCTTTGAGCGCGGCGACGGTCGTCGTCTGAGATCTCCCAGAACACATAAGCCCACTGAGGGTCTCTTGGGAGGAAGACCACGCGGGTCTCGGACGAGGGGCGCGAGGGTGGATTGAGTTCCGCTTCGATGGCCTTGAGATCGCCGCCACGACGTTCCTGCTTTTCGGCAATCGCGGAGACCAGATCTTCCTTGCTCTTGCGGCTGTAGAGAGTAACGCCGAGATCACTGGCCATCTGACGCAGCTGACGCAGGGTCATGCGGGCGAGGGATGTGATGGCTTGCGTCACGGTCGGGCTACCGGGTTTCTTTGGGATCAGTTTGCTGGAAAGTCCCGGTTTTCAGGGAGCTTGATCGCTCGTGGTCAGCATCTTCTGACTGCATGAGCTGTCCAGACCGCATCCATCTCAGGTCTCACGCTGCAGACAAAAAAGCGGAGCCCCACAGGGGACTCCGCTCAAACATCTTCGACTTGGGACGCGATTCAGCGGCCGATGCTGCGGTAAGGAACTTTCGAGAGGTAATCCATCTCGAGGTTGCCTTCGGGAGCGGCTGAGCCTGCGGCGGCCATGCCTCGAACCCAAGGCAGATAATCTTCGCTGAAACCACCGCGGGAGCGGTTGGCACGTGCCGGAAGGCCCTTGGCTTTGCCGGTGTAGATGATCTTGGGGAAACCGAGAATTCCCCGGTAGTACTCGTCGTAGCGAGGGGTGGTGATATTGAAGGGTGTTTCACCCAACGCCCTGCCAGGAAGAACGCGATTGCGTTGGAAGGGCACGTTGTCGTAGCCGAAGGCTTCGAGGTATTCCTCACTGTCGAGAAGGGCATCCACAATGCCTTCGACGCCTTTGGTCGCAATCACAATCGACCAGGAGATCTCCTCGGAACGACCGTGGGTCTTGCGTCCCAGAATTTTCTGGACGAGGTGACGAACCACTTTGTAGTTCGAGTTGAAGCCGTAAAACGTTCTTTTAAAGGTGTCCGAGAGACACAGCCCGCGGATGAAGTCGCGAACGGTGATCTGCCCATCACGCAGCTGTGATTCCAGAAAACTGTCGCGGTCGCTCTTGAACGCGTGAAAGAAGATCTGGCGGTAAGCCGACTCGATCACCGTCTTGATGTTGTCAGCGTCCATCGAGATGTCAATCTGAAGGGAACGCTGGGTTTCTTCAGAAGCAACGCTGAGAGCTGCGACGCGATTGTTTTGCGTGGTTGGTGCGTACTGAAGAAGAGGAATGGCCACTCGAGTCGGAACACACTGGCTGGATCGTATAAGTGGGAGTCATCACTCTCCCTAGCGGCCTCCGGCCTACTCACAGTCCGTAACAGAGGACACTCACCAACCGAAGGGTGATACGAGCGCTGTTGTCCCCTGCGAGCCGGTGGATGAGCTGTCGTTTTTGAGCCTGGTCTCAACGCAGAAGGACGCGTTGTTGGACAGTCCCTCAACAGTGCTGGAACGAATACGCACGTCCGGGCCGGAGAAACTGAAGCGTTCCCAGACGGTCATCATTTCGTAGCTCGTGCAGAGAATCAGCCCATCGCGGTCGTCCATCTCAAAGGTCGACGTTGCAGGCGCTTTTTCTGCGTAGCCCTGATCCCGGAGCATGGTGCCGGAGCGAGCGGTCTCACTGTCTCCGATCAACGCGAAGCAAGTTTCACCGTCGTGGGCATCGCCATCGCGGTCCCAGGCCATGGATGCGCTCCAGCGCACGTAGCTGCCGCCAATGATCAGTCGAGGATCCTGGTCGTGCTGGCGTGCCATCGCCAGCAGGCGTTCATCATTCAGTTCCAGGTCCTCGACCACGATCAGCGAGCCGCCTGCTTCGCTGCGACGGTGCAGAAGGTGATGCACGCTCCGTTGTGAACGCCAGCTTCCACAGCTCAGTCGAAAGAATGTCGGCGCGTCGGGGATGTCCAGGGTCATCGGCTGCGGACTGTCTCCCTTGGATGATCGCAGGAGAGCGATCGGTTCGCGATCTTCG
>QCTE01000047.1 GCA_003211275.1 Synechococcus sp. AG-673-A03 | reverse complement strand
CGGGAGCATGGCGGGCAGTTTTGCCTCAACCAGTCCCCGATCGGCAACCAAAACCGTTGGGCCTGTATTAGCAACCGAGACGAGTGGCCGGGCGGTCTCCAGGCTGCGCAGTTGTGCCAGTGCCAGGAACTGCCGCTGCAGGAGCAGTGGATAAGGGTCGAGATTGGCTGCTGCCAGGATCCATTGCGCGCCATCCGCCACCGCCTCGGCCAGAGCGGTTCCATTGCTGATCTCGTAACAGATGGCCACCGCCGCGGGTGGGCCGCCCCAGCGCCAGAGCCTGGAGGGCTCACCGGACTGCAGCCCTCCAACTGCCGACAAGCCGGAAAGACCGGGCAAGGAGGGAGCCCATTCCCCCAGCGGCACCAGGCGATGCTTATCGATGCTGCTGGACGGCCCTGTTGTCTCTGATGTCATTAAGAGGAGCGAGCTGCGCTGCTGGCCCGCCACGAAACGGAAGCCACCACTGATCAGGGGAATTCCGCCGCCCTGTTCAAGCCCAAACTTCGCAGGGAGCGTGCCCTCTGGAGCGAGCAGCAGTTCGGCCCCGTCTCGTTCGGCGCTCTCGATGGCCTCACGCAATCGCCTGGGCAGCTCTGTCTGTCGACGAACGCTGAACTTCTCACGAGTGGGGATCGCCGTTTGCCACAGGGCCATCGGCAACACTTCGTCGTCCTTTGTGCCCTGAGCAACTCCCGTGATGGCCACGGCACCAAGACCATGGGCAACCACCAGGCCTAGAACACCCCAGCGCAGAAGCCGCCAGCGCTGCTCTCCTTCAACGCGAACCCCGCACCACAACTGCCAGAGCCACCAACCCAGCAGCAGCTGAACAGCAGCCAGTCCTCCGGCACCAAACCAACCAGCCAGACCTGCAAGCCAGCGATCAGCGGGAAGAACGCTGCCGCCAACACCAATCCAAAAGAGCGGCCCCCTGGCGAGCAGTGTCTCGCTCAGGCCCCAGACCAGCGACAGAACCAAGGCCTGCAGCAAGCCGCCGCGACCGGGCAGCCAGCGCGCCAACAGACTCCATGCCGCCACAAGCAGTGCTGCAGACAGAACGCAGGCCAACCAGACCAGCAGGGCAAGGGGGAGACTCAGGGGTGCCGGCACACCCAGCCAGGTCAACGGATGCAAGGCAATCAACCAGCGATGGCTGATGGCAATCGCCACTGCAGCCCAGAGCGCCGCAGCCAGAGGTGATCGCACGACCGACCACAGCAACGCCAGGGCAGGAACCATCCACCATGGGCCTGAAAAACACAGGCCGAGTCCTGCCAGAACTCCTCCGCTCAGTCCCCTGAGCAAGGACAGGGATCGGTCATTGCCCATGGTCAGCACCATTGGATGCCGTCATCCTGAATTCAGACTGACTGCGATTCTCGATGGAGACCGCCAACCCCCTTCAGCAGCTGCTGCTCCGTGGTCTCGGAACCACCACCCTGGTGGCTGACCGTCTCCGTTACGTGACCCAGGAATGGGTGAGCAGTGGACGCCTCGATGCGACCCATGCCTCTGCACTTGTGGATGACGTGCTGAAGGCTCTGCGCGGTGAAACACCGGAACTAGAGCAGCAGATGGGGCGCAACCTCGAACGCAACCGCGACAACTTGCTCCAGGATCTGGGTCTCGCCAGCCAAAAGGAGCTGGATGAACTACGCGGTCGGATCGACCGACTCGAGCAACAGCTGCGCCAACGAGATCGACAGGAGTGAGCCTGCCAGAATCAACAGGAACGAATGGATCTCCAGTGCGCGACATTCTGATCAGTTCCGCCGTCTGTGTGGCCTGCCTGATCGTGGCTCTCGTGAGTCAGATCGTGGCTCCATCCACCGTGATCGCGGCAGCTCCGGCAGCGCAACCTGCCATCGTTCAGACCGCTGGTCTGAACACCGCATCCAGTCCGATGGAACTGGATCCCGATGAGACCAATCCCACTCTTTTCGCTATGGCCCCCGACTCCAACCAAGCCGACGCCTCGGCACTCGGAGGCCCCATGAGCGCCGATAAAGCGCAGATCCTGGCCAGTGGCCTGCGCATCACCGACATTGAGGTCGGCAGTGGCCCTGAAGCCGTCGCCGGTCAGACCGTTGTGGTGCACTACCGAGGAACGCTTGAGAACGGCAAACAGTTCGATGCCAGCTATGACCGCGGCAAGCCCTTCACCTTCCCCCTGGGACGCGGCCAGGTGATCAAAGGTTGGGATGAAGGTGTCCAGGGCATGAAGGTCGGCGGCAAGCGCAAGCTGGTGATTCCACCTGAGCTCGGTTACGGCACCCGCGGAGCCGGCGGTGTCATACCGCCGAACGCAACGCTGATTTTTGATGTCGAGCTGCTCGACATCAAGTCATGAGCGCCAGTTAGGCTGTGCAAACGGCAGTTGACCATCAACCCACATGTTCCGCTCGGCACTCTCAGCCATCTTTCGCGCACTACCTGCTGAAGCAGCACAAGCCCACTGCGATGGTCCTTGTGGGGTCTACGACCCTTCTTCAGCACGGGTTGCAGCGGAAGCTGTTCTCTCAATGACCAAGAAAATCAAGGCCATCGAAGCTCCTGCAGCTGGCGATGCAGCAGCTCTCGCTGCCTACAACAACACGTTTTCGCGCTACGTGGCGATCAAGGAAGAGGAAGCCACCAAGGCCAAGAAAGAGCTGATGATCCTCTGGACGGACTACTTCAAGCCCGATCACCTGGCCACGTTCCCCGACCTGCACGACACCTTCTGGAAAGCAGCCAAACTCTGCAGCGCCTGCAAGGTCAACATCGATCAGGGCAAGGCAGAGGAGCTGATGGCAGCCGTTGAAAAAATCCACGGCATGTTCTGGCAGTCCAAAGGCCGCAACGACGCCTGGGTGACCGCATCCTGAGTGCATCACCATCGGGGTGAATCACTGTGAACACTCCACTTCCAGCAGCGGGTCTTAAGGACTTGCTGCTGTTTTTTTTGGGGCGCCGCAGGCTGTTCCAGGTGGAGGGAGACTCGATGCTCCCCGCTCTTCAACCCAAACAACGGCTGCTGGTGAAGCTGCGGCCCCATGACGGCCGGTCGCCATCACCTGGAACGGTTGTGGTGTGCCATCACCCAAGCAACATCAATCTGGTGATCACGAAACGCGTCTGGCAGTCGAACGATGGTTGGCTGGAGCTCAGAGGCGACAACCCAGCAGCGAGCACAGACAGCCGCCAGTTTGGACAGGTGTCCTTGGAGCAAGTGATCGGTGAAGTGACTGCTGTGATCTCACCAACAGGTCGGCACAGCGACGGGACCTGACTCAGCCGGAAATCAACGTGCGCAGACCCTGCTCAACATCCTGCTGACGCATCAAGGCTTCACCCACCAACACCGCTGAAGCCCCTGCCGCCTGAACACGATCGAGATCAGCCCGAGCGAACAGACCCGACTCACTCACCAGCAATGTGCCCTGGGCCTTCAAGTCTGCGCCGAACTGGTCAGCCAGCTGCTCCGTGGTGGCGAGATCGGTCTCAAACGTGGTCAGATCTCTGTTGTTCACTCCGATCAAAGGAAAGCCACCGAGAGCCAGAACCCGTTGCAGTTCATCGCGATCATGCACTTCCACGAGCACCGTGAGTCCAATCGCAGCGGCCACTTTGCGCAGATAAGACAAATCCTGATCCGAAAGAATGCCGGCAATCAACAGTGCTGCATCTGCGCCGGCGGCACGCGCCTGGTACAGCTGATGTGGGCTGAGAATGAAGTCTTTGCAGAGCAGCGGCACATCCACGGCTTCGCGCACGGCGACGAGCACATCAAAGCCACCCTGGAAAAAGGTCTTGTCCGTCAACACGGACAGGCAACTGGCACCACCAGCCACATAGGAACGTGCGATCGCAACGGGATCGAAATCCTCACGGATTACACCTTTACTGGGACTGGCCTTTTTAACCTCAGCGATCACAGCCGGCGAGACAGGTGCCGATCGCAGCGTGGCCAGAAAATCTCTTGACTTGGGCAGTTCAGCAACACGTGCTTTCAGCTGCACCAAAGGCATGCGCTGACGCGCAACTTCAATTTCCTTGTCTTTCTCCCAGACGATCTTCTCGAGGATGTTGCGGGGCTCACTCTCCTCATGAGGGATGGCATATTCAAGATGAGCCACCTGAACCTTGGGATTGGGTGGACGGCGACGAAACTCCATAGCGGCAATCGTGGGAGGTGATCAGGCAGCGGCGGTGAGAGAGGCGGCAGCCTGCTTGTAGGCCACTTCAACCACTTCGCTGAGGGTCGGATGAGTATGCACTTCGGTGGACAGCTGACGCACACTCTGACGACGGGCCACCGCATTGGAGACCTCCTGAATCAGGTCAGCGGCATGCAGTCCGTAGATGTGGGCACCAAGCACTTCACCAGTGACCTTGTTGAAGAGCAATTTCATCAGGCCATCACTTTCCAGTTCAGCCAGAGCCTTGGAATTGGCCTTGAAGTAGCTGCGCACCACGCCGAGCTCGAACCCCTGATCAGCAGACTGCTGCTTTGCATCGGCTTCGCTCAGCCCCACTGAGCTGATTTCAGGGTGCGTGAACGTGGCTGCAGGAATACTGCGGTAGTCGATCTCACGGGTGTGACCGAGGATATTGTCGACAGCCACCGTGCCCTGAGCAGCAGCGGTATGGGCCAGCATCAGCTTGCCGGTCACATCTCCGACAGCCCAGAGGTGGGGTACGGGCTGACCGCCAGACAGAACTCGCATGCCGTCGTCGATGGGCACAAATCCGCGGTTGGTTTCAACACCCAAGGCCTCAAGGTTGAGCCCTTTGCTGCTGGGCACCCTGCCCGTGGCCACCAGCACCGCATCAACCTCCAGAGTCTCAACAGGTTCACGGGTCTGCATATCAACCAGTTCGATCACTGCGGGGGAACCGGGCTTGATCGACTTGGCCAGCACGCCTGAACGGGCATCGATGTCACGACTGTCGATCAGCTTGCGCGCAGCCAGCTTGGCGATATCTGGATCGAAGGTGGGCATCACCCGATCCAGGGCCTCGATCATGGTCACCTCACATCCGAGCGCGGTGTAAACGTCGGCGAATTCCAGGCCGATGTATCCACTGCCGATGATGGCGATCCAGCGTGGAAGCCATTCCAGGTTCACGGCCTCATCACTGGTGAACACACTGCGTCCATCCGTCTCGATACCAGGCGGAACAAAGGGATCAGACCCGGTGGCGAGGATCACATCACGAGCCAAGAGAGTCCTGTCGACACCACTGATTTCACGGACTCCCACCCTCTGTGCAGCATCCAGGCGTCCCTGACCACGAATGATCGTGACACCAGCCCTCTCCAGCGTCTTAGTGAGATTGCTGCGGATCGTGGCCACCAGTTCATTGGCGTGATCAGCGATTTTTTGGCGCTCAAAGCGAACGGGTGCCGCATGGATACCAAAGCTGGAAAGATGCTTAGCATCGGCCAGCTCTCGCACCCTGCCGGACGCTGCCAGCAGAGCTTTAGAGGGAACACAGCCGCGATTCACGCAGGTTCCACCCATGTCGCGAGACTCGACGATCGCCACCTTCAGCCCGTGATCCGCGGCATGTTTGGCCGCATCGAAACCGCCATAACCGGCACCGATCACGATCACATCGAAGTCGAAACTGGCGTCGCTCACCCGGACAGCTGCATGGAGGCCGTCATTGTCGCCCGTCGGCGTTCCAAAAGGAGAGGAACGGCTGCTGAGGCGACATTGAGAGACTCAACCTGACTGCTGTGGGGAAGCGTGACCCCATGGCTACAGCTGGCCTGCAGTGCTGGATGAAGACCAGCTGCCTCATTGCCGAGCACCAAGACGGTGGGACAGCACCAGTCCAGCTGCCAGTAAGGAATCACCGGCATCCCAGCTCCTGACTCAGGCACCAGCGCCGCCACCACCTGAAGACCACGATCACGGGCTGCGCTGAGCTTGTCGGTCAACTGCTCAACACCAGCCGAATCCGTAGGACCGAACCGCCTGAGCGGGAGGCGCAGCACTGCTCCAACGGCTGAGCGCACGACTTTCGGAGCCAGAGGGTCAGCACCTGCAGCAAGCCAGACCTCCTCGACATCGGCAGCCAGTGCAGTGCGCAGCAAGGTGCCGACATTGCCGGGATCCTGCACACGATCAAGGGCCAACACAAACGACGGAGCTTCAGCAGGCTCCGGCAGCTGGTTGATCGGCCAGAGACAGGCCACCCCATCGGGGTTGACCGTGGAGAGAGCTGCTCTGAGGGCTTCATCAGCCATCGGCTGCAGATCGATGTCAGCCGCCAAGCGATCGATCAGATCTCCATGAGATTCCAGCCAGGCCGGCGTCGCCATCACCTTGATCGGCATGGTCAGCCGGCGCGGCAAAGACAGCAGTTCTTGCAGTTGATGCGTGCCTTCGAGCAGAAGATGTCCATCCTGCTGACGCCCTGAGGACGTCGCCAGAGAGCGAAGACGCCGAACAAGAGGATTACGACGGCTGGTGATCAAATCGACGCCGGAACCCGGAAGCTGATTCACCTCAGAAGCTGGTGTGCTTCCGCACCTTCAACCCATCGTGAAGACTGAGTTCGCTTCCCTCGATATCAACTCCGTTGACCGAGGCAATCTCGCCCTTAATTCCCTCAGCGGAGAGGTTCTCCACCAGCTTCTTGATGACCTGGTCTTCAACAGCGGCCTGATCGACCTTTTCGGGAGTCAGGGCTTCCAAAAACTTGCCAACTTTGGACGCCACAACCTCTGATGAGTTGGAGATCTTCAGAACAATCATGGGCGGTAGTTGAAGCCTTCTGAAATCAAGATAGTTCGGATGGGGAAGATTGAACTCATGCCGGATTGCTGCTGTCAGCGCCGTGATCTGCGCCATCAAGGCAACACACAGCCACCTTCAGGCAGCACCTGAGCTCAATCCGCGAAGAGGGGTCAATTGCAGCTGATCCCGTAAGTGCAGAGTCTCACGATCAGAGGTCTCCCAGAAGCAGTGCGATCAAACCCCTTCGCGGCTGAGTTTGCTTGCCCGAAGACGATGCGGGCAGTGATTCAACGCACCCCATTCAGCCCTCATGCATGGAGTCAACCAGCGATACTGAAATCAAACAAGGACTTCCTTGATAATCAATCAGTGACACAAAAGGTGGTAGCTGGATTGAGGCCGAACTCAAGACCTGACGGTGGTCTCATCGAGAGTTCGATTCAATCAATGCGGATGGGGAGACTTGAACTCCCACGACATTGCTGCCACTAGTACCTGAAACTAGCGCGTCTACCAATTCCGCCACATCCGCTGGCGTGTGTCGCAAAGCGACTCGTGAAACATACGACATCGGCACTCGGCCGTTGCCTCGAACGCCAAGACAGTTTGGGGGCTGGCCGTCTAGACGGTCTCAGACCTAGCCGTCAAGATAAGAATTCGGCAGGAAATAACAGGGATGACAGCCGCGGCGCCCGCGTCTCAAGACATTCTCAAGCCCCATCTTGAGATCCAAGGCGGCAACAGACTGCAGGGTGAGCTCCGCGTGAGCGGCGCCAAGAATTCAGCCCTGGTGCTGATGACAGCTGCACTGCTGACGGAAGACACGCTGACCCTCCGCAACGTGCCTCCTCTGACCGACATCGATGGCATGGAGAGCATCCTGGTTTCGATGGGAGTGAAGGTCCGGCGAAGCAGTGAAACCATCCACCTTCAGGCTTCCGAGCTCACCAGCGCGGAACCTCCCTACGAACTGGTTAACGGGCTGAGAGCCAGCTTCTTCGCAATCGGTTCAATCCTCGCTCGCATGGGCCACGCCAAGGTTCCTCTGCCTGGTGGCTGTCGCATTGGTGCACGCCCAGTGGTGGAGCACATCCGCGGACTCAAAGCACTTGGCGCCGTGGTGACTGTTGAACATGGCGTGGTCTCGGCCACGGTTCCCGGTGATCGCAAACGTCTGAAAGGGGCCTCGATTGTTCTCGACTGCCCGAGCGTCGGTGCCACGGAAACGATTCTGATGGCTGCAAGCCTGGCGAAAGGCACCAGCGTGATTGAGAACGCAGCGCAGGAGCCTGAGGTTCAGGACCTCGCCAACCTGCTAAATGCCATGGGAGCTCGCATCAGCGGAGCCGGCGGTCCATCCATCACCATCGAAGGTGTGGAGAAGCTGCACGGTTGCGACTACACGGTGATTCCCGACCGGATCGAAGCAGGCACATTCCTGCTTGCTGCCGCAATCACGCGTTCAACACTGCGCGTCGCCCCAGTGGTTCCTGATCACCTCAGCTCCGTGCTTCAGAAATTGCGCGACTGTGGTTGCGGTCTGGAGGTCGACGGCGATGGCATCGTCATCACCCCGGGCACCATCAAAGGCATTGACATCACCACCCAGCCTTTCCCCGGTTTTCCAACCGATCTGCAGGCACCGTTCATGGCCTTGCTGGCGACAGCCCAAGGCACCAGCGTGATCACTGAAAAGATCTACGAAAACCGCATGCAGCATGTAGCGGAGCTGCAGCGTATGGGTGCAGCCATCCGTGTTCAAGGCAACGCGGCCGTCGTCGAAGGTGTTCCCTCCCTCAGTGGAGCGCCTGTGAATGGAACCGATCTGCGCGCCTCAGCCGCAATGGTGCTTGCAGGCCTGGTGGCTAAGGGCAGAACGCAGGTAAGTGGCCTAAACCACCTCGACCGGGGCTACGCCGGAATTGAAGCGAAACTCACGGCCAGCGGGGCAAAGTTGGTGCGACACGGTTCCTGAGATGCTGGTCTGAACTGCATCGCCTAAAGTCGGCATGCGGGAGCGTGGCGGAATTGGTAGACGCAGCGCACTCAAAATGCGCCGCCTTCGGGTTTGTCGGTTCAAGTCCGACCGCTCCTATTGATCCTCAAGGTCTCCGACAGGATTGAGCTGATCACTGCCAACACGGCAGGACTCTGCGAGACAATGATTAGGTCATTGATGTCCTCCGGGCAACAGCCCTGAACGATCCATGGTGGAGCCAGCGCCAGTGCCCCCTTCCGATGCGGTGATGGGCACCTACAACCGCTTCGCGCTCTCCCTCCAGCGCGGCAAGGGTTGTTGGGTCTGGGATGACAAAAGCCGTCGCCATCTTGATGCCGTTGCCGGCATCGCCACCTGCACGCTGGGGCACAGCAACAGAGCGATGCGCAAGGCTCTGACTGGGCAGCTGCGCAAGCTGCAGCATGTTTCCAATCTCTACCGAATTCCAGAGCAGGAAGCGCTGGCCAAGTGGCTGGTGAACAACAGCTGCGCAGACAGTGTGTTTTTCTGCAATTCAGGGGCTGAGGCCAACGAAGCGGCGATCAAACTGGCCCGGAAACACGGCCATCTGCGCCGAGGCATTGAACGGCCGGTGATCATCACTGCTGAGGCCAGCTTCCATGGGCGCACGCTGGCCGCGGTCAGCGCCACGGGACAACCCAGATACCACAAGGGTTTTGAACCCATGGTGGACGGCTTCGAATTCTTCCGATACAACGATCTCGCGGATTTCAAACAGCTGCTCGAGCGCCTGGAACAGAACGGTCCACGCGTGGCCGCGGTGCTGATCGAGCCTCTTCAGGGCGAAGGAGGCGTGAATCCTGGTGATCCCGAGGTGATGCAGGCAATCCGTGAGCACTGCGATCAACGCAACATCCTGCTGATCTTCGATGAAGTGCAGGTGGGGATGGGCCGAACCGGCACGCTCTGGGGTTATGAGCAGCTCGGTGTTCGTCCCGATGCCCTCACCCTGGCCAAAGGCCTGGGAGGCGGACATGCCGTCGGCGCACTGATGGTGCGCCACAACGCCGATCTTTTTGAACCGGGCGACCACGCAAGCACCTTCGGCGGTAACCCTTTCGCTTGCCAGGCCTGTCTGACGGTGGCCAGCGAAATCGAAAAACGCAATCTGCTGCGCAATGTGCGCGAGCGGGGCGCCCAGCTACGTGAGGGCCTCAACAGGCTCGTGAACCATTTCCCCAATTATTTGGAGGGAGCGCGTGGCTGGGGGCTGCTTCAGGGCCTGATCCTCAAGGAAGACTGCGGGATCACTGCGGTGGACGTGGTGAAAGCAGCTCTGGAGGAACAGTTGCTGGTGGTGCCCGCCGGTGCTCAGGTGGTGCGCATGGTGCCCGCTCTGGTGATCAATGCCCGAGAGATCCAGGTCCTACTTACACGCCTGGAACGCGCCCTGAACCGTGTGAGCTGAGTGACGCCACAGGGACATCCACCCCATGAACTGAGTGATCTGCTGCCGCGCTTTGACATGCGTGGCATGGACCTGTCGCTGGACAGGATGACGATCGCTCTGGAGCATCTACACCACCCGGCTCAGTCGATTCCTGCCGTTCAGGTCGTCGGCACCAACGGCAAGGGGTCCATCGCCTGCCTCATTCACAATGGATTGATGGCGGCCGGTTTGTGCTCAGGCCTCACCACGTCGCCCCATCTGGTGAGTTGGTGTGAACGCATCCGCGTCAACAACCAGTTGATCTCGATCACGGCCTTGCGACAGACGCTCGAGCAGTTGCAACCACTGACGGAACAATGCCGCCTCACTCCGTTCGAGCAACTGATCTGCAGCGCACTGATTCACTTCGAAGCGCAGAGGCCCGACTGGCTCGTGCTGGAAGCAGGACTGGGAGGCCGACTTGATGCCACCACAGCCCACAGGTGGCGGCCTCTGATCGCTGTGGCGTCGATCGGCATGGACCATCGCGAGCATCTGGGCCCGAGCCTTCAGGCCATTGCTGCAGAGAAAGCCGCGGCCATCGGTGAGGGAGCCCACGTGATCAGTGCAACCCAGGAACCCGAGGTAGCTGCTGTACTCGAGCAACGAGTCAACGCGGTGCAAGGCACCCTGCAGTGGGTCGATGCACTGGATGAAAGCTGGACCCTGGGTCTTTCAGGGGCTTTGCAGAAACGCAATGGGGCCGTGGCTGCAGCCGCACTGCAGTGGATGAGCGCACGCAATGAGGTGATCTCAAGCCGGGCCATTCGTGAAGGATTTGCAGCGGCACGCTGGCCCGGGCGCTTGCAGTGGATGCGCTGGAGGGGCTTGAGGCTGCGGGTGGACGGAGCCCACAATCCACCTGCCGCCATCGAGCTGGCGCGGGAACGCTGCGGTTGGTCATCCGACGGCCATCGGCAGATCTGGATCCTGGCGATCCAGGCGCAGAAACAGGCACCGGAGATGCTTCAACAGCTGCTCGGCCCTCTGGATGAGGCCTGGATTGTGCCGGTGCCTGGGCATCGCAGCTGGAGCTTGGAACAACTGAAGCCAGCGCTGCCGCTGCAGGCCCATCAACTGAAGTCAGCTGAGACTGCTCTGGAGGCACTCAATCAACTGCTTGATCAGGGCTGGCCCGCATCCGCCCCGGTGATCGCAGGATCTCTCTATCTGATCGGCCACATGATGGAAAACGGCACATTGGAGGCAGAGTGAACGTCAAGCCATTCGCTGGAACCATGAAATCGCTGCTGAAGGTGCTTGCTGCACTCACCCTGGTGATGACCTGGCTGACGCCTCTGACTGTTCTGGCCCTCGATACCTCTGCTGGGGTGGGCCTTCAAGACAGGGCACTGTTTCAAGACCGGGTGGACTACACACTCACCAATCAGAGCGATGTTGACTTTCACGACCAGCAATTAACCAACACCTCCTTCGCAGGCGCCGTGGGACGCGGAGCTGATTTCAGCGGCGCCAACCTGCATGGGGCGATCTTCACTCAGGGAGCTTTTGCCGAGGCTGATTTTCATGGAGCCGATCTCAGCGATTCGCTGATGGACAGGGCCGACTTCACGCGAACGGATCTGCGCGATGCTCTGCTGATCGGTGTGATCGCTGCCGGCAGCAGTTTTGCAGGAGCCGATGTAGAGGGTGCTGACTTCAGCGACGCCCTGCTGGACCGGGATGATCAGCGCCGGCTCTGCCAGGTTGCTGAAGGCGTCAATTCCAGCACAGGTGTTTCCACTCGCGACAGCCTCAACTGCTGAACCCCCCAAGTTTTCCCGGATTGAGCAGTCCGGCGGGGTCGTAACGATGCTTGGTGGCCACCTGATCCCCATCCACCACACCGAGGCCACCACCTTCCACGGTGAGCACATGCGGATTGAAGATCAGTGCGCCGAGATCTCGACACTCCTGCATC
The DNA here is from genome assembly GCA_003211275.1 of Synechococcus sp. AG-673-A03. GTDB lineage: Bacteria > Cyanobacteriota > Cyanobacteriia > PCC-6307 > Cyanobiaceae > Synechococcus_C. The sequence goes on along the minus strand of QCTE01000047.1, from coordinate 2,464 downwards.
AATTGCTCTAAGGCTTCAACGCCGCGCCAGCGCACCAGTGGAAGTGATGCGAGCCGCTGAACTCCCTGCTGCCTGACAGCTTCCAGATGCCAGAGCAGATCATCACCCCAGGCCTGCTTGAGTGTGCTCAAACAGTCGATCTCCGGTTGGGGCAGCAGCATCTGCAGGTAGGTCCAGTCAGGATCGCGCTGGCGCAGATGCAGCGTCGTGTGGTTCCAGCTCAGCTCCCGCAGACCATTGCCTTGGCGGTCGGCCTCCGCCCCGAGATGGGTCAGAACAGCCCCCATATCTGCCGCCAGGCGCTGAACCGTGCTCACCGCATCGGGAGCCACCAGCAGCAATAAGCGATCAGAACGGCGAGGAGGCAGATCCCACGTCGGCAGCAACTCAACCACCGCTGCCTCCAGAACGGTGCAGAGATGCAGGTCAATCGCTGCTGAACTGCATCGCCTTGCCAACTCCACTGCCGTCGGCCAGTCCGGACAATCCACCACCACTTCCTGCCAATCAACGCGCAGTGCCGTGGCCAGCCGCAGTGACGTGATGATGCCATTGGTGCCGTAGGCATGGTTCAACGCCTCGGCATCGCTGGCCTCGAGCTGAAGGACCCGCGGCTCCTGCTCCATGGTGACCACTTCCAGTCCGAGCAGGTGCCCCGGATCGCGAAGAAACCCCCAGCGCACGGAACCGATTCCACCGGAACCACCGGCGATGAATCCGCCGATCGTGGCGCTGCGCCAGGTGCTTGGCATCAGACGTAACTGCCGGCCAAAACCGGCCAGCTCCCGGTTGAGGTCTTTCAGCAGGCATCCGCACTCAACCTCGGCAACGCCGCTGGCCTGATCAATGGAGCGCACGGCCCTCAGCTGGGTCATCACCATCACCACCCCAGATTCAAGCGGTACGGACTGGCCGTAATTGCCCGTGCCTGATCCACGCAGGGTCAGAGGCACGGCATGACGCCGGCAGGCTGCCGCCACGCGAACAACCGCCTCCACGCTGTCCGGCCTCACCACCAACTCTGCTCGGCAGTGAGCCAACCGCTGCGACAGCACCGGCGAGTAGTCGTAGGCATCACGAGACAAGCGTTCCAGTTCCTCCGGCTGTGTCAACAACCTGAGGCCAGGGACTTCTGCCAGCTCAGTTCGCAGGGCATCAGGAAGCATTGGTCGGTCTGAAGGGCGTTACGACCAATCCTGCACCCAATGTCCACCGGCAAGAACCCGACGTCGGGATGCCATCGACAGCAACTCAGGCCAGCCACCACCGGGCAGATGAATCAGGTCTGCCGGTGCCCCGGCACGCAACCGTCCGTCCCACTCCAAACCCATCAGACCCGTCGCATCGGTGCCGAATGGCTTCAGGCCATGGTCATCCCAGGGGGCGAGCTGAGCCAGTGGCAGGCTCATGGCCATGAGTGCCAGGGGATCAAGCTGTCCGCCTGGGTACCAGGGGTCCTGAACGTTGTCACCTCCAACAGCCACAGGAATCCCCGCGCGTTGCAGCTGACGGATCGGCGCCAGCGGCCTGCACAGCGGAGTTTCGTTGTCGCGATGACCGAGCAACCAGCCATTGGTGAGCGGCAGTGCCACCACCTGCAGGTTCTGGCGCGCCATGCGCGTTCCAAGCCGCTCCAGAGCACCGGTTGACAGCAGCGACAGGCTGCTGGCATGGCTGCAGGTGACAGGCACCGAAACAGTCATGCTCTCAAGCACACGCAACAGCTGACGGACGCCCTCTGCAGGTTGGGAGGCTGCTTCATCAATGTGCAGATCCACCGGGCAACCGTGTCGATCCGCAAGCTCCAGTAGACGACGCAGGGCACGGCGCGTGGCCCGACCTCTGCAGGGAGGTGCCAGAACACCTCCGATCAGCCCATCGACCTTGGCCACAGCAGCCGCCAGGTGCTCCCCCTCGGCAGTGGACCAGTACTCAATCGGCACCAGAGCGACCAGCTGCAGCTCAATGCGTTCACGCCAGTGGTTGCGCAGATCGGAGAGCACCTGCCAGCTGCAGTTCGCACCAGGTCCGAGGCTATCGATATGACTGCGCACCGCTCGCAGACCGTGTTGCCAGGCCAGTTGTAAGCAGCGCTCTCCACGCAGCTCAACCTTTGCTGCCGTACGGGTCTCATGCTCCCTGAAGTTGGCCGCCAAGGCTCCTGAGTAGGTGCCCGCCGGATTGGGATACTCGTTCCAGGAGAACGCCTTGTCCAGATGGGCATGGGGTTCCACCAGTCGGGGTAGCACCAGACCAGTGGCCTCCGACGTGGCTTGCACTGACACGATCCGGCGGCCTGACCAGGTCAGAACCACGGGAATCAATCCATCCACACCAGCCGTTGGCGACGGATCAGAGCCCAGATCGATCAGAGAGCGCGGACAACGTGCTCTCAGCTCACCGGATCCCCACGAAACCCTTGCTGTGCTCATTTGAGCTTGCCGGCATCCGAATGGGCGTTGAT